>QIAL01000793.1 GCA_003225535.1 Acidobacteriota bacterium | reverse complement strand
GTGACGAGACGGCCATCCCCAGTAACGACATCGAGGTCGGTGACGTTGTCCACTAACGCGCCATAGTGGGGACTCATATTGCCGATGCCGCCTGCGCTCAGCGTGCCGCCCACCGTAAGTAGCGCGAGGCATGTCCCGGGGAACAGACGCGGCGTCAGGCCCTTTGGTAGCGTAGCGTCGGCAACAGCGCTCCAGAACGCGCCAAGTTGCGCATCGGCAGAGTGCGGTGTGCGTACACGGACCGCGTTGAGTGAACGTGAATCAATGACCACCCCAGCTTCGGCTTGCGTCTGGCCATAGCGAGAATGACCATCGCCACGGATAGCAACCTTCAGTCTGTGGTGGTTGGCGTAACGCACCGTCGCCACGATGTCTTGCAGGGAGCCCGGCTTGAGGACGGCTGCGGGCCCGCGATGAAACATGTTGCCCTGATCGGTGGCAATGGCTCGGCGCGACGCCTCATCGAGGAGCAGCGCACCATCGAGCTTCGGCAGGTGATCAAAAGGACGCGCGCTGTCGCTTGCCTGCGTAACCCAAGAACGCTCGTCGGGATTGAAACCAACAATGGCAGCGCCGACGGCGAGCTTGGTGAAATGGCGTCGAGAGAACTGGTCATTCATGGTGACCTCCTGACAGAGCATGCCAAGGAGGGGAGCGGATTGTTAGGCATTACCGGAATCTGATTCAAAAAAAGGACAGTTTTGAATGCGTCGAAGCTATGCTATGACTGGTACGCGATGAAGTACGGATACCGAGGTGTATTTCCCGGCAGGACACACGGAGCGGAGGCCCAGCGGAGCACGGCTGTTCCACAGCGGCCTAGTTTGATCGAGTTCGTAAGAAAGGCTATGGTGAACGTGGCGGCGGCGTTCGGAAGAGTGTGCCGGGAACGTGACGAACTCAGATTGAGTGTGCCGTAATTGTGCCGTGGTGAGCCTGGGGACGGGGCTGGCAAGCGCTGCAAGTGATTGATTGATAAACTTCTCGAAGGGCCGTCAACAGACTGAAAATCCGCGTGTCGGTGGTTCGATACCGCCCCTGGCCACCATGAAATCAAACACGTAAACACGTAGCTCATCCATCGCGCATCCTTCGACCACCGTGACCAAAAATCCGGTGCTAGTAGCGCCGGAGTCCCGGGTATCCGCCGCTCAAGCCACCACCGCCGACAACAACTACCGGCAAATCCAATTGTCGCCAGCCACCCGGGCTCGGAGATCAGATCTTTGACCCCAACGGGTTGCCGCCATAGCTGTACCAAGAATCTATCGAACCCTCGGCGCCGGGGTCGAGCTCGCGCGGACTTTCGACCTCAGACCCTGAGACCCTGAGACGCCGACGAGAGGAACGGTACCAATCTCACACTAACTGCAAATTCACGGCGTCCACACCTCCCGCTCCCGCAGCCCCAAAGACTGGCGCTCCAGCGTAACCAGTAGCGAACACCATGTGACCGAAGCCGCCGTGCTGCCGAGTGAGATCGAGCAGCTACCTGACCTGCAGGGCTATTTGAAGCTCGCGTCTTTCGGCGAGCTGGAGACGGGTGAGGGTTTCCTACATTTGAGCGGTTGGGCGGAACCATGCAAGCACGGGCGCTCGACTCCTCCCGGTAGCGTGGGTAGCAGGCGCCGCGTTACCTGAAAGCCGCGATGTGAGAATGTCTCAGTAGGCTGCCGCGGCTATCAGTACATCATGCCACGCCTCATTATCGAGGACGCCGGCGAAGCAGCGCTCGATGACCCCCAGCGGCTGCGACTGTCAACGGCTTGCATTCCCGTTGTCTTCGAAAGACGGCCTCATTCTAGGAGTCCCAGGATCGATTGCGCCGAGCTGTTGGACTGTGCGAGATAGTTCACTCTGCGTGTGCCACCCGGTCTTTTGCTGAATGGATTTCAGCTGAGTGCGGGCGGTGTGGATACTGACGCGGAGTGTCGTAGCCGTTTCACTGAGGCTCGTGCCACCGGCTAAGGACTTGAGTAGCCGGTCTTCCGCGGCGGTCAATCCAAAGAGGTCGGTGATGAGGCTCGTTGGGCTCGACGTCAGGTGTGCTGGGGTCAGCCAGACGAGGCCCAGAGGGCCACCCCACGAACCCGGGTTCGTGGTCTCCGAGAGTGGTGCGGTCGAAAGTATCACTCTGCGAGCACTGGTTCCCACGGTGAGTGCGGCCGTTCCTCCAGGATCCCTAAGGTCCGGGGAGGGTGTAAGACGCCCATTGATACTCCGCAGGCGCTCGCCCGTGCGCAGTTCCGTTTCTGCGGCCCGGTTGGCAAAGACAATGCGGCCAAGGCGATCAATCAAGAAAAGTGGTGCCGTCACGGCATCGAGAGTCCGTGACAGCAACGCATTTTGAAGCGACAAGTCCCGTGTTCGCCAGAACGTATCCAGCGCGAGCACAAGGTGCGGCGTAACCCGAGCGAGAAGGGCTCGTTCCTGGTCTCCGAACGCGGAGTGACCCAGGCCTCGGTAAAAACTGAAGCTCGCTGGAACGGGAGCGCCCCGCCCGGGGGGATCGCGCAGTAACACGTTCAAGAAGCGGTCGATATCATGGCGTGCGAGAAATTCGTTGAAGAATCGGCTGCTGAGAAATACTGCTCGAGGAATTAGCTCTTCACCTGTTGAGATCATGCCTGTCTCAGCCTTTCGGCGCTTGACCTCGAGCATCCAGACATCCTCTGGCGCAAACTCTTGGGCATACTCAATGCTCGTCGTGGGATCCATTTCCGAGCCGACGTGCCAGAAGTCCTCCTCGCGGTAGGTGGGGACGGAGAATATGAATGCGCGGTCTGCGTTGAGTGTGCAGCGCATCGCGTCGACAACCTGCTTCCATCGGGCCGGGTCCAGCGGCGCCGCATGGATGTCGAGGATCAGCTGGTCGATGTTCGGGCGGGTGCGCATGTCACTCGCGCGCCGACTAAAGCGCCACTTTTATATGTTGTGTCGATCGCCGGGGCAGTGCACTAGCCCCGGCCCCCCTATCAAAGATAGTACCGCAGTTGCGCCTCGAGGACCGCGTTCCGTACACCACTTGGGTGATGTCGGGAGCCGACTGGACAGGGTCTAATGTGCGTCGTCCTAACTCGACTCCTGCTTCGGCTACTACATGAGTCGGAAGTCTGCAACCTTGAACCCGAAGACGATCGGCGCGGATCTGCGAGCATCTTGTTCGCTTACTCACGCTGAATGGCGTGCCGTGCAGGGCCTCGCGAAGGGTAAGCGGGCTGCGGACATCGCCGCTGCACAGGGTATTTCCGTGCATACCGTTCGAACGCATCTCAAACGGGCGATGGCTAAAGTGGGCGTCCATTCGCAAATTGCGTTGCTTGCACGGGTGTTCTCGGGCTTGCGATAGCAGGACACGTTGGCCCACTCAGGGCTGATCGCCGCGGGGGGAACCCCCATGGGGCTTTGTGCATACACCATGTGGGTGATGCGACAGTCTTTCATTTCCTATGCGATAGCATCCAAGTGCAAGTCCATTCACTTGCCGCAACGCCGCAAAGGGGAAAAGCAAATGAAGACTATGTCGATGAGTGCGGTGCACGCGGCCGACCCCCGGGTGGTGGTACCGCCGAACCGCTACTATTGGTTCGACGCCAACGGTGCAGAGCACGGCTTCGTTGCGTTGGCTGTCCCGTGACAACCAGGTACCGTTATTTCCTCTTAACTCTTACAACAAGGGAGGCATATCAATGAACACTCGTCTTGTGATTGCGGGGGGCGCTTTGACCGCATTGATCGTTGGCGTGATCGCCGTCGGATCAGCAGTTGCTAGGGCTGATGATGACGATGCTAGAAAGATCGCAATTTCGACGCCATTGGCGCCGGCCGCGATCGGTCCCTATTCACAGGCCATACGTGTGGGGAAGACGGTGTACTTGTCGGGCCAGATCGCGATCGATCCGACGACTAACCTGTTTTTGACCGGCGCTTCGATTGAGGACCAAACCCGCGGAGTCCTGGAGAATTTCGCTGGCGTGCTTACCGCGGCCGGATTGACGGTGGACGACGTAGTGGTCACGACCGTATACCTGAAGGACTTGAATGATTTCGCCACGATGAATCAGGTCTACGCAAC
>QIAL01000792.1:960-3040 GCA_003225535.1 Acidobacteriota bacterium | reverse complement strand
ATCTTCGCCGCATCGCCCAGCAGAATCGGCTTCCCGATCGCCTCTTCGACCAGGGCGTGACAGGCGCGAAGGATTTTCTCGTTGTCGCCTTCAGGGAACACGACTTGTTTGGGATTGGCCTGCGCCTTATGAATCATAGTGCGCGCAACTTCGTAGGCTTTGCCTAGCCTGCGCTCCAATTGTGCGCGATAGGTATCGAGATCCACCGGTTCCTGAGCGACTCCGCTCCGCATCGCAGCTTCCGCGACGGCAGAGGCCTCCCACATCAGCACGCGTGGATCGAATGGCTTCGGAATCAGATACTCGCGTCCAAACTGCAGGCGGGGCACGCCATAGGCGCGGCAGACAGAGTCGGGGACATCTTCCTTCGCCAGGTTTGCCAGCGCGCGCGTGGCGGCCAATTTCATCTCTTCGTTGATAGCAGTCGCGCGCACATCAAGCGCTCCGCGGAAAATAAATGGGAATCCAAGAACATTGTTGACCTGGTTGGGATAATCGGAACGACCGGTGGCAATGATCACGTCTGGACGGCTCGCCTTGGCTTCCTCGTACGTGATTTCCGGATCAGGATTTGCCATCGCAAAGACAATCGGATCGGGCGCCATGGATCGGATCATGTCACCGTTGATCGCGCCTTTGACCGAAAGTCCGGCAAACACATCAGCCCCGACCAACGCTTCGGCGAGCGTGCGCATTTCGGTTTCCTGCGCGAAGCGCTCTTTGTATTTGTTCATTCCTTCTTTGCGGCCCTGGTACACCACGCCCTTGGTGTCGCAGAGGATGATGTTCTCCTTCTTCACACCCAGCCGAACGTAGTGTCCGGCGCAGGCAATGCCCGCAGCTCCGGCGCCGTTAAAGACCACGCGCACCTTGCTGATGTCTTTCCCAACGACTTCCAGCGCATTCATCAGCGCAGCGCCAGAGATGATGGCCGTGCCATGTTGGTCGTCGTGGAAGACTGGAATCTTCATGGTCTTGCGGAGCGCTTCCTCGATCTGAAAGCAATCGGGTGCCTTGATATCTTCCAGATTGATTCCGCCGAATGTGGGCTCGAGCAGTTGGCAGAGCTTGATGATTTCTTCGGGATCGTGGCTGTTCACCTCGATATCAAACACGTCCACGTCGGCAAAGCGCTTGAAGAGAACGGCTTTGCCTTCCATGACGGGCTTGCCGGCGAGCGCCCCGATGTCGCCCAGTCCGAGCACCGCCGTTCCGTTGCTGAGTACAGCTACCAGGTTGCCACGGCCCGTGTATTTGAACGCGTCCTGCGGATTCTTCTGGATCTCAAGGCACGGCTCGGCTACTCCGGGTGTATAGGCCAGGCTGAGGTCGCGTTGGGTTCGACACGGTTTGGTCGGTGTGATTTCAATCTTCCCTGGGCGCGGCCCATTGTGATAATCGAGGGCCTGCTGCTTGCTGATTAACATGATTGCCTCCGTACTATGAATCGCGTCCGCGCTGTGTGTATCCGGGCAGCAGCGTCATGGCGCCTGAAGCAAAAGCTTGCTGCGGACTGCGCAAAACTAAACTTGGGATGAAAATGACCGGCCAGGTGAAAGGCGGGAATGGCAGACCTCCTTGCAGCAGGAAAAGCGGCCGCGACAGAGAATTCAGACCCTCGGAGATGTGCGTGTACCGCGTTTTGGGCAATGATTCCGGTCACCGGAATTTGAAAGCTTTATTCCTTTGGGCTGCGCCGCCACATGGGCACGCACGGATTCCAGCTGTGAACATCTTTCTGGAAATCGCGTCCTGCCTGGGTGGAGCCCACGCTGCTCAACTCCTCCACCGGAGATTTCAACAACTCGGTGATGTAATTCTCGATCTGCTCGCGAATGCGAGGCTCCTTCAGCGCGGCCAGCAGATCTGGTCTCTCAATGTGGGTGAACCCGCCGCACAGCGGGCACTTTACAACGTCATCATTCACCATGGTCACCCTCGATATTCGGAAATCGGCAAAGAATGGTGCCGGTCCGCACCCTGGTCCTTGCTTATCCATTAGAGGCTGGGAACAGTTTTGGAACAGTGACAAGCGTCTCGGGAGATTGTGATTGGGATCACAGAAGGATTTGCGAAGGCA
>QIAL01000792.1:0-922 GCA_003225535.1 Acidobacteriota bacterium | reverse complement strand
GACCACTCGCTCGGGGTATGACCGGGCGGGAACGGCGCTTCTCTGTACGGCTCGTTCTGACTATCGGCGGGAGAGGTTTAGGGCTGTCAGGAATGCCAACCAGAATCGAAGACCAGCCAAGCAAGTTCGGCACTCGCTTGTGATCTTTATGTGTTTCTGGTAGCACTTTAATCGCTAAGTCTATCCATTCTCGTCTGCATCCTCTTGCTCGAATTCCTCGCGCCCCAGGGCTTCTACCGACGAATGGTCGAGGCCCTGGCTTAGCGCTCGGTCTCCCTGCAATCTAGGACGCCAGAGGAAGTACCGATGAAAAAGAAGCTCCGGACGTGGTTGGCTGGTGTGCGTTCGGCCTTTCCCACCGCCTTTAGTCCCTACTGGCACACTCTGCCGCTGGCGCGGATGAAGACTCTCCTGTCAGGGTACTTCTTCATCGGCGCCGCCGGCGGTTTCGCGTTCGATCTATTGCAGCTCAATGCTTCGCGCACCGGCGGAGGTTTCTTTTGGCCCGTCTTAGTGGGCACGGGAGCGACGGCGCTTAGGGCCGCCGGAATCAAAAGATATCGCCTTATCCCGATCCTGTTTCTGCTGGTCGTCTTGACCGCGTTGCTGGGCTACTGGGCCTCGCACGTTTCGCCGCCTCCGCCGGTCCCCTTTGCTGTACATCGGCGCGTGCTATTCGATGCGATCGGGATCTTGGTTGGTATCGGTTTCGGGACTCGATGCCTGCTGTTCTTCGCTGGTACGGAGGGCCTAGCCAGCATTCGCATGCAGACCGAGCTTTCTTTGGCCCATGGCATTCAGGCGACCCTGGTTCCGACCATCTCGCACCAGAACGCGAGTTTCGAGCTGTACGGCAAATCGATCCCTAGCACAGAAATGGGCGGCGACCTGATCGACGTCATCGAGAGCGACGGTGGGTTGG
>QIAL01000791.1 GCA_003225535.1 Acidobacteriota bacterium | reverse complement strand
GGAGCAGCTTCAACTGATCCGGCGAGATTAATCCGTCTACTTCGGCGTTGAGGGTTCCGTCTCGGTCGATGAACACCGCGCGTTGGGGCGTGCTTAACGAACTGCGTTGCACCACACCACGCTCGAATTCCGCGCAGACTCGGTCGTACCGATCGGGCGTTCCGATGTCCTTAATGTATTCCGGAGTGTTATAGCCGAAGAGCTTTCCTCCTCGCGCCAGCATCGCAGGAAACAAATCTCTCCCAAAATCCAGATGCGGTGCTGCGCTCTTCTCCCTTTCCCCGTTGGGGGAGAGGGCCGGGGGTGAGGGGGCTGTTCGTGTCGAGGGCCCGAGGGTCCTCCACACCCGCAATGCCTCTTTATTGACCACGTAGAGTCCCGCGTTGACCAAATTCTGAAAAAATTCGTTCTGCGGATGCGGCCGTCCATGAAAAGCGCGAATCCAGCCTATCGCATCTGTCTCGACCAGATCCGAATCGAGCGGATGATCGTTCGGATGCAGCAACAAGGTCGCGTCAGCCCTTCGTTCGTGGTGAACTTTCCAAATCCGGCCAAGATCGACATTCACCATCGTGTCGCCGTAGAGCACGACAAACCGCTCGGCGAGCGAACTAAACCCCGCCAAAACGGCCCCGGCAGTCCCAAGCGGCTCCTTCTCGATGATGTATTTGATCGAAACGCCCCACTTCTCTCCCGTGCCAAAGTGCGCCTGAATCCTCTCTGTCTGATAAAAGGCGAAAATGAAAACGTCGTTAAAGCCATGACGTCGCGCCAATTCGATCTGATGCTCCAAGAGCGGCTTACCTCCGATCGGAATCATCGGTTTTGGTAAATCGCCCAGCCGCGCTTTGAGCCGCGTGCCGAGCCCACCCGCCAGGATGATCAACTGTTTTGCGCCGCCCCCATTCATTTCGCGGTTTCAAAGTTCTCGCGGATTGCCAGATCGACTGCCTCATCCGACGTCATCTTCGGCGACCAGCCGAGCTTTTGGATTTTAGCAATCGAGTAGGCAAATCGCGGGACATCCCCGACCCATCCGCGCGAGCCCGCTCCGTATCGTATCTTTGCTTTGGGCGAAACCGCGCGCACCACCGCTTCAGCAATGTATCGCACGGTCGTGCTGCTGGTTGGAGGCGCGATGTTGTAGCAGTTCAATCGCTCCTGGGCCTTGCCTTGCGCGAATACCATTGCGTCGATCAACTCGGAAACATGCAAGTAAGGCTTCTGCTGCGTGCCATCGCCGAGCACCTCCAGTTCGCCGGAGGTCGCTTTCAGCTTTTTAACAAAATCGTAGATCACGCCATGCGTCGACCGCGATCCCACCACATTTGGAAACCGAAAAATCCAGCCCCGTTTCGCAAACCGTTCCACGGCGGCGCTGATCACTCCTTCCGACGCCAATTTCATTGCGCCATAAGTCGAGATCGGAAAGAGCGGTCCCGTATCTTCATGCAAAAGCCCATCATGCAGCCCGTAAATTGCAGAGCTGGAAGCAAACGCAATCTCGCCGATGCCCAGCGTTTGCATCAGCTTCAAAACATTATAGGTCGTCAGAAACGTCGCATTAAGATCGACATCCGGATTCGTCCCGCCCGCTTGAATGTCCGAGTTGGCTGCCATGTGCCAGACGATCTGGACGCCGGCCCGTTCCGATTTCAAAAACTCGAGGCAACCGGCAACATCATTTGCATCCAACTCGCGGAAGCGAAAATTTTGCTTACGCAATGCGCCCGCCAAATTCTCCTTCCGGCCCAAAAGCATGTTATCGATGCCGATGACGCGATGGCCAAGCGACAGCAGCCGATCCACCAGGTGGCTTCCGATAAATCCGGCCGCGCCGGTCACTAAGCAGGTTGCTGGCATAATCAGGTTTGCTTTGCTCCCATGGAATTAAACGCTACGCCGATCCCTTCTCCCGGCCACCAATGGTCCTTCGGCTTTTCCGCGAAGAAAAGAAATTGCCGGCCCGTCCTCTTCGCAAATTCCAGCAGCTCCGACGTGTGCTCCGCATTATCGCTCACCACCAGCGCCCGTGGCGACAACTTCGACTCCACAGCCTTCAGTTCTCTCGCCTCGTGCTCCGCGGAATGGTCGCTGTCATGAATGAAGAAATCAATCGGCTCCTTCATCGCGGCGATTGACGCCAGGGAATCGCCATAGACCATCGCACCAAACTT
>QIAL01000790.1 GCA_003225535.1 Acidobacteriota bacterium | reverse complement strand
GGACGAGATGGTGCGCTATTACCCGCTAGCGGCCTTCGGGGAAAACCGCGTCGCCGCTTCCATTGACACACCTCTCCACGCGTTTCTTCCGTTCCCCCACGTGGATCACTTGCATCCCGACTGGGCCATCGCGCTAGCCGCTAGCGCGAATGGAAAGCAGAAACTGGAAGTGTTCAACCGAAGCTTTGGCCGAAAACTTGTCTGGTTGCCCTGGCAGAGGCCAGGCTTTGAACTGGCGCTGATGCTACTACGCGCAGTGGAAGAGAATCCCGGGGCCGAAGGCATTCTTCTGGGTAGCCACGGTTTGTTCACGTGGGGCAGCACACAACGGGAATGCTACCTGAACAGCATTCACACCATCGATCAGATGGGACAATTCATTCTTGAACATAGGGCGAAAAAAAGTCTGCCGTTTGGCCTATTGGAACACGCTGGACTCCCCGAGCGCGCGAGGGTGGCAGCACAAGTCCTTCCTGCATTGCGAGGCGCGTTATCGACGAATCGCCGTGTGATCGCGCACTATGGGGGCAATGAGGACGCGCTGACCTTTGCCGGCTCAGAGTTGTCCAGGGAATTCGCGGCCTTAGGCACCAGTTGCCCGGACCACTTCCTCAGAACCAAAATATGCCCGCTCTTTGTCAGGTGGAACCCCGCCAGCGAGGATCTGGCCGCCCTCAAAAGGCACATTCGCGAACAGGTCGAGGAATACCGAGCCAACTACGAAAAGTATTACCACAACTGGGCAACACCGGATTCTCCCAAGTTGCGAGATCCCAGCCCATCCGTGGTGATCGTGCCGGGCCTCGGCCTATTTGGATTTGGTAAAAACAAGAAGGAAGCGCGCATCGCGACGGAGTTCTTCCTCAACGCAATCCACGTCATGGGCGGTGCAACCGCTCTCGACGACGGAGAGGCAACGCATCCTCTTCCGCAGGCGCGCCGCGCAGAGCAATCGGCCGGCTTTGAGCAATTTCACAACTATGTCGCCCTCTCTCGCTCCGAAGCATTTCGGATTGAATATTGGGCGCTTGAGGAAGCGAAGCTGCAGCGCATGCCTCCGGAATCCGAATTTAGCCGCAGGATCGTGCTTGTGATTGGCGGCGCCAGTGGGATAGGAAGAAGGACCGCATTGCTGCTTGCAGAGAAAGGCGCGCACATCGTCATAGCGGACGCCGACAGGAGTGGCGCCCAAAGGGCGGCGGAAGAGGCCGGCGCAATCGGCAGCCCCGAGTTTGTGGCGAGCACGGAAGTCGAGCTTGACTCGCCGGCCAGTCTGAAAGAGGCGGTCGAGTTTACAGTCTTGCAGTTCGGAGGAATCGACGGCATCGTAAACACCGCGGCCATCTATCCCGTCCCCGAAACAGATGGAGACTTGTCAACTGGACAATGGGCAAAAACATTTCTTGTGAATGTGACGGGGAATTATCTGCTGGCTCGCGAAAGCGAATGGGTATTCAAAGACCAGAACCTGCCGGCCACTATGGTTCTGACGGGCTCGGCGAACGCCGTGGTATCGAAGAGGGGAAGTGAAGCTTACGATACAAGCAAGGCGGCCCTGAATCACCTGATTCGGGAACTGGCAGTCCGGCTCGGACCCAAGGTGCGAGTAAACGGAATTGCTCCCGCCACGGTTGTGGCCGGCTCGACGATGTTCCCGCGCGAGAGAGTGAGCCAGGCTCTTCAGAAATACGAAATTGCTTTCTCTGAAGCGGAATCAACGGAGGAATTGCGCGCAAAGCTTTCCGGATTTTACGCGCAGCGGACACTGACGAAGCAACAGGTTCTGCCGGAAGATTGCGCGAATGCCATAGTTTGGCTGACAAGCGACCAAAGCGCGAAGACAACTGGTCATGTGATTCCCGTCGATGGCGGGTTGCCTGAAGCGTTCCTGCGATAGATGAGGATTTCATGAAGCGCGTTTGTTTTGTCATGCGAGTGAAGCCAGATCGTCTCGAGGAGTACAAACAGCGGCACCGTGTCGTGTGGCCGGAAATGCAGGCGGCATTACACGAAACCGGTTGGAGAAATTATTCGTTGTTCCTCCGTCCTGACGGCCTGCTCGTTGGATATTTGGAAACCGCGGACTTCGACCGCGCTCGCGCCGAAATGGCCAAACGCGAGGTGAACGAACGTTGGCAACGGGAGATGGCGGATTTTTTCGAGCAACCTGATGGCGCC
>QIAL01000789.1 GCA_003225535.1 Acidobacteriota bacterium | reverse complement strand
CTTCCAGCGAGCCGCCATCGCCATGCCCACGCTGGTTGCCACGCCTTGACCCAGCGGACCAGTCGTGGCCTCGACGCCGGAGGTCCACCGATATTCGGGATGGCCCGGGCATCGGCTGCCGAGTTGGCGAAATTGTTTCAAGTCCTCGATCGACACTGAGAGATCACCAAGTGTTTCGTACTTGGGATTTACGGCTTTTACGCCGGTCAAGTGCAGCAGTGCGTAGAGCAATGTCGAGGCGTGTCCGACCGATAGGACAAAGCGGTCGCGATTGGGCCAGATCGGGTGTTCGGGATCGAACCGCAGGAAATGCTGCCACAGACAGTACACAACTGGAGCCATGGCCATGGGCGTGCCGGGATGTCCGGAATTGGCCCGCTGAACTGCGTCCATGCACAAAGTGCGGATGGTGTTGATGGCTAGTTGATCCATCTCTTCGTCCGCAAGCCGCCCTTCCCTTGATGTTTTCGGGAGAGTCGGTTTTGGTTCAATGATAGCTACCATTCCGTGTTCCTTTCGTCTTGTATGCATTCTCCCAAAGGCGACTTCCTCCGAGGAATGCGTCAGCGTTGTCGCCCATACGACAGCCTTTTGGCGGTTTACCCAGATCTTTGGCGACACCACCTCCCAGCACGAGGTCATCGGGATGGATGGCAGCCATGAACCGTTTTGCTACGTCGGCCACATGCTTCCGCCATCGAGACTTCCCCAGTCGCTTCAGACCGCGAAGGCCCATGTAATGCTCGTAGCTTCCATGCTTATAAGAGAGGTGGGCCAGGTCCAAAGGCACCACGACACCATCGGCAATGAGGGCAGAGCCGAGACCGGTCCCCAGGCCCAGAAAAAGCATGAGACCACGCTTATAACTCCCCAGGGCCTGCATCGCCGCGTCATTGATCACCTTCACCGGACAGCCAAAGGCCCCTTTGAAATTAAATCCGACCCAGCCTGGCGCGAGGTTCTGTGGCTCCTTGACCACGCGACCGTTCTTAATGACTCCCGGATAGCCGATCGTGACTGCATCGTACTTCCAATCCGCGGCAAGCTCTTTGACTCCTCTAACCATCTGCCGGGGCGTCAACTTCGCACCGCTTGGAAAAGAGCGAGCCGTCTTATGTCCCGTGGCACGGAACTTCACGTTGGTGCCACCAACGTCTATGATAAGCACTTTCATGGCGTAGCTCTTCTACTGGAGCCGACAAATCGTCCTTCGATCGCTTTCACTTTTCCCAGCCGCCGCTCATGGCGCTGGTCACCGCTGTATTTCGAATCAAGGAAGGCCCTTACCAGTTCGAGCGCGACCGTCTCGCCAATGACGCGCCCGCCCATCACGAGAACATTCATATCGTCGTGCTCGACGCCCTGGTGCGCCGAATAATGGTCGTGGCAAAGGCCGGCGCGCACACCCGGCACTTTGTTTGCCGCGACGGACGCACCGACACCGCTGCCGCAGACGAGGATGCCTCGTTCCACCTTCCCATCGCGCACCGCCAAACCCACGGCTTCCGCAAAATCCGGATAATCCACGGGGTTTGAGTTGTTTGTGCCGACATCGAAGACCGCGTGCTTCAATTCGAGCAGAGCAGCTTTGACGGATTCCTTGAGTTTAAACCCTGCATGGTCGGCTCCGATGGCCATATTCATCCTCGATCACGCTCCCTTCGCAAAATGACTACGGAATGGACCCACGATATCCAACTCCTGCCGGTTGGCCTTGATCACGCAATAGGGCAACATTGCTGTACCGGGAACATTTCGTGATCGCTTGTTAACGTTGGTGTGTTCATAGTCGCTACTCCTGCCTGTTTATAATTGGTTTATGACCCCTCGCTTTGGATTTCTTCAATGTATCCCTGTGCGCCTGTCTTCACGTTGGCGGCGTTCGCTTCGTCGGTATCAATGTGCATTGCCAGCGCGAAGGACGGATCCACTCGCACCAACACGTCCCCAAAGACCAGTTCGCGGTCGCCGGCGATCCGTACCCGTACAACTGACCTGTCGCGCACGCCGTAACGAAGCGCGTCCGCAGGTGTCATGTGAACGTGCCGTAAGGCGCAGATAACTCCATTGTCGAGCTTCACGCTCCCCGCAGGGCCTTCGAGTGTGCAGCCGGGCGTGTCCGCGATGTCGCCGCTTTCTCGGATAGGCGGATGCACGCCGAGCTTGAACTGTTCAGTCATGGCGATCTCGATTTGCGTACATTTGCGCGCCGGGCCGAGCACGCGCACCCGTTCAATGCGTCCTTTCGGCCCGACAA
>QIAL01000788.1 GCA_003225535.1 Acidobacteriota bacterium | reverse complement strand
AAGTGCTCGTGCATCAATCCGCAGTGCTTTTTCAGAGTCTCAATCACCTGGGCCGGATATCCCGGTCGATAACGAACGTAGTTCTCGACCCGATCGGAGAAGCGGCTGGTAGCGTTGGAGGCAGGCATCGCAATAACCGGCAGGATTTTTCACCTTGCCAAGAAAGCCATTCTAACGGCACGATAGAGGTGATGTCCCACCCCGCGGGAGGCTGTGTTCTCCTGGTCGGAGCAACACGGCAGCGAATAGCAAGCGAAATTCGCGCCCGCCGCAGCCAAGAAACAAGATGCGCGTAGTCATCAAAGTCGGCACCAGTCTTATTGCCCCTGGCGGGCAGATCGATATCCACCTGCTGCGTGGGATGGTGGATCAGTTTGACCTCTCGAAAAACGAATACCTTATCGTTACGTCCGGAGCCATAGCCGCGGGCATGTCGGGCCTTGATCTGCAGAAGCGCCCCAGCGACGTCCCACGCATGCAGGCGTGCGCCGCCGTCGGCCAGAGCAAGCTCATGCACACCTACGAGCGCTTGTTCTTCGGCAAGAAGGTTGTGGCGCAACTGCTGCTTTCCAGCGACGATTTCACCTCGCCGGTTCGCTACCGGAATCTTCAAAACGCGTTCGCGGAGTTGCTGGGCCTGGGAGTCGTTCCGATCGTAAACGAAAACGACAGCGTTTCCGTACGGGAGTTGGAAGGCGCGTTCGGGGATAACGACGAGCTCAGCTCTCTGCTGGCCACCGCCGTGAAAGCTGACTGGCTGCTGCTGCTTACGAATGTGGATGGGTTCCTGGTTCCCAACGGACGAAAGAAGCCGAAGATTCAGCGGGTCATCCGCAAGCTGACGCCTGCGTTGGAAGCGCAATGCAATGGCAAGAGTGCTCTGGGCCGCGGCGGAATGATCTCGAAACTCCGCGCCGCGAAACTCGCGAGCGAAGGCGGCGTCCACGTCGCCATCGTGAATGGACGCCATCCCCAAGCCATTACGATGGGGATAGCCCGCAAGATCGGAACCTATTTTCCTCCACGGAAGACAACCTGATGGCTACCACCGTTTCCAACACAGCTTCGACGCAGGAAAAACTGCTGCGTGCTCGCGCCGCCGCCGCGAAGCTGGCGCAATTGTCGACCGAGCAGAAGAACGCGTTACTGCTGGCGATTGCAGATGCCGTCGAAGCTCACGAGAAGGACATTCTTGCGGCTAACCGGGCAGATATCGAACACTCAGGTCTCGACGGCTCGATGCGCGAGCGCCTGCTGCTCACGCCGGCCCGGATCAAAGACATGGCCCGGGGTGTGCGCGAAGTTGCGATGCTGCCTGATCCGATCGGCGAGACGCTCGCGGAATGGACCAAAGAGAATGGGCTGCGCATCCGCAAGGTACGCGTTCCTCTCGGCGTGGTTGGCATCATCTACGAATCGCGCCCGAACGTTACTGTCGACACCGCTGTCCTTGCGTTAAAGACCGGTAATGCCATCGTTCTCCGTGGTGGTAAGGAAGCGGCTCGGAGTAATCAGCGCTTGGTCGAAATCATGGCCGCCGTCCCCGGAGTCCCGGAGGGCGCGATTGAGTTGCTCGACTCCGGAACGCGGCAGACAGTACACGAACTCATCAAAGCCCGCGGCCTGGTCGACGTGATCATCCCGCGCGGCGGCGCCGGTCTGATCAACTTTGTCACCGAGAATTCAGCCGTGCCGGTTATTGAAACGGGGGCAGGGAACTGCCACATCTTCGTCGACGCTTCCGCGGATCTGGATATGGCAGACCGCATCGTGATCAACGCGAAAACGCAGCGGCCGTCGGTCTGCAACGCGGCCGAGAAGTTGCTGGTCCACGAGCGCGTTGCGGCGGAATAC
>QIAL01000787.1 GCA_003225535.1 Acidobacteriota bacterium | reverse complement strand
CCAAGGTGGCGCCTACGGAACCATCCTCGGAACGGTCAAAGATAACTCCGGAGCAGTGGTGGCGAAGGCAGGTGTGGATGTCACCAACGTTGCTACTAACGTTGCCAAGCACACGGAGACGACCTCTTCCGGTGACTTCACCGTTCCCTATCTGGCACCGGGAACCTACAGGGTGACAGTTCAGTCGGCGGGCTTTCAGAAGTCTGTCGTGGACAATATCGGCTTGGTGGTTGGCCAAGAGGCCCGTGCCGACGTCACGCTAAAGGCGGGCGCCGTGACAGAAAGCGTGTCGGTCGAAGCGAGCGCCGTGGCCCTCGACACCGATAGCTCAGCCGTGTCGCAATTGGTTAGCGAGAAACAGGTCGATGAGTTGCCGCTCAACGGGCGCAACTTCCTGAACCTGCTGTTTATCGGCGCCGGCGCGGTGCAGACCGTGGGCGAGCAGGGCCAGATGCGCCAAGGTGCAGGGAACGCGATCAGCATTAACGGTGGCCGACCAGAATCAAACAACTACACACTCGATGGTCTTACAAACACGGACCAAGCACTCGCAACTCCTGCCGTGATCTTGTCCCAAGATGCCATACAAGAGTTTAAAGTCGCGAGCGAGAATTACGCAGCCGAATATGGGTATAGCGCGAACCAGGTCAACATCATCAGCAAGAGCGGCACCAATGAATTACACGGAACCGCCTTCTTGTTTGACCGCAGCAGCGCGTTCGATGCATACACGCCAACGCCATTTCAAACTACTCCTTCCAAACCTGCGCTTCGCCAAAACCAATTTGGTTTTGTAGCCGGCGGACCCGTGTACATCCCGAAACTATACGATGGGCGAAACAAGACCTTCTGGCTGGCGAACTACGAAGGCTGGCGCATCGGTAATGGATACGTCCTAAATGGCATTGTTCCGACGCCAGCTGAACTCGGCGGCGACTTCTCCGCAACCGGCCTGCCTGCATTTGATTTAACGACCGGTTCCCCCTGTCAAGTGGCTCTTACCAACCCCGGAACGGCTTTGCCCTGCATGCCGGGTGATCCGCTGACCGGGCAGGAATTCACTGGCGACCTTATTCCTACAACCAGTTTTTCACGGCTTGCTCAGGTCGCGGTTGCGGCTGGCGTCTTTCCGGCACCAACCCCTAAGTGTGTGGCTGACCCCAACGCGTGCGGTGGTGGTATCAACAACTACCAACTACAACAGACGCTTCCCAACAACACGAACCAGCAGACCTACAAGATCGACCAGAACCTGGGCCGGCTTGGATCCGTGTTCTTCCGCTACACAAAGGCGGATTTCAGCAACGAGAACCCGCAAAATTTCTCGCCGACTTTCAGCATCAACATCTTCACCCAGAACTCCACCAGTTGGACTGCATCCCACACTATTACGCTCGGTCATAGCAACGTAAACAATTTCCGAGTCGGTTTCCTGCACGCCACGGCTATACAGGGGGCGCCACCGGCATCGGACAGCCAGATTTCCAGCTTGGGAGTGACTGGCGTTTTCACCGCTCTGCCCAGCTATGGGAAAGGCTTTCCGACGATCGGCTTCGAGGGCACGCTGTTGAGCACCGTGGGCAGTCCCGGCAACAACCCGACGACCAGCGACATTCCCACGTGGGAGTTCGCGGATTCCATGACGATGATTCGTGGAAGGCACACGATCGGTTTTGGCTTTGACTATCGGAGGTTCGTCCAGAAGAGAAACCTCTCGACCAACTTCCTGGGTGGATACTCGTACACCAATAACAACATCCTGAACAACAGTGCCACAGGCAGTTGCACGACCCCTTCCGGTCTGTGCGGTACCGGTAACGAAGTCGCCGACTTCTTGCTCGGGTATTACAACGGCGCGAACACGTTTCAGCCGGGACCTTTCATCAGTTCGAATATCGCCGGAAACCTGAATCAATACCACTTTATGTATTTCGCTCCGTACGTGCAAGACGATTGGAAGGTAAATAACCGGTTAACCCTCAACCTTGGCCTGCGATGGGACTACCGAAACGTCCCATATGAGCAAAGCAATAAGATGTTCTGGATTGACGACCAGAACTTGCCCGGATCGTCGGGATTCACAGGTGGCGGACTGTGCTT
>QIAL01000786.1 GCA_003225535.1 Acidobacteriota bacterium | reverse complement strand
AAATATCTTGTGGATCATCAATACCTGACGCCGGAGCTCGGCGCGCGCATTGTGAAAGATGCGCAGACCATCAACCAGGCGCTGGGCTACGAGATGAACACCATCGAGTTCGCCGTTAAAGATGGTGTGCCGTACGCCATCGACTTCCTGAATCCGGCGCCGGATTTCGAGCGCGACCGCATCACGGAATTTTATTTCGAGCACGTGGTGGAAAAAATGGCGCGGCTGGTGATTGACCGCGCGCTGAACGGCAAGGCTTCGAACCCGTGGCCGCGGTGGGAAGAGATGCTCGGCATTGGCGCAGCTGCAGGATTTACCGGAGCGCCAAAGAGCGCCGCCGGACAGAAAAGCGTTGCCGCTCCAGCTGCCGGGGCCGCGCAGAGATCGTAATGAGAACCGTAGCGAAATGACCAGCGCGCCAACACCATCGCCTTCGTCGCCGTCCCCAGTAGAAGAATGGCACGCCATTTTGAAAGCCACGCTTCTGCGTGTGCCCGCGCTGCCCGAAGAGCTGTTCAAGCGCATGCGCAAGGCCCGGCTTACGTTTGGCGACCGAGTTCATTGCCCTTTCCTACGCCCGTTTTTTCTTTCTCCCGAAGACGAAATACGCGTGAGAACCGTCGCGGAAACGATCGCCGACCTTGGCGAGCGTATCGCGAGCGCCGCTCTCGACGACAGACATCTTTTTGCGCAATTGCATTTGCGCGAGGAAGAGGAGCGTCTCGCCCGGATTCCCACGGGGTACGGACCGGCGAGCACGGCGTCGCGGCTGGATGCGTTTCTACTCCCAGACTCGTTGAAGTTTGCGGAATACAACGGCGAATCGCCGGCGGGCGCGGGCTACTCGGAAACGCTTGCGGAGATTTTCCGAGAACTCTCAGTAATGGGCAAATTTGTACAGACGTATGAAGTCCACAGTTATTCTCTAAGCGCCAAGCTCCTCGATGCACTGGTGATGAGCTACAGGGATTGGGGAGGATCTTCCACGAAGCCGCAGATTGCGATTGTGGACTGGGAAGACGTTCCAACCTTCAGCGAGTTTGAAATCCTCAAAGAACGCTTCGAGAGAATGGGCATCCCGACGCTAATCGCCGATCCCCGCGAGCTCGAGTGGGACGGCAAGTCCCTCGTCTCCCAAGAAAAGAAGATCGATCTCGTCTACCGCCGCGTGCTCATCAACGACATTGTGGCCAAACCTGTCGAGTGCTCCGCGCTGGTCAAAGCCTACTCGGCGAATGCCGTGTGCGTGGCCAATAACTTCCGCTGCAAGATTCCGCACGTGAAAGCGTTTTTCGCTGTGCTGACCGACGAGCAAAACGGCGCACTCTTCTCCCACGGCGAGCGCGAGCTGATCGAAAAGCATATTCCCTGGACACGTGTTGTTGCGGATGTCGGGACGGCTCACTACGGCCAGCACATTGATTTGCTCGCTTTTATCCGTAAAGAGCGCGAGAACCTGGTGCTGAAGCCCAGCGATGAATACGGCGGTTCTGGTGTGACTCTCGGCTGGGAAACTAGTGAAGCAGCCTGGGACGTAGCGATCGAGAACGCTCTTTTAGCGAGGAACGGTGCGTGGATCGTCCAGGAGCGCATCCCCATCCGGCGCGAAGTTTTTCCATACATCGCGGATGTCGGCAAAGTCGATTACCGCGACATGCTGGTGGATTTCGCTCCGTACTTGTTCCGCGGAAAACTCTGCGGCTTTCTCACGCGCCTCAGCGCCACCGGCCTCGCCAATGTAACCAGCGGTGGCGGACAGGTCCCGGCGTTTCGCGTTTTTCCGCGAAGCTCACCGGCCTACTAGCCCAGTCGAGTCTCTGTGCGGGAGGCCGCTCATTCGCCAAGTTTGTCCTTCGTGGCAGGTTTTTTTGACCGGCCAGTCGAACAGTTTAGAAAAAGAGACCTGAGTAATCTATCTGAGATAGAAAATCCGGCAGATTCAAGTAGAATTATTGACATGAACTTTGGTTCACCACAGACCGACTTGATGCTGGGCGCGCGAAACGCCGTGGAAACGTGTCTCGGTGTGCGTCCCGGCGAACATGTGGCCCTGATTGCAGATGAAGCCAGCCGCGCCGTCGCTGCCAGTATCGCCGCCGCCCTGGACGACCGACGCGCGCTTTACACGGGACTGCTGCTGGAAGATTTTGGTCCGCGGCCGATGAGCTCCGCGCCCGCAGCAATACTGGATGCTTTGGAAACCGCGGATGTCGGCGTGATGTGCATGACCCCTCAGCCCGGAGAACTGGGCGCACGCATGGCCA
>QIAL01000742.1:2316-3187 GCA_003225535.1 Acidobacteriota bacterium | reverse complement strand
ACCGACGTCGAAGGCGAAATTGTGCCGAAGCTGCTCGCTTAGATCGGACAAGTTTTTCGGCTGGCATCGCAACTGGAATTCTGCTAAGGCATCTTTGCTGGTAAACCCAAAGGGAGCATCGATGAACCGCACGCTCATCGTAGTTCTGGTGGCAGGCCTCCTGGCCGGGAGTCTGATTGTTGCCTATCCGCAGGCAAGAGCGCGTGCCGAGATGCAGGCGCGCTGGGAACGGCTAAAAGCCGAACGCGTCGCCGAGTTGGAGAGAGACAGCGAGCAAACGCATCACCCTGTGCGGCCAATGATGGTTCGCCCGCCCGGCTCGGAGTTGTCGCAGTCGAAACCAAAAGCGAACGTTATTTCAAATGGAGCAAACGCCTCGCTCACACAATCAACCAATGGTGCACAACCAGATGCCGTCGCGGGTGCCAGTTCCGCGACGCGCTCAAGAAAGGCGACACTTCAGGATCCAGTCGCCCGTGAGGCATTGATGTTCGTCGGCGCAGACCCGGAAGCGGAGGCGGTTTGGGTGGATGCGATCAATAATCCTGATCTTCCGGCCAGGGAACGGCAGGACCTGATTGAGGACCTGAATGAGGAAGGGTTCGCTGACCCGAAAAATCTCACTCCGGACGATCTGCCGCTGATCCTGAGCCGGCTTGAGCTGATCGAACAATATGCGCCCAGTGCCATGGACGAAGTGAACCTCGCCGCCTTCATGGAGGCCTACAAAGACCTGATGAATATGGCGGCGCGGCTCATGGAGTAAGGGTTACTGAACCTCGTCGGTTCTGAGCGGTGTTCCTCTGCTTGGAGAGCGGAGTGCATTCAGGTAGGGTTCCTCCGATTGAGAAACGCAGCGCCACTTTTTCAA
>QIAL01000742.1:0-2269 GCA_003225535.1 Acidobacteriota bacterium | reverse complement strand
AATCACGAGCGCACTTAAGGAGAAGACGCCCGATCTGAGCAGCGCGGGCTTGCGCTACAATCCGGCCTACCTGTTCGATTTTCTGCAGAATCCCGTCAAAGTCCGGCGGCATCTCGGTCGCGCGCGGATGCCGAATTTTCATTTGAGTGAGAAGGAGGCGCTCGCGCTGGTGCTGTTTCTCCAGACGCAACGGGAGACGCCTGGCAAATGGCCGCAGATTCCAGCAGAGATCGGCAGTCAACTTGCGGTGGCGCCACATCCGGTTTCGAAAGAACAATTCCAAGCCGAACTTAACAAAGGATTGATTTGCTTCACCTGTCATACGCTCGAGGGGAAAGGAGGCGTGCTGGGGATCGAGTTGGGCAACATTGGTTATCGATTGCAACCGGCCTGGGTGAAAACGTATCTCGTGTTTCCGGCAATGTTTGGCGTGCCGGCCAGTGTTATGCCGCCGCAATTTTATGAGCCGGCGGCAGATGCGAGCCGATTTCGCGAACTCACTCCGGATGCCGGTCATAAAATCCGGGTGCTCGCGGACTATCTCTTTTCGCTGCAAACGGAAAAGCAACGAGCGCTCGATAAACAATTCGCGAAGGCAAAAGCGCGCTTTCCGGAGGCGAAGGCAGCCGTTGGACAACAGATTTTCAGATCGCAGAATTGCGCCGCGTGTCATCAACATCAAACGATTCAACCGCGCACCAAAGAGGCTGCGCCGGAGCTGGCCATGGAAGGAAAGCGCGTCAACGAACCGTGGCTGAACGATTATCTTAAGCATCCGGTGCCCCTGCGCCCGTTTGGATACCATCCAGGCGAAGGGAGCCGGATGCCCTATTTTCATCTTTCCGATCAGGAAGCCTCGGAACTCAGTAAATTTCTGATGAGTTCGCGAAGCGAGACGCGCACGTTTCAGAGCCAAAAGCTATCGGCGTTTTCCAGGAACAAAGCTGCGCTGCTCCTGACTGAAAAACTTTCCTGCCTTGGTTGTCATCGGCTTGGTGATCGCGGCGGAAGAATTGGCCCGGACCTGACGATGGCACGGGGTCGATTACAGCCGGATTACGTGTATGCAATGATCAGCGAACCGCGGTCCTTGAATCCAAATACGATCATGCCAAAAGGGCCGCTGACGCCTCAAACAATTCAGCTCATTACAAACTTTCTCTTGCAACAGGAGAGGGCGCCGACTGATGCGAAATACCTTTCTCTTGTTGACAATCAACTCATCGGTTTTGAACCAGAGCCCGGGTCACCAGGAAACAGCGCACGAAACAATTACATGAAATATTGCGCCCCTTGCCACGGCGTGGAAGGACGAGCGAATGGGTTCAATGCGCCGTTCCTTCCAGTCCAACCTGCGGTTCATGCCGACGGCATTTATATGTCCGCCCGGCCGGACGACACGCTTTACGACGCGATTTCGTCAGGGGGATACGTTGTCAACAAAAGCCAGATGATGCCGCCGTGGCGGGATTCATTCGCTCCGAGCGAAATCAAGGCGCTGGTCGAATACCTTCGAACGCTTTGCCGGTGTAAGGGACCCGCGTGGTCGCTCGATAACTCGCAACGTTGAGGCTCAAAAGAGACAATGGGAAAGAAAAGGCGCAAACCACAGCCGAAGACTCCGGAAGGCGCTCCAAAATCTCCGACAACCGACCAGCAATTGCCCGCACAAGCAAACGTGGTGAAGCAATCATATCGCATTCCTTTCCTGGTCGGTTCGTTGATCGCGCTGACAGTCCTCGGTGGATCGATCCTTTATTGGGTCAGTCACCGCACGGCTCAACGATTCAACGGTTCAATGATTCAACGATCTAACGCTTCCCAAAAGTCGCCGTTGGCCAGCTTCGTCGGCTCGGAAGCCTGCGCGCGATGCCACCAGAAAGAATACGATCTCTGGAAGCAATCGACGCATGGCCACGCCGGAGGCAAACCGGGTGAAGCAACGGTGATCGCGCGCTTTGATGGCCAGCCGCTTTATTTCAAAGATGCAGTTGTCACTCCGGGCATCAATGCGAAGGGAGAATACATTTTTTCAGTCGAAGCCGAGGGCCAGCCGAAGAATGAGATCAAAGTATATGCCACAGTTGGCGGCGGGCATATGCAGGGTGGCGGGACGCAATCTTTTTTCCAGAGATTTGCAGATGGAACAGTGCGGTTTCTGCCATTTGATTTTATTCGCCGCGAGAATCTGTGGTTTGTGCAACGGCGCAATGACCGAACCTGGACGCCGATCAGCAAGGAAATCTCTCTGCAAAACGATTTGGCGAAT
>QIAL01000741.1 GCA_003225535.1 Acidobacteriota bacterium | reverse complement strand
CAATCTTTCCGGGTGCTACGTCCCATCCCTCCACGTGATCGGCGATCACGCTCTGTAATTCCAATTGATCGATATCCAGGATCGTCTGGTCGCCCGGCTCGGGAAGTTTCTTGGGGAGCATGTAAGCAAAATCAAGCGCCGTGACGCGATCGCGATCCAATGGAGCGATTTCCCACACGACATGGTTCCACACGTGGTTCTGCAGGATGATCGATTCGTGACGCCCCTCGTTGTACTGGTCCGGCAGTTTGTGCGAGCCGTCGTTGTGGAGCGTCAGGGAGCAAGAAATCGCAGGCGCACCAATGATGTCGGGATAAACCCAGATCGAGATGCGGTTATACCGGCCCCAGTCCTCGCCAGGAAATTTTCTGATTGCCAAAAGATCTTCCCACTCTCCGCTACCGTCAACCTGTGCGACGTTCGTAGTAGAACGGATTCGCAGCGAATGCTGGCCATCTTTGACATGGACGTCGATTATCGTCATCTCTCCCGCGCCCGTGAACGACCAATTAGAAAGGTCTTCCATGCTGTCCAGCGTGCGTGAATCGAGCACCTTCTTGTTCAGCCATCGGGATTCGGCGCCGTCTTCATACTTCGCCTGCATCGGCATCTCGGGAGGCGCTTGTTGTGCCATGGCAAATGCAGCCAAACCCAAGACGTTGAGAACCGTGGTAGTACAAAATCGGCCTGCCTTGTTCACCTGTGTGCTCCTGAACTTGATTGCGCGCTGTTCCTGCCGAAGCCGGAACGAAATAATCTATCCGAAATACATGTAGAATGCTGCAACAGAAGCCAGCCGAGACCGCCAACTGACCATGTCCCCGCATTCGAGTAGAAGCTGTAAGCCTCGGCTGTGGGCGATTCCTGCCAATTTCGTTCGAGTGCTGACGCTTGCGTTGACGGCGATCGGTTCAATCTTCATCTCAACACTAACCGCACAGAACGCGCCCGTCGCGCCGGTCGAGTTCACAAACGTGACTGCAGCGGCCGGCATCAAGTTCAAGCACTTCAAAGGGAACGATGGCATCTCGATTAACCGGGAGGAATTTGGACCGGGAGTGTGCGTTGCCGATTTCGATGGGGATGGCTGGCAAGATATTTATTTCGTCAATGGAAGAGACCTCTACAGTCGCGGCATTTCTGTTACGAATGCCCTTTACCACAATAACCACGACGGCACCTGCTGCGTCTGGGGAGATTTTGACAACGACGGTTTCCCCGATCTCTTTGTCACTCAGTATGGCAAGAATGTCTTGTACCACAACAACGGTAACGGAACATTTACCGACGTCACTGACAAGGCCGGGGTTGGCGGCCTGGAATCGGGTCTGTTTCATTCGGGCGCGACGTTCTTCGATTACGATCGCGACGGTTGGCTGGATCTGTATGTGGGCAGCTATGTGAATCTCGGCGACAAGCGTTACTGCAAGTTGGGTGACGTGCTGAGCAGTTGCGCTCCCAGCGAGTATAAGGGAAGCCCCGACGCGCTGTATCACAACAATCACGACGGCACGTTCACCAACGTGGCCCAGAAGGCGGGGATCTATCAGCCACAAGGTAAGAATCTTTCCGTGCAGGCTGCCGACTACGACAATGATGGCTGGCCTGACTTGTTTGTAGCCAACGATGGGCTCAATGCCTATCTCTATCACAACGAACGCAACGGAACTTTTAAAGAGATCGGTCTCAGCGTGGGCATGGCCGTAACCTCCCGGGGAACGGTCATGGCCGCGATGTGCATCTCCCTGGGTGATTACGACAATGATGGGCAACTCGATCTCTATATTTCCGACTTTCAGCGTTCCTCTGATCACATTTGGCATAAAAGCGGGGATCACCCGACCGACACGGGACGTGCTTAGTTTCGGCGGAGGCTTCTTCGATTACGACAACGACGGATGGTTGGATATTTTTATCGCCAACGGGCATGTGTACCCGGAGGTGGAGCAGGCCACGCCCGGAACCCATTATCGGCAGATCAATTCGCTATTCCACAACGAAGGAAACGGAAAGTTCGTAGAAGTGGGCAAATCAAGCGGTACGGGATTTGAAACGCCTTATGTGGGACGCGGCGCAGCTTTTGCCGATTTTGACAACGACGGGTTTATAGACATCGTCATAGCGAACAATGGAGATTCACCCGTTGTGCTGCATAACAGCGGTGCCAACGGGAATCACTTCTTGAATTTCAAGCTCTCTGGAAAGAAGAGCAATCGGGATGCGATGGGCGCCCGCGTGCGCGTAGTGACCGGCACAACCTCACAAATTCGTGAGATTGCGGGTGGCGGAAGTTATCTTTCACAGAGCGACTTGCGCGCCAATTTCGGCATTGCCAAAGCGAAGCGCGCGGAAATTGTTGAGATAACATGGCCAAGCGGCCAGCGTCAGACCTTTCGCGACGTTGAAGCCGACAAATTCTATCTAGTCGAAGAAGGGAACGATCATCTGCAAACGCAGCACATTTCGGGACGGCAACCTTGAGACGTTCGCTACGAAGCGATTGCCCCTTGAAGCACTTCTCGTAGCCGCTTTGCAACCACCAAGTCTTCTCCCGGCTGCAACATCCAAACTCCGACGACAATCGTATTCGGTCCGCCCGGCAGTCCGGCGCTTGCGGGAGCGCCTCCGGTCGATGGATTCAGTTCAATTCGCGGCGTGCCTGCGCGCATCTTTTGCATGACCTCCGCACCGGTGATCTTGACCCGATTCTGATCGTAAGAAATGAGAAGGTGCGGAACATGATTCGCAACTTCAGGAACAAAGACCTGAGTCTGCACTGTCGGAATCGCGCTCAATTGCTTGGCAATACGATCAGCCCGCTGCCGGCACTGTGTTTCGATAGCGGCATCATCCTGCTTAAGGAACCAGTCCACGGCGGCGACTAATCCCACAATTTCTTCCTTCGCAACCTTCATCCCGCGCCCGACAGTATTGGAGTTGGGCGAGTTGTTTTTCCTGGCTGCTTCGATCAGGTCCTTTCTTCCCAATAGCAGACCAGTACACTGCGGTCCCCTAAGACCTTTTCCTCCAGAAAACGTGACAAGATCGAAGCCCATCTGGGTGTAGTTCCACAGATTGGAAATCGGCGGGACGTCGGCGGCAGCGTCGTTGAAACAGGGCACTCCATGCTTGTGGGCCACTCGCACCCAATCCTCGCGACTGATCTTTCCGGTGCCGGCATTAAAAAAATGGGCCATCACCGTGCGCTCGGTGAACGCTTGTTCGTATTGCTCAAGAGTCTCAACCTCCACAAAGAGAATGCCGCAATTGCGGAGGGCATGGTCATATCCATAGCGATGGCCTTTTTGAACGACGACTTCATTCTTAAGCCGAGACATATCCGTTGGAATGTCCAGAATGGGCTGCTCGTTTCCCATGGTGATGCATGCCGCAGTTCCCACCACGAGCGCAGCGGCAGCGCCGGAAGTGACGAGCGCGGCTTCACAACGAAGTTGCTTGGCTAGATACGCACCTGACGC
>QIAL01000740.1 GCA_003225535.1 Acidobacteriota bacterium | reverse complement strand
CTGATAATAGTCCACTGCTTTAGGCCTCGACTTGGCCGATCCCTGAGCCTCTAGACTTGGAATTCCAGAAAGTGCTGCGCCTCCCGCGAGAACCGCTTGCGCTCCATTACGCAGGAGCTTTCGCCGACTCATCTGTCTCATATTTGGCCCTCTTCCACAACGACTGGCGCTACAGAATTCACTCCCGTGGGTAATCGTCTGCCCTGGCCGGCAACGACTCACCGCGATCCGGAATCGTGAAATACTGCGGACGCGCTTTTTCCCACTCGACCATGCTAAGTCCAGAAGGATCGTACGAAATGCGTCCCGCTCGGATCGTCATGCGGGCCATGAGTCGTACGTTGCCATCCATTTTTGCCACGCCGCAATCAATGTAACT
>QIAL01000739.1 GCA_003225535.1 Acidobacteriota bacterium | reverse complement strand
GAGCGCGTTCGTTCTACTATCCTCCGAAGCCGCAGCAGTGCGCCGATTGCCACATGCCCATGGAGTCGTCGAAAGACCAGGGCAACATCAGCGGCTTCGTGCACTCGCATCGCTTCCCGGCGGCAAATACCGCGGTGCCGACGGCGAACGAAGATCCCGCCCAGCTCAAGCTCACGGAAGACTTCCTGAAGAACGGCGCACTCACGGTTGATATCTTTGCTCTGTCTCCCGCGCAAGCTCCGCTGAAGCCGGGCGCAGCCACGCAGTCGGATCTGTCGACGACGTTCGCGGTCGGCGAAGAAGCCGAGAGCAAAATCGCAGCTGCCGCCGGAGGCGAGGCCGTTCTGGTAACAGCTCCGCTCAACCGCGTTCAGCCCGCTTTGCGCCGAGGAGACACAGTTCGCGTTGACGTGGTCGTGCGCACTAAGAAAGTCGGACACTTCTTCCCCGGCGGCACCGTCGATGCCTACGACACCTGGCTCGAACTGAAGGGAACCGATGACAAGGGCCTGACCATCTTCTGGAGCGGCATGGTCGAAGACAATGGCCACGGCCCGGTCGAGAAAGGTGCGCACTTCTATCGCTCATTGCAGATCGACGCCCACGGCAATCCCATCAACAAACGCAACGCGTGGGCGACGCGCGCGGTGGTCTATGTGCGTCTGATTCCACCTGGCGCAGCCGACACCGTGCACTACCGCATCCACATTCCCGAAAATGCCGGCAATAAGATCACACTGCACGCCCGTCTCTGCTACCGCAAGTTCGCGTGGTATGGCACGCAGGAAGCGTTTGCGGGCATACCCGATCCGGCCAAGCCCAATGCGGTTTCCTCGGAATACGACGATCGCCCAACCCTTTTTACGGGGTCATTAAGCGGAGTCTCGGCGAAGGAAGAAAAGATTCCCGACCTGCCCATCGTTCCCGTTGCGCAAGACGAAGTCACGCTTCCTGTGGTCGCGCACAACGCGCCGGCGCTCGCGCCCAGCACGATCGTCCGCAAAGAAGAGTGGCAACGCTGGAACGACTACGGCATCGGCCTGTTCCTGCAAGGAGATCTGAAGGCCGCCGCCGCCGCTTTCGAGAAAGTCACGGAAGCCGATCCGAACAATCCCGACGGCTGGGTCAACATCGGACGCTGCGCCGTCCAGGAAGGTGATATGGTGCGCGCTCGCACCGTGTTGGGAAAAGCCCTGTCGTTGTCGCCGAACCTGGCACGGGCCAACTTTTTCTACGCGAAAGTCTTGCGCTCCGATGGTAACTACGAAGGCGCAGCGTCGCGGCTGCACAACGTGCTCGCGCAGTATCCCCGCGATCGCGTTGCCTTGAATGACTTGGGACGCGTTCTCTTCCTGCAGCGCAAGTATGACGACGCGGTAAATGTCCTGCAGTCCGTGCTTGAAATCGATCCCGAAGACTTGCAGGCTCACTACAACCTGATGCTCTGCTATAACGGCCTAGGAAACGAGAAGCTCGCGAAAGAACATCAGGCCCGCTACATGCGTTTCAAAGCCGATGAATCATCGCAGGCCATCACCGGCCCGTACCGCCAGCTTCATCCCGAAGACAACAACGAGCGCCAGTCCGTCCACGAGCACGTGTCGGTCCCACTGCCGGTGAGCACAACAACTCATGTGGGGACGGCCGCCATCGGCCGTCCGGCCGGGCAAAGCCCGGCAGCGATTTCCGCCGGAGCCTCCCGATAAATGTTCTTCTCAAGAAAGCACATCCCCTTCTTGAT
>QIAL01000393.1:3551-36259 GCA_003225535.1 Acidobacteriota bacterium | reverse complement strand
GCGGCGCGAAGGGTATTGGAGCAGCGATCGTCCGTGCGTGCGCGGGCGAGGGTGCCGTGCCGGTAATTGTGGACCGCGACGCCAAAGCCGGCGAAAAACTGCAGTCTGAAATTGCAGGTGGCGGCTCCCGGTGTGGTCTGATCAGCATTGATCTCGACACCCCGGACAATTGCGAGAAACCCGTTGCTCAAACGGTGAAAGAGTTCGGACGACTCGATGCGCTGGTGAACAATGCCGGACGCAATGACAAAGTGGGTCTTGAGGAGGGAAGCCCCGCGGAATATGTGGCTTCGCTCAATCGCAACCTTGTTCACTACTACAGCATGGCGCATTACACATTGCCGCACTTGAAACGGGCACACGGATCAATCGTAAATATCGGCTCGAAGACGGCGGTTACAGGGCAGGGCAGCACATCTGGTTATGCATCATCGAAGGGCGCGATTATGGCGCTTACCCGCGAATGGGCTGCGGAACTGTTGCCCTATGGAATCCGTGTCAACACGGTGATTCCCGCCGAGGTCATGACGCCGCTTTACCGGAGTTGGCTGGACACCTTCCCGAATCCCGAGGAAAAGCTGAGTGTCATCCTTTCTAAAATTCCGCTGGAGAAGCGAATGACGACTACAGAGGAAATCGCAGCGATGGTTATCTTTCTGCTCTCCGCAAAGTCCAGCCATACGACGGGACAACACTTGTTCGTCGATGGTGGGTACGTGCATCTGGATCGTGCCCTGACATAGCAATTCTGCCGAGACCACACAATGACGAAATCCGCGCCAGTCACGGAACGCCGATACATCGTCCCGCTCACGATGGTGACGAGCTTGTTCTTCGTATGGGCCATTGGAGTCAACCTGAACGATGTGTTGATCCAGCATCTGAAGAAGGCGTTCGGACTGACCGACTTCCAATCATCCCTCATACAGTCGGCATTCTTCGGCGGGTATTTCCTGGCGGCGTTGCCTGCGGGCTGGATCATGCAACGGATCGGGTACAAGCGCGGAATCCTGATGGGACTGGCGGTATGCGCGACGGGAACGATTCTGTTCATTCCAGCCGCCTCAGCAAGGGTCTACGCCTTCTTTCTATTTGCACTCTTTGTGATGGCATGCGGTCAGTCGGTGCTGGAGGTGGCCGCCAATCCATACGTGACTACTCTTGGTCCGGTGGAAAGCTCTGAGCAGCGCTTGAATCTGGCGCAATCGTTCAATGCCACTGGCGCTTTTCTCGTCGCGCTGCTGGGCTCGAAATTCATTCTTTCCGGCATCGAGTACACCCCGGCGCAGCAGGCGGAGATGTCGCCGACGCAACTGCTGAACTATCGCATTTCTGAAGCGAACATGGTGAAGACACCTTATCTGGTGATCACCGCAATTTTCCTTTTTATCGCTGCCCTCATCTTCTTGACGAAGCTGCCGGAAATTAAGGAGTCGGCAGATTCAGCCTCAAGGAGCGGAAACTCCAAGCTCAGTGGAACCTTGGCATTCCCGCACCTCATCAAGGGAGTGGCGGCGCAGTTTTGCTATGTCGGCGCACAAGTCGGAGTCGCCAGCTTTATCATCCGGTTCAGTGAGTTCACGTTAACCGGAACGCATGAAAAGATCGCGGCGCGCTTTCTGCAGGCACATTTGTTTGGTTTCATGCTCGGACGATTCTCCGGTTCGGCAATCATGCACAAAATCGCCCCCAGTCGGTTGCTCAGCATCTTTGCCGCCGGTTCGTTGCTTTCGCTGACAATCATTTTGCTTGGCTCTGGCGTGCCAACCGTTGCAGCCATCGTATTGCTCGGCTTCTTTCACTCCATCATGTTCCCGACCATCTTCGCGCTGAGTATTAAGAACCTCGGCCCTTACACAAAGCTCGGCTCGTCCCTGCTCGTCATGTCCATCATCGGAGGAGCCGTCTGTCCCGTAATCATGGGTCGGATCTCCGATGCGTGGAACATTCAGCGTGCTTTCCTGGTCCCCCTGGTGTGCCATGCTTACGTGCTCTATTTTGCAATCCGGGGATACCGGCCTTCTCCCTCCGTCGCCATGGAAGCTGCGTCGGCGGTGCCAGCCGGAGAGGTTTAAATGCATCGTCGTTTCTGCCTCACTCTCGATCTCAAGGATGACCCCGAACTCATCGCCGAATACAAGCGCCATCACGAGCACGTCTGGCCCGAGATCATCCAGAGCATAAAAGACTCAGGCGTCTTGGACATGGAAATCTATCTGCTCGGAACGCGCATGTTCATGATCATGGAGGTCAGCAAAGATTTCTCTTTTGAAGCTAAGACCGAAGCCGACCGCCGCAATCCAAAAGTGCAGGAGTGGGAGAACCTGATGTGGAGATTCCAGAAGGCTCTCCCGCAAGCAAAGCCAGGAGAAAAATGGATGCGGATGGATAGAATCTTCAAGCTGCAAGTCTGACCGGCGCGCTTCAAGCTGGGACGTTCAAGCTGGCACTCGAAGCTCCTATGCCCCTCAGCAGGTGAGGGAATCGGCAAAGTAAACACAGTCTTGTCTGATCCACCCTCTCCTTGTTTACGAATCCTGACTGAATAGGGCATTCCGAGCGGGGTTAGGGCGGTTTGTTCGGGATTCGTAACGTAAAACAATCTTTGGCGAAAACTCCTTGCCTCTGCGCGACAATCTTCCGTAACACGAGGGGGAGAAGGAGTGGCTCCGGAAGACTGCCCGAACTGCGGCGGTTCTGGATATGTTGCGAAGCCCGTGGACTTGAACGGGAAGTCCGAGGGTGTCGCGTTTATCCGGATAAAATGCCCCGCATGTGGGGGCAGCGGCCGGAAGCGCCCGATCTCACCTACGACCGCCGGCTGACCGCACGGCCTGCGGTGCTTGCGAAACGTACGGAACCGGACCGTCACACTTCCCGTCCAACGGTCGACGGTCCGGCCCGCACGTACCCGTCTCAGTTGTTTGGAAGCTTCCTAGGCGATCCCGGCTGCCCTGGTACGCACGCGCCGCTGCGGAGATGCCGCCGTCTCGACCCGGTTTCGTCCGTTTGCCTTCGCTCGGTAGAGCGCCTTATCGGCGGATTCCAGTACCGTTTCCGGACTGGATCTTTCTGCCGCGGCGGTGGCTACACCGATGCTTATAGTCACTGACAGCACTGAAGACGGCTTGCCTTCGGCTAGCCGTCGAATGGCATCTCCCTTTCGAGCACGAGCACGATTCCGTTGGTTACGACGATCGGGTCCGCGCGGAAGCTGCCGCCGGTCATTGCCGCGCATGCGAAATTCGGACTTCGCAACTGTCACGCGCAACTTCTCCAGATGTGGCAGGACTTCGGCAATCGTTTTGCCGGGAAAAAGAATGTTGAACTCCTCGCCGCCGCAACGGTAAGCTTTGCCTCCGCCAGTGACACTCCCCAAGTTGGTTGCGACCATTCGTAAGACTTGATCACCGGTGTCGTGGCCGTACGTATCGTTGAAACGCTTGAAATGATCGATATCAACCACCGCGATCGAATAGGGAGCCTTCAGCCGCAGTAACGCGTCATTAAATGCGCGCCGCGATGGCAGCGAGGTCAGTTCGTCGTGATACGCCAACAAGTAAGAATTCTCGATGACGGCGGTTGCAAGGATACACGCCGTGGCGAGCCAGTACGCCGTAGACGTTCGTATAGCCGCTGCAGAGCGTAGCGCCAGAAAGAAGGAGGCTAAAGACCACAACAACGCACTATCAAGTGGCTTCCGATTCAGCAGAAATCGCACACTCAAGAAGATGGCAGCCGTGGCCGGCACCGCTAAGGCGTAACGCGGCAGGACAATCGGAATCGACAGACTATGCACGCGGACCGCGGCCCCGCAAAACACGGTCACGGTTAAGGATTCTACGAACAGAAATAGAGCCACGGGCGCCACCGATTCAACGGTAAAACCCCGCTCATGCATCATCGCGATCAAAACGAAATTCACCGGCAGAAGAACAGCGAGCGCTGTTAAGGTGGCCGAGATGAAGGGCGGCTGTCCCGTAGAAACGGCTGCCGCCTGCTGCGCCAGAAAGACTACCGACAAAGACAAGAAGATGCGGCTTGAGTGAAATCTCCACGCCAGCAGCATTCCTGCGGCAATCGCGCAATAGTACAGAAAACTGAGCACAGGCAAGGCAACGGTCAGCCAACCGGAGTAGACCAGTAGCACCGCCCCCAGCAACCAAATTCCGCCCGGCACAAACAGGGATTTCAGAGTCCCTGCACTCAGAACACGCAAGTGTTCACTCCAATCAGACATCCATCATGAATTATCCACGTTGGGTCAAGGATGAAGCTATTGGCCGCTCAGGTTCAAACCGCGATCCGACACGCGCAACTTGGTTCCCTATTCGAAACAAAGGCCCAATTCCGCAAGCCTATACCTTCGTGTGACGCATATTCGGCTGAACTTGAGTGTTTTCTAACTAGACTGGGCTGTTCGATTAAGGACGGTTCACTTTTATGCGAATTCTTATTGCAGAAGACGATGAAGCCCTGGCGAGGTTCGTCCGGCAGGGCCTGGAAGGCGAGCATTACACCGTGGATTCGTTCCAGGATGGTGAGCAATCTCTATCCGCAGCCCTCGCTTGCGACTATGAAGCGGTCATTCTCGATCTTAATCTCCCAAAACTCGATGGCGTCGCCGTACTGCGCCAGCTCAGGATGAAGAAACCCAGCTTGCCGATTCTCATACTGACGCAGCGCACGCGTGTGGAAGACAGGGTACAGTGCCTGGATACAGGGGATTCTCCTTTAGCGAACTGTCAGCTCGCATTCGCGCCCTGATACGCCGGAGCCATCTTCCGTCTGAATCCGTGCTCACCGTCGCCGACCTGAAGCTCGACCGGGTACAACGGATCGTCGAGCGCGGGGGACTGAAGATCGAGCTCACGGCCAAGGAATTCTCTCTGCTGGAATATCTGATGCGCCACGCAGGTTGCGAGGTCACCCGCTCCATGATCATCGAGCATGTGTGGAATCTTACGTTCGATACGACTACGAATGTTGTCGACGTTTACATCAACTACGCGTCTGCCCAAGTAGATCAGCGGAAGGTGGGCAAGCTAGCATTGGCGATCCAGGTCGCCTTCCAGGAACTTGGCGTGTTTCCTGCCTCCACCAGCAAGGTCCCGCTCGATATCCAGGAACCGATGCCCTTCGACACCGTGCAAGCCATCGAGAACGCAAAACGAAACTCGGAACTGGGGCGCGTCTCGTCTCCACCACTGGACACGCTCAGCGCATCTTCGCAGGAAGCGAACCTCACCACTTTGCAGGCAGAATTGCAGCAGGCACTGCATCGCGAAATTGCGGCCAAATCGGTCGCTTTGCACCGTGAGTCCGAAGGTCTGGTAATCAGCTTGCGCGAGTTTGGCTTTTTTGACAGCGGGTCCCCTACTCTGCGTCCTTCGGCATTACCCGCCTTGGATCGAATCGCTTCCATCCTCGCCGTTCGTACATGTCGCCTCAGAATTGAAGGGCATACCGACAACGTTCCCATCCACACGGCTCAGATGGCCTCAAACTGGGAGCTCTCGACGGCCCGTTCCACGGAATTGGTTCGTCTGTTGATTGTCCGCTACCGCTTCTCCGCGGAACGCTTGTCCGCCGCCGGATATGCCGAATACCACCCCATCGCCGGCAACAACACTCCACAGGACCGCGCTCAGAACCGCCGCGTGGATGTTGTGATTCTCAGTGAGCACATCGTTCGCAGTGATGTAACTGTCGCGGCTTCCACCACCAAGCCCTCGCCTTCCGTCCCTTAACGATGCGGAACTCCGGTGGATCATCTGCCTTTGGCTCGCTGCACATGTCCCTAAAGCCTTTCGTCCCGTGCGTCGATGGAATTGAAGTGGTCTTTTGAAATCTGCTTCCCTGGTGCGCGCGAAGCGAACACCACGATAAGGACGTACCCGGCATGAGTGCCGCACCCGTGTACTCGCTTTCGGCTGTCGACGGTCCGCCAGACCCGGAACTCGTCCGGATCCGTGACCTCATTTATCAGGTAGCCGGCATCTTTCATCCCGATACCAAGCTCCGCCTTCTATTCGATCGCTGTGCCCGGCGGATGAAGGAGCTGAAAGTTTCGAGTCTTCGCGAATACTTCACATGCCTGACGCTCGAACCCACGCGGCAGACAGAACTGATTGCGCTGCTGAACGAAATAACGATTGGCGAAACGTGCTTCTTCCGCTGTCAACCGCAACTCGACGCCGTGCGGCAGATCATCCTGCCTAAAATCGTTGCCGCCAAAGCAAGGCTTCCCATACGCCGATTACGAATTTGGAGTGCCGGTTGCTCCACCGGCGAAGAGCCTTACACCTTGAGCATGCTGATGCAGGAAGAGTCGCAACAGCCTCATGACTGGACCACAGAAATCTTTGCCACCGACCTGAACGAGCGTTCCCTGGCTCATGCCCGCAATGCGACATACAGCGCCTACAGCACTCGCCACGTCACGCCACTCTATCAACAGAGATATTTTGGTCCGGTCGGCGAGGAATTGCAGGTGCAGCCGATGGTGCGGAAGTGCGTAAGCTTCACCCGCCTCAATCTCTCCGACGACGATCGCATGACCTCAATGAAGGCCATGGATCTGATCTTCTGCTGCAACGTTCTCATTTATTTCGATCTCACGTCGAAGCGGCGCGTGATTGAACACTTCTACAAGAACCTGCTCCCCCATGGATACCTGTTTCTCGGGCAGACCGAGTCGCTCTACCACGTCAATGATCAGTTCCGGCTGATTCATTTCCCCGGGGCGACGGCGTACGTAAGAAACGATCACTCAGAAGCTGGAGGGCAAGGATCATGATTCCTCCGAAGTCAATTCTGCTCTCGCGCGTCGAGGGACTGCGCCAGATTCCGACCATCCCGGCAGTCTTGCAGCCCCTGCTCCGATACCTGGAGCTTCCGACCGAGCAACTCGATGTCCGGAAGATCACCGACATGATCGCCCAGGATAAGTCCCTCGCGGCGCAGTGTCTGCAGATGGCCAACAGCCCGCTGTTCGGGAAGTGGCAAAAGGTCGAATCTCTGAAGGATGCAATCGTCGGACTCGGAATTCAGCGCGTCAGCGACATTGCCATGTCCTGTGGCGTACTCAACCTGCTGCCCAAAGATCTCGGTAGCATCAATCCGGTTGCGTTCTGGGAACACTCGCTGGGTTGCGCGCTCGTTTGCCGGCATTTCGCCCGAAAAATCTCTTACAAGGATCCCAGCAAAGCTTATCTCGCTGGACTTCTCCACGACATCGGCATCGTCGTGAACCTATGGGTGCTGCCCGCAGAATTCCGCACTGCCTTCGAGCTTGCACGCGCCGAGGGCATTCCCCTTAACGAAGCGGAACAGCGCACTCTTGGTTTTACACACTGCGAAAGCGGGCGCCTGCTGGCGGAACGCTGGGGACTCGCACCCGATCTCCGCGAGACCGTCTCGCTCCACCACACCACATATGAGTCGGCCGAGCATGCTGGATTGATCGCCCTGGTGGAACTTAGCGACCTGCTCTGCCGCATGAGTGGGTTGAATCACGGCTACATCGAAAAGCGCGAGATCAACCTGCTCAAGCAAACCGGAATTGCTGTGCTCTCCAGACGGCACCCTGACTTGAAAGACCTGGACTGGGCTCGCCTGACCTTTGAACTCGAGTCGTATATGGACGAAGTGCACTCGCTGGTTCACGCGATTTACCGCAAATGAGCTTGAACTTGGACGACAGCCCTCGAATTCGCGTACTGGTGGTAGATGACAGCGCCTTCATGCGCACGGCGCTGGCGCGAATGGTCAACTGCGAACCAGACATGGAAGTAGTCGCGACCGCGTCGTGTGCGTCCGTCGCCCTCGAAAAAATCCCGAGCCTCGATCCGGACGTTGTCACTCTCGACGTCAACATGCCCGGACTGGATGGCCTGGGCACCCTACGGTGCATCATGCACCAGTTTCCTCGTCCGGTGATCATGGTCAGCGCTGTAACAGAGAAAGATGCAGAGACCACGCTCGAAGCCTTGAGTGCCGGCGCTTTTGACTACGTACCCAAGCAGATGTCGCAAACTTCGCTCGAAATCGCGCATATTCGGAACGAACTCATCTCCAAGATCCGTGCCGCGGCTCAATCGCGGCGCAGTAGATTTGGTCCGGTTGAGGACAGGAAGCCACCGCAGTCCGCCCGGCTCGAGTTGGGGAAATCGGTGTCCGCCGCTCCTGCAATTGTCGCCATAGGGGTCTCCACGGGTGGCCCGAAAGCTCTCGAGCAGATTCTACCTATGTTTCCCCCGAACTTCCCCGTCCCCATTTTGATCGTGCAGCATATGCCGGTCGGTTTCACCGCGACACTGGCGCAACGGCTGAACTCTATCTGCCCTATCAATGTGAAGGAAGCTGCCCAAGGCGAACTCATTCGTCCGGGCGCCGCCTACATCGCGCCAGCCGGCGTCCACATGCGCGTGGTTCCGCGGTTATCGGATTCGAAGCCGGTCATTGGTCTCGACGTCCATCCTCAGGATGCAATGCACATTCCTTCGGTGGACGTTCTTATGAACTCCGTCGCCGAGGTCTTTAAACACCGCGCCCTCGCCGTCATTATGACTGGAATGGGATCGGATGGAGCGGCCGGTATGACCGCTATCTTCCGCCAAGGCGGCCTTACGTTCGGGCAAGATGAAGCCAGTTGCGCAGTCTATGGCATGCCCCGCGTCTGCGCTCAACTCGGCGTTCTGACGCACGTGCTCTCACTGTCCGATATCCCCGCACATGTCATTCATGCTACCCGACGCCGCCGGCGAGCCTAGAGCCACCGATGCATAAGTTTGATCGCCATGAACGATATACCTTATTCGCGCTATTTGGGGCTGGTCAACACCGTCCCGTAAGGATCCAGCACGATTTTATGTGCGCCCGCCGGAGCTGATAGCCGGAAGGAAGACTCCTCGCCATCGGCAAAAACGCGCCCTAGCAGCACTAATTGTTTTCCTCCTAGCGCTGCATATACTGGCACTGAGGTCACCAGATCCTGCGCCGCATCTTTCTGCAAGATGGTGCCGGTGACAATCGAAGAGGATCCTTTCGCAGTAAACTTCACTCCCTTCAACTCTAGGGTCGGAAGAGAAGTACCGTTGATCCAGCCATCCAGAAACCAGTCCAAAGATTTTTTGCCTTCGTACCTCAAGGCCGGCGGAAGGTCTTCTGTGAAGACGTCCACCAGTTCCCGCGTACTGATCATTCTTCCTTCGTAGCGTTGCCGAACTTTGCGCAATGCTCGCACGAAGGGCTCGTTTGGACCCGTGCCACCCGACTTCTCTTCCTGCCGTACCGCATCATTCAACATGGTGCGCAACATGTGGAAAAGCCACGCGCCGCGCCCATAACTGATCGCCTCGTACCCGCCAGGAAATCTCGACGACAGCAGCCGGGTGCCCAGGGTCACCGGTCCAGCATCCATCGGCGCAATGCCGTCGCCGTTCTTCTCCACCAATTGACGTCGGTACATATCCATGACTTGACGAAAGCCTTCAGGATTTCTCTCCTGGATCATCATCAGGGCGCAGTAATTCGCCAGCGCCTCCGAATACCATTGATCGCGGTAGCTGGCCCAGGGGATCAAGTCTCCCCACCATTGATGGGCAGTTTCATGCGCCGGGACGGACTCTATCAGAAGCATCCGTTGCGGAGAGTAATGCAGTTGTTCGCGGCCCTGCCGGTCCAGGAATGCGTAGGAAGAAAGGAAGATAAGCCCGGGCCATCCCTGGCTTTCTCTGCCGGGCATCTGCGTCAAAGCCAGATGACTGTACGGAAATGGGCCAAAGCGGTCGCTAAAGTATTGCACCGCGCGAGCAGCCGCCTCACCCACGGTAACTTCGTTAAGGGCTGGGGTTGGTTGAGACGGAACCACCAGCTTCGGCACATGCTGAGTCGGATTCGGACGCATCGGCTCGATGACTTGGATCGGCGGCCTCGGAAAATCTCGTTCAACACTCTGGGTTGCGTAGGTATCTACCTCGACGTCTCCCGCCTTGGTGGTTGCTTCACGGTATTTGCCAAGATTAAACCCAGCCACCGGAATCAGCCGATCCGAAATCCAGCGCGACGTCTGCTCGCCAGTCGTACTGGCGATACTCTGGGTGGCGAATAGCGCCTCCTTGCCGGTCGCGATCAGGGTCCAGCCTTGCGGATAGCTGAATTGAAGGTCGAAGGAGGCCATTTCCAGTCCACGGTTCGGATACCAGGTCCCCCTCGCGCCAACATAGAGCAATCCGTTGCCTGCTTCCGCCAAAACTTCTCCGGCATAAACAAATGTCAGATCGAATTTCTGTCCGGTCTTCAAAAGTTCGGGCATGACAACCGCCACAACATCGTTGCCGCGGCGCGCCAGTTGCGAACCTTCCAGCGCCGGATTATGGATAAACTCAACCGGCGTATCATCGAGCGCCACACTCTCAATCTGCAGGAATCGAGATAATTCAAAGAGAAGTGTTCTCGCGCCACTCTCTCGAACTTCACAGTGCACAACCGCCTGCGCACGAATCTGCTTGGGCGGCAGAACTTCCGTCGTGATCGCGTATCGTTTCAGCGCAACCCGATCGTCATGGGCGCTCGCCCCTTCTTCTTGTGCGGCATGCTCGCGTTGCGACTGCCTCGCCGTCGGCTGAGTCGGTGAAAACGAAGTCCATACATCGTAGTAAGCTTCTCCTTTTGCGGCGGTTCTTGCTTGGCCTGCCAATATTTGTTCTCCGGCAGTCGAATCAAAGAAGACGTCGAAGACTCCCAACTTGGTTCCTTGCAACCGAGCGTGAAGGAATCGATCGGGCTTCGCCCCACTTGGGATGCCAGCTCCTGCTTCCGCGGAACCGCCATCGGTCGGAAGCATCCGGCTGAATGTGAGCAGGAGCCGCATAGCGTCTCCGCTGGCGAGATTCTTTGCCGTCTCACCCCAGCGATCCACAAACTCCTGCTTGTTTTCGATTTCGCGCAGATCCGGTTTCAACTCCGCTGCAGTTTCATCGTTAAACCTGAAGTATGCCGTCGCGAACCGCTCCTCCAGAATCGCCATGCCCGCGAACAAGCTCATCGATCTACGTTCGACTTGGTTGGGAGGGGTGAGCAGAATCTCTCCCTCACCTTCAAAAAACGCTCCGGTGATCCGGCCCATCACGTCTTGGGTGAAACCAATGGTTCCATCTTCCAGGCTGATCTGTATTGCTCCTCGGCTCAGCGATGCGCCGCGCACCTGATATACACGCGAAGGATCGAGTCCAACCCGTCCCAGTTGCAGATACAAATTCTCGGCCGGCTTGTCCGCCGTCACTGGTGTCGTCGCGGCGGCGCCTCGTGGGCAAAGAGCGATCCAAATGAGTGCCCCCAACAGGGGTCGAATCGTGAGTAGTACCTTCGTCACGTAGGTTGCCTGATTCTCCGTTGTTAGAATGCGCCTTAATGCGGTTACGTGTCACCTTCTTCGCGTTATTGCTCGCTCCAGCCCTGACGGGCGCATGGGCTGACACCATCCATCTCAAGAACGGCCGCACCATTGTCGTCGATAGTGTGCGCGAAAACGGCAACCGCTACGAATATGAGATTGGCGAGGACACATACGCCATCCCGAAGTCTTCTGTCGACCACGTCGAGGCAGGCGGGTTACCGGCGCACTCATCGGGCGGGGGAAAGGTTGCCGATCTGCCGGCTTTCGCTCCACCCAACACCCTGGGGAATGAGGGAGACCTCATTGGCAAGATAGTCAAAGAAGGCAAGATCGATACCGAGTCGCTCTCCAAGTTAGAGACCAAGGGGAATCCCGAACTGAGCGCAACGGCCGATTTCATTGCCGGCAAGTTTGAATTCGACCACGGAAACATTGCCCAGGCTCGGCAATACTTTGAAAACGCCCTCCGGTACCAGCCGGAGAATTCGACCATCCTTATTTATTATTCTGCCGTCCTCGTTCGCACCGGAAATGCTAGTCAAGCCGCAAGTTACGCCCAGCGCGCTGTGCGTTCCGCCCCCGAATCACCAGACGCTTATACGATGTTAGGTTATGCGCAATTCGCCTCCGATCACACCAAGGAAGCGATCGCTTCCTGGAAGCGCTCTCTCGAACTCCGCCCCGATTCCAAGGTGCAGCAGTTCTTGTCGAAAGCCCAGCGTGAACAGAATGCCGAGTCGGAGTTCTCTCAAGGCGAAAGTGTGCATTTCACCCTGCACTACGAAGGCCATCAGACCTCCGAATCGCTGCGTGCCCAGATCCTTCAGGCGCTCGAATCTGATTATGACGACCTGGTCCGTGATCTCGGCAATCCGCCGCGCGATAACATCCTGGTCACGCTCTACACCGAACAGGCCTTTTTCGACGTTACTCAAGCACCGACATGGTCGGGGGCAATGAATGATGGCAAACTGCGCATCCCGATCAGCGGCCTCAGTTCACTCACACCCGAACTCGCCCACGTGCTTAAACACGAACTTGCGCACTCGTTCATCACCCAACTTTCTGCCGGACGATGCCCCCCATGGTTGCACGAAGGCATCGCCCAGTTTCTCGAACCGAGAAGCCTCGGCGGTGCAGGGCGACAAGTCACACAGCTGTTCAAGGCGCAGCACAACATTCCCTTGAATGTTCTGGAAGGTAGTTTTTTGCAGTTTTCCGGCGCTCAGGCCTACCTCGCCTACGCCGAATCCCTGGCGGCCGTCTCCTACATTAACGATTCGTACGGCATGAGCGATGTTCAGCGCATCCTCCAGCGCATCAGCCAGGGCAGTTCCACCGAAGCTGCCCTTCGTGCGACCATCCATTCCGATTACGGCCAACTCGAGTCCGAACTCACTAAATACCTGGTCGACAAATACGGCGAATAAACTTAAGGGATCGGCTGAGCCGCCGATGAATCCAATAGCTCGTATGGGGCCGATGGTTGCCGCCCTGTCATTCCTATGCTAGCTTCGCCTCTGAGCCTTTCTGCCATGCTTTCCCGCTTCCGCTCCGACGCTGCTGCACCCACCCTATTGGAACCGGTCCCAACCGTCTTCCCCACGATCGCAGGCGCCGACATCGCTGCCGTGTTCGTCGGAAAACGTATGGCGGGAGACTTCTACGACTCCATTCGCGTCAGCTCTGAACGCGTTCTGATCGGGCTGCTCGACGTTGCCGGCCGACGCGAGGACAATCGCAGCCTCCTGGTCGCTGCCCAAGAAGTCTTCCGCGCTGTCGGATTGCAGCTGTTTTCGCCGCGTGACATCAACGAATCCGATGCCATGACCGAACTGTGCCTCCGGATCAATCGACGGCTGATCGATGTGTGCTGTGGCGTCCACTCTTGTCCTGCCTTCATTGCCTGTTACCACGAGCAGTTCGGAACGCTGTGCTACACCAATGCCGGACATACTCCTGCCCTTCTCCGCGACGCAACGGGAATCGCTGAGCTGGGCCCCACAGGTCTCCCCCTCGGACTCTTTTCCCACGCAACCTGCGAGGCTCCGACCGTGGGCATGGCCCAACAAGCTTCTTTGCTCCTCGTATCTCGCGGAGTAGTCGACTGTGAAGGCCACGGCAATAGTCATTCTGGCGGTTTCGGCCTGGAAAGAGTCAAAGATGTCTTCCAGTCCGCTCCTGCAATTGCTGCCCGACCCCTGGGCGACTCGGTCCTGGAGGCTGTTGCCGCGTTTTCAGGAAAAGGTCCCATCTGCGACGACCGTACAGCCTTGGCTTTAGTCCGCACCGCGTAATCGGTCGCGGCCAACTTACTTGACTGTGTTCGCGTCATAGTTAAGGGCGCCTGCGCTCTAGGGCTTTGTCCGACAACGTGACCGTTATCGTGGAATGGCTCGGCTATAAGCCGCACCAAGGATGTAAAATACCGATATCGGCCCGGGCCCACCCTTTTTACCCGCAAGCTCAGCAAGCGTGACGGCCCAGAGACTCTATGAAAAAACTTCCATTGACCCTAATTGCTTTGGCTTGCATGCCCGCTTTCGCGAGTGGCCAAGTCGTCGAAGAAATCATTGCCCGCGTTAACAATCAGATCATCACCAAGTCTGAGTTCGCGCGCAGCAAAGACCAGCTTCGCGATGAAGTCAAGCAGCAGGACCCCAATAACGCCGACAAAGTCTATGCCGACCGCGAAAAGGACGTGCTTCGGGATCTCATCGACCAACAACTGCTGCTTGAAAAAGGCAAGGACCTGGGCATCAGCGCTGATACCGATCTGATCAAGCAACTCGATCAGATGCGCAAAGACATGAAGCTCGATTCTATGGAGGCTTTGGAGAAGGAAGCCGAAAAGCAGGGAGTCTCCTGGGAAGACTTCAAGCAGACGCAGAAGAACCAGATCATCACGCGAAAAGTGATCGGCGAAGAGGTCGGAGGTCATCTCTCCATCAGCAAAGAAGAAGGTCAGAAATTCTACGACGACCATAAAGACGAGATGCAACACGCTGAGTTCATCCGCCTGAGCGAAATTCTGATCACTCCGAAAGCGGTAACGCCTGCGCCAGACCCCAATGCCGCCAATGCGGGATCGTCGGCCCAAACGCCGCTGGACGAAGCGGCAAAGCAAGCGGCCGATGCTGACGCTCTCAGTGCGGCCGAGACCAAAGCAAAGGACATCCTGAAGCAACTACGGGACGGCGCCGCTTTCGACGACATCGCTAAGAAGTATTCTGACGGGCCCTCCGCTGCCGACGGCGGCGCGCTCGGTACTTTCGAACGTGGCAAGCTTGCGAAAGAACTCGAAGACCGGACTTTCACCATGAAAACGGGCGAGATTACTGATGTCATCCGAGTAAAACAGGGCTTCGCCATTCTTAAAGTCGAGGATCATCAGATGGCGGGCGTACCAGCGATGAAAGATGTCCTCCCCCGTATTCAAGACGCGCTCTATTATCAAAAACTGCAGCCTGCGCTTCGCGCGTACCTCACAAAGCTCAGAGAAGAGGCGTACATCAAGATCGCGCAAGGTTACGTTGACAGCGGTAGAAGTGCGAATCAAACCGAGCCCGTGGAAACCACAACTGCCAAAGAGGCCGACGCGAAGAAACTAAACAAGAAAAAGAAGAAACTCGGCATCATCTAGGACAACGCCCCGACTCATCTGGATCGGTCCCATCGTTTGAGGCATGTTTGTCAGCGGGACCTTACACCTGCGGCGCCTTCTCAGTGCTAAACGATTTGCGCCAGGATGTCATATACTCAGTCATCTGATGAAGGACTTTTACATTTGCGATTGCGCGCGCCACGAAAATAAGATCGTCACTTCCACTTTTGTCGTTGTCGCCAAACAGATCAAGCCCAAGAAAACCGGGGAGCCTTACCTCGCACTCACGCTCGGCGATCGCAGCGGTCAGCTTGAAGCGAAAATGTGGGACAACGTCGAAGAAGTTCTCGAGGCGTTTGAGCAGGATGACTTCCTGAAAGTCAAAGGCCTCATCAATAAGTACAAGCAGCGTTTCCAACTCACGATTCATAAGCTTCGAAAGCTGGGTGATTCGGAGATCGAGTTTGCCGATTATCTTCCAAAAACGACCAAAGACATCGATGAGCTATGGAGAACTCTCTCCGACTTTGTCTCCGGATTTCAAAACCAATATTTGAAGACTCTGGTTCAAGCTTTCATGGCCGATCCGGTGATCGCAGCAGCTTATCGCAATGCTCCTGCCGCGAAAACTCTCCACCACGCCTTCATCGGAGGCCTGCTCGATCACGTGGTCTCGCTCTTCCGCTCCTGCGATCTGATTTCCAGGAACTATCCTCAGATCAACCGCGATCTTCTGTTCACCGGGGCCTTTCTACACGACATCGGGAAAATCCACGAGCTGACGTATAACCGGTCATTCTCGTACACGACCAAGGGCCAGCTTCTGGGACACATGATCATTGAGCTCGAGATGCTCCAATCCAAGCTCGTTCAGGTGCCCGGGTTTCCTGAAGAACTGAAGACACTGGTTGAGCACCTCATCATCAGTCACCACGGACAGTACGATTTCGGCTCGCCCAAGCTTCCAATGTTTCCCGAAGCACTCATGCTGCACTATCTCGACGACCTCGATTCAAAAATGGAGGCCATGCGCGCCCACTTCGAGCGTGAGTCTACCCTTGATGGACCCTGGACCAGCTATAACGCCTCGCTGGGCCGCCCCCTCCTTAATACCGAAAAGTTCCTTGCCCCGAAGAAACCCGCAACGGCCGAAGAGGCCGCATCCGAACCGGTGAGTGACCACCATGAATCTCAGGCCGTGTCAGCCGAACAAACTCCTAGCTTGCCCGGCATGGTATCTCAGCGCTAGAGTACTCAACCGCACGACCCAGCAGGCGGGGACATTGATCCTGTCCGCCGTCCGGTTCATGGAGTGACAGCCGCCTCGGCTGTCCCGCGCAGGCGAAGTCGAGCGGCCACGGGCAAGGTCGCCGTGGGCCCCGCTTCTCCGCGCACCTTCGGTCCAAGAAATGGGAGCCGTGAATCTCATTGGAGGTGAATTCATGCCGAAAACGAAGCCCCCGAAAAAATCTTCGAAACAGCACTCAAATCCCGAAGGATGTACCGTGGGCCTTCCACACGTCCCCCCGCTCTATGGACTGAAGTCTCCACACAAATTCCTGCCTTTTACTCACGCCCAGGAACGGCTCATCAAATCCCGCAATTACTGGGTCTGTACAGCCCGGCGCGATGGCCGTCCGCACTCGATTCCAGTGTGGGGATTCTGGATCGACGGCGGTCTTTACTTCGGAACCGCCCGCTCTTCCCGCAAGGCTCGCAACCTCGCACATAATCCAGCCATCTCCATTCACCTGGAATCCGGGGATGATGTTGTCATCCTTGAAGGATCCGCTGAGGAGGTTGATCTCTCGGATAAGCCAACCCTGAAGAAACTCGACGCTGCGTCCCGTGCCAAATACAAGATGCCGCTGATGGTCATTCCCGAGAGTGTCGTCTTTTGCGTTCGTCCCCGCGTGGTGCTTGCGTGGACCGAGAGTGATTTCCCGAACAGTGCTACCCGTTGGCAATTCATCTGACTCATGTGGCGACAGATGCCTCGGCTGTCCCGCGAAGGCGAAGCCGAGCGGCCTGGAGCAACGTCTCTGAAGCTGCCTATTCACTTACGGTTCGAATTTCACACCTTAGCCTCATGCACCTTCGATTGATATTCCCAACCCTCTCCCGGTTGTCCCAAGCTCTTGATTTCCTTTAGGATTGGCTGAAGTCTTGGAGGCGTCTATGCGTTCACAAGTTCTATTACTGTTTTTATGTCTATTCGTTGCGTTTGCTGTCACAGGCTGCAACAAACCCGCAAGCGACAACTCTAGCGACACCGCCACCAACGATACGCAAACATCCAGCGCAGACGAAAAGCCACCCAGCAAAGAAGCTCGCGAACACAAACAGCACGAGCGCAAAGAGGCGAGGAAGGAGCCACTCGTGGTGCCGTCCGGAACTGCGATCACCATCAGTCTCGGATCTTCCATCGGCTCCAAGCTCAGCAAGCCGGGTGACACCTTCGCCGGCAGCGTCGCGAAAGACGTTGTGGTCGGCAACGCCGTCGCGATCCCGCAGGGTGCCGACGTCAGCGGCACGGTGGCGGATGCCAAGCCGCTGGGCAAGTTCAAAGGTGGGGCCGTTCTGCAGGTCCGCCTTGATTCCATTCGAGTCAAAGGCGCCGACGTCCCGGTTCAGGCCGCCGCTCGCAGCTTCTCTGAAAAAGGCAAAGGAAAGCGCACCGCTGTTCTCACCGGTGGAGGCGCAGCTCTCGGCGGGATTATCGGTGCCCTCGCCGGAGGTGGCAAGGGTGCTGCGATCGGTGCCGCAGCCGGCGCAGGTGCAGGCGCTGGTGGCTCAGCCTTCACCGGAAACAAGGAAATCGTACTTCCTGCCGAGTCCGACCTGACCTTCGAGCTCTCGCAACCCCTTGATGTGCGCCACTAGTCAGGAAAAAACAGCCCCACCTCGCTTCGCGGTGCGAACGTGGTGGGGATTTTCTTTGTCTCAAGTGGTGACGAGACACAGGTAGTGAGCCTTTCTCATCGCGGTCTGAAATAATAGCGACCATGCTCGACTTCGACCGCTTCGAGATCCTCACCTTCGATTGCTATGGAACCCTCATCAACTGGGAGGCGGGAATTCTGCCGGCGCTGCGCCGCATCCTTTCAGCGCATTCCAAACACATCGACGACGCTGCCCTCCTCAAGCTTTACGGGGACTTCGAACTTCATGCAGAGCAGCCGCCCTTCCAGCCCTACTGTGAAGTTCTGGGCTCCGTCGTGCGCCAGTTTGGGACTGACCTGGGATTCACTCCCACTGCCGAAGAAGTCCGATCGCTCGCCGATTCTCTTCCGACTTGGAAGCCTTGGCCGGATACCGTCACCGCTTTGCGTCAACTGAAAACCCGATTCCGCCTCGCCATCCTTTCCAACGTCGACGACGATTTGTTCGCGGGCACCCGACCTCAACTTGAAGTCGCCTTCGATGAAGTCGTCACCGCGCAACAAGCACGAGCTTACAAACCCTCTCTCGAGCTTTTTAATCTGGCCCTACGCCGCATCAACGCACCCGCTCACCGTCTCCTGCATATAGGTCAGAGCATCTATCACGACGTCATTCCAGCGCAGGCCCTTGGCCTCGCTACGGTGTGGGTAAACCGCCCGTCTGCACGCCCAGGCGTCGGTGCCGTCAGATCTGCCGACGGTGAACCAGATATGACAATCACCAGCCTGGCAGAACTCGCCTCTGCGGTCCGCCCGTAGAACTCCGCTCGAAACCGCGCGGACCGTCTGGCAAAATCTGATCAGCTTTTTTTGGTCGATCATCCCACTACCTGCACGATTCGACAGTCCGCACTGTAATGGGCCGAGGAACTCCCTTTTGGTCGAGGATCTGCACTGTTGAACACCGTTGGGATCATCCAAGGTTAATCGTTCCTTAATCAACCCCAACGTCGCCATGGAAACGTGGAATGCCTGAACCGAGCCCGTAATCGATCGCGACCGCTCGAGTCCTCGGGCCAGAGCTAGATCACAAGGAAATGAATTTCGCTTTCGAGGCGGGCCTTCGATGCCTCTAATGTTCTGGAGTTTGCGCGCGATAGATAAAGTCCCTTGCATGCATGGCCGATGGACGAAGTATGTGGGCGGAGCAAACCTGCCCTTGAAAGACGGTCGTCAACAAAAAAGGGACGCCGATTTGTTTGCCCAACACCAGCGACAGCGTTCTCAGAATGCGTAACGAGGCAATGCGCGAGCGTTGATAATTTTGAATGAGCGATGATGCCGCGATTGTTAAAGAATTCTTAATCGAGAGTTACGAGAACCTCGATCGCCTGGATCAGGGTCTGGTCGTGCTCGAGAAGGAGCCGGCGAATCGTGAGACTCTAGCCAGTATTTTCCGGACGATCCACACCATCAAAGGCACTTCCGGCTTCCTTGCATTTAATGAGCTCGAGGCAGTAACTCACGCTGGAGAGAGTCTGCTGTCGCGCCTGCGCGATGGCCTGTTGCCGCTCAACGCCGAAATTACCACCGCATTGCTGGCCATGCTTGACGCGGTTCGCGAGATGTTGAAGAACATCGAGACTTCGGGCAAGGAGGGGGAGCGCAATGATCAGGAACTCATCTTGAAGCTGGCTCGCCTGCTCGAAGCGCCGGCGGGCAGCCCTGCTTCGCCTTTGACAGCTGCGAGGATCGAGCCTCCGGCGACGCCATCAGAACAACCAGTACCAAATCTTGGCGAGATTCTCATCAAGCGTGGCGTTGCCAAAGCCAGCGAGGTAAATGCCGCTGTCGAGCACCAAAAAGCCGGTGACCCTCGACATGTCGGAGAGATCCTGGTCGAAAGGGGAGCCGTCAAACCGCAGGACATTGTCGAGGCCCTGAACGCCCAGCAGCAAGCCCGAGGGCAAAGCGCCAGCGACAGTACGATCCGGGTTGATGTCTCCCAGTTGGACCGGCTCATGAACCGTGTGGGCGAGATGGTTCTGCTGCGCAACCAGATCGTGCAGTACACCAACTCCACCGAAGACAGCGAACTTCTCGCCACCAGTCAGCGGCTGAACCTGCTCACTACCGAACTGCAGGAAGGCGTGATGAAGACGCGCATGCAGCCGATCGGCAATGTCTGGAGCAAGTTCCCGCGCACAGTACGCGACGTAGCCCTCGGTTGCGGCAAGCAGGTGCGCATCGAAATGGAGGGCAAAGAGACTGAACTCGACAAGACCATCATCGAGGCGATTAAAGATCCACTCACCCACCTGGTGCGCAATGCGGTGGATCATGGCATCGAGCCCCCGCAAGTGCGGCGCATGGCAGGAAAGGATCCGGAAGGGCTGCTCTTTCTGCGGGCGTTTCACGAGGGCGGACAGGTCAACATCGAGGTCACCGATGATGGCGCCGGGTTGGACTATGAAAAGCTTCGCAATAAAGCCATTCAGAAGGCCTTGATCACCGCTGACCAGGCGGCCCGGATGACGGAGCGCGAAATTACCAACCTCATCTTCCTCGCGGGTTTCTCGACCGCGGAAAAGGTCACCAACGTCTCCGGGCGCGGCGTCGGGCTGGATGTGGTAAAGACAAACATCGAGAAGATCGGCGGCACCGTCGATCTGCAGTCCAAGCCCGGGCAAGGTTCGACGGTGCGCATGAAGATCCCCCTAACCTTGGCCATTATCCCGGCGCTCATTGTGACTAGTGCCGGCGACCGTTACGCCATCCCGCAGGTCAGCTTACTGGAGCTAGTTCGACTGGAAGGCGAACAGTCCCGCAAGGGGCTGGAATTCGTCAACGGCGCCCCGGTGTACCGTCTGCGGGGCAAATTATTGCCGTTGGTTTACTTGCAGCGGGAACTGAGAGCGGACTCTCAGGCGCAGGTGGCCGCGTCCCTCAAGACCGAATTCCAGAGTGTCAATATCGTCGTACTACGGGCAGATGACCGAGCCTTCGGCCTGGTCGTAGACGAGATCAATGATACTGAGGAGATCGTCGTCAAGCCGCTGAGCAAGCAAATGAAGAGCGTCAACATCTATGCCGGCGCCACCATCATGGGGGACGGGAAGGTTGCGCTAATCCTCGACGTGCTCGGCCTGGCACAGCGCGCCAACGTGCTTTGCGATGCCAGGGAACGGGAAACAGCCGAAAGACAAGAAGCAAACGAATTGATTCCTGTGACGGACACGAGTCAACGCAAACCTATGCTGCTGTTCCAGCACGGAGAAACCGGAAGGATCGCCATTGATCTCGCCTTGGTCGCCCGTCTGGAGGAATTCCCTCCCAGCGCCATCGAGGTCGCGGGTGACCAAGAGGCCGTGCAGTATCGAGGACAGATCATGCCGCTCGTCCGGGTTACCCACGTGCTCGAGAGCAAGCGCAAGGTGATTTCGGAGAATGCGCACGAAGCCCTGCACGTCGTGGTCTACGCCGACAGAGGCCGGAGTATCGGGCTGGTGGTGGATCGCATTCTCGACATCGTCGAGGAATCGTTCGTCATTCAACCCGAGACTGCGCGTAGGGGCGTGCTGGGCTCAGCCGTGATTCAGAAACGAGTCACCGACATTTTGGACCTGCCGGGACTGGTTGCGGCGGCTCTACCCGGCCAGGCATCAGTCGGGGCTGAAGCATAAGGAGCACAAGCATCCGTGACCACACAACAGTTTTGCACATTCTTTCTCGCAGATCAGCTTTTCGGCATTGCGGTCGACGAGGTACAGGAAGTCATTCAGCATCAGGAGATGACTCGGGTTCCGCTGCTTCCTGATGTGATCCGCGGCTTGATCAACCTGCGAGGGCAGATCGTTATGGCGGTGGATTTGCGCCGGCGTTTGCGGATTGCGGAACGGCCTCCCGGCACGTCGCTGATCAATGTTGTTGTGCGCACCAAGGAAGGTCCAGTGAGTTTGTTAGTCGACAGCATCGGCGATGTCGTCGAGGTGGATGAAAAGACCGCTGAGCCGCCGCCCCAAACGTTGGAAGCTGATATGAGGAATCTCGTTGTGGGCGTCCACAAATTGGATCAAGGCTTGATGCATGTGCTCAATACCGAAGAGGCCTGCGAATCGCTGGAGCAAATGGAACCCTGAAGCGGCCGATCGGCCAATCGATCAGAACAACCGATTCCAGAGGAGTCGACCTGCAGATCAAGAGGTTGATGCATCATGGGAAGTTTCTAAAGTCTAAACGCCTCAACGTTACTAACGAGCTCGGCGTAATGGCCCGAAGGATACGTCCCATCGTGTAAAGGCTATCTCGTCGGAGCCGATGCCTCTCTTACGGCGACATTCGCGCCACTGGTCGCCATATAGGGAGGCATTCCTCTGTGAGGCTTTCAGGTCGGTCCCTGGCATTTCTATTATTGAGTCTAAGCTCAGCGTTTTCTTACCGTTGTTTCCCGCAGACTTCCACACCGTCAGCCCTCAGCCCATCTGCGAACGAGTCTCCCTCGGAATCAGCCTTCACACCTCGGCAACTACTGCGCGATCTGAACGAGCACGGCATCTCCCCTCAAGCGGTCGTAATCTACGATTGGTCGAAAACCTTGCATGCCAAACAGGACTCCGGTAATGGATTCGGCCGCTATTCTTTTGATTTGCTGGTACCGGTGGACGGCAAGAAGCTCTTTGGTCTAAGCGGAAGCGCGGGGATGGCGCGGCTCAAACACCACATTAACGTTTTTGGGGAAACCTACGATGGTGCTGCCCAACTCTATTCCAACATCGATGCCAGTTCCCGAACCACGCTTTATGAAATCTGGTTTGAGCAGAGGCTTATGTCCGACCGGATTCGTATTAAGGCGGGCAAGATCGACGCTAATACGGAGTTCGCTGTGGTTCAAAACGCAGGAAACTTTCTAAATTCTTCGATGGGGTACAGTCCGACAATCGTAACCTTTCCCACCTACCCTGAGCCTAAACCTGGCGTGAGCGCGTTCGTGAACGCTGGAGCTAGCTACGGGCTGGGACTCGGCGTCTTTAAGACCGCAGGCTCGAATACCCTGTCGATTGTCGAGCCAGGACGCAGTTGGAACATTGGAAAGTTAGATCATCCGGGGCGGATCAGTTTTGGGTACTGGCGGCTGGATGGGAGGATCTCGCGGTTTGACGACAGCCAGTCCTCCGGAGCACACGGATTTTACTCGGTCGTGGAGCAGTCTGTTTTACGGCAACCGCTCGCTCAGGATCGGGGCGAGCGCAGGGTCTCCACATTTCTACAACTAGGCTGGGCCGAAGGCCGCGTGAGTGGCTTCACGCACCACATCGGCGGAGGAGCGATCCTGCAGGGACCGTTGCAACGCCGAAGCCAGGACTCCTTGGGATTGGCCGCCACCTGGGTGCGGTTTTCGTCCGAGCCTCAAGCTGGGTTCGGCCTCCGCAGTGAGTTCGTGGTGGAAACCTACTACAAGATCCCGTTCAACAAGCACGTTGCTCTGGTGCAAGACTTTCAATTTCTTCATCATCCCGGCGGGCTGCGCACGAACGGAGATTGTCCGGTAATCACTCCTCGATTGGTCATCTCCTTCTGAGTCGATCACTGCCAGAATTCCCGGCATCCAGCATTCTTTGACAAGCTAAAGCCTTCAATATCGGGGCCGATAACTCCTTTGTGCGTGCCCCCGGTCTTGCGATAGCGAGGGTTCTCGCCATTACCGCGGGTCCAGGAAAATCAGGTGCTGTGAATTCTGCTGGGAGGCTAGACGTGAACAAGATCAGTCTGAAAATGAAGCTGGGATTTGGCTTTGGCGCACTACTTTTAATCATCGCGGTCATAAGCTTCATGACCTACACCTCTATGAACAAGCTCTCCGATCTTACCGACGAAATCTCGAAGCAGATGCTGAAGGCACAACTCGCAATGGACGTGGACGCTGGCTTGGAGCTGCAGACCAGCGCTACTCGAGGATTTGTGCTTTCGGACAGCGAGAGCATTCTCAAGCGCCGTGACGAAGGCATCACCCAAGCCGATAAGGCGATGGAGGAACTGAGCAAGCTGCTGCAAACTGAGAGAGAAAAAGAGCTATACGCCAAGGTGGATGCAGGAGCAAAGGAACTCCGAGAACTGCAGGGTCAGGCGATCGAATTGCGGCGGCGGGGCAAAACCAAGGAAGCCACCGACATGCTCTTCACCGAGCATGCAGTCCAGGTCCGCACAGGAGCAGAGACGGCTAGCGACGGTATGCAGGCCATTATTGACAAGTTGCAGGAGGCAGCCATCACCGAGCACGAGCGAGTGGAAGCGTCAATCCTTCGCCTGCTCATCATCCTTGCACTCGGCGGGCTGATCGTCGGGCTTGGAGTTGCCATCCTTATCGTCCGCTCCATTACGGGAGCTATCCAAGGTATGGTGGCAGTGATTCAGGAGATAGCAGCCAACAACCTCGGCATCGACGACCTGAAAGTTGCGTCGCAAGACGAAATCGGGAGTGCGGCCGCCGCGCTCAACAGCATGAAGAACAGCCTGCGCGACATGATCCGGTCAATCGCCGGAACGGCCGAGCAAGTGGCCAGCGCCAGCGAGGAACTGTCCAGCACCAGCCAGGAGATCACCGCCAATTCGGAAGAGACCTCCACCCAGGCCCAGGTGGTTGCCAGTTCCAGCGAGCAAGTAAACAAGAATCTGCAAACGGTGGCCACGGGCTCCGAAGAGATGAGCGCCAGCATTAAGGAGATCGCCAAGAACGCTCACGAGTCGGCGAAGGTGGCGACCAGCGCCGTCAGAGTTGCGGACGAGACCAATCAGATCGTCGCCAAGCTTGGGGATTCATCCACTGAGATTGGACAGGTCATCAAAGTGATTACTTCGATTGCCCAACAGACCAACCTGCTGGCCTTGAATGCGACAATCGAGGCGGCTCGCGCCGGTGAGGCTGGTAAGGGATTCGCGGTCGTGGCCAACGAAGTCAAGGAACTGGCTAAACAGACGGCGAAGGCGACCGAAGACATCAGCCGCAAGATCGAAGCCATCCAGAGTGACACCAAAAGCGCGGTCGGCGCCATCGGCCAGATAGGCGAGGTCATCAAGCAGGTAAACGACATCTCCAACACCATCGCGACCGCGGTCGAGGAACAGAACGCCACCACTAACGAGATGGCCCGCAACGTAAGCGAGGCCGCGCGCGGCTCGTCGGAAATCACCAAGAACATCGCTGGCGTCGCTCAGGCGGCGCAGAGTACTGCCCATGGCGCCGGTGACTCGTCCAAAGCCGCCGGCTCTCTGGCGGAGATGTCGACCAGGTTGCGCGAGTTGGTAGCCCACTTCCGGCTGGAGAAGGACGCTTATGCCGAACTGCAGGCCAGGCCACATGCGCCCAAGGCGATGAGTGCGAGAGCCGGTGCATAGCCTGCGTTGACCGGTTCAGATAACCCGCGCGGATTTCTGCCAGGAAATGCAAGCATCCGCGGCGAGTGAGTAACGATCGTATGCCGCCCATACAGGTTTTGATCGTGGACGATTCCGTGGTGGTTCGCAGGCTATTGTGCGACGCTCTCGCTTCCACTACGGAAATCAAAGTCGCCGGGACCGCTTCCAACGGTGCGATCGCCCTGGCCAGGATTCCGCAGCTGAATCCCGACATCATCACGCTCGACATTGAGATGCCCGGGCTGGATGGGATCCAGACTCTGATTGAGATCCGCAAGCTGTATCCTCAGCTGCCGGTGGTCATGTGCAGCACCCTCACCGAGCGTGGCGCAGCCACCACGCTCGATGCGTTGGCCGCGGGCGCCTCCGATTATGTAACCAAGCCGAGCAACAGCTCGAGTTTGGCGAACGCGATGGACCAGTTGCGCCGGGAACTGGTCTCCAAGATCACATCGCTCGCCGGCCGTCGGCGCAGCAGTTCGGCACCTGTGCCGGCGATCTCTGCGGTCAACAGAACTGCATCGGCCGATCATGTCGTAGACATTCTTGCCATCGGAACTTCCACAGGGGGACCGAATGCGCTGGGAGAAGTGATCCCTCAGCTACCTCAAGATCTTCCGGTACCAGTCGTGGTGGTGCAGCACATGCCCCCCTTGTTTACGCGCATGCTCGCCGACCGGCTGAATTCAAGATCTCGCCTTTCAGTGCGCGAAGCTGAGACAGGCAAATCATTGGAGCCCGGACAGGTTTGGATCGCACGCGGTGACTATCACTTGACCGTGGTGCGCAAGGGACTGCAAACCGTCTTGGAACTCAATCAGGACTCGCCCGAGAACTACTGCCGCCCTGCAGTGGACGTATTGTTTCGCTCTGTGGTTCGAACCTACGGCGCGAACGTTCTCGCCGTGGTCATGACCGGCATGGGCTCCGACGGCGCCCGTGGCGCCGCCCACATCCGTGAGGCTGGTGGAGAGGTGCTTGTGCAGGACGAGGCTTCTTCCGTGGTATGGGGCATGCCGGGAGCGGTAGTCGATTCGCAATGCGCCAGCAAGATCTGTCCCCTGCCAGAGATCAGTCAGGAGATTGTGCGGCGCGTCTTGGCGGGCAGAACGCAAGCGTCGTTGGGTGCAAGGACAGCTCGAATTTGAGGGTATCTGACCAGATGTGGAGAGAGTGAGTCGAAAGTCTTGGGAACGACCGGCACAAAACCCGTCTCAAAGTCTGAAACCGAAGATGTTAAAGATCCTGCATATCTGAAGATCCGCGACCTGATCTACGAAATTTCAGGCATTTATCAGCCGGAGGAGAAGCTGTACTTGCTGGCCTCGCGTTGTTCGCGTCGCATGGCGGTTGTGAATGCCAAGACCCCGGCTGAGTACTTGTCTCATCTCACGACGCGCGCTAATCGAGAGGCGGAGCTGAGGTTGCTTTTGAACGAAATCACCATCGGCGAGACTTATATGTTTCGCAGTCCTCCCCAATTGGAAGCCTTGCGCACAGTTATTCTTCCCCAGTTGATCACGAGCAAGAATGCCATGGGATTCAAGCGGCTTCGTATTTGGAGCGCCGGCTGCTCCACTGGAGAGGAACCTTATACCTTAGCCATGTTCCTGTTGGAGGAGAGTGCAACGTTGTTGTCGGGATGGACCTTCGACATTCTTGCCACCGACTTGAATGACAACTCATTGTCCGCGGCCAAGGCTGGAATTTATGGAGAATACGCTCTTCGCAGCACCAGCGAGTTGTTGAGGAAGAAGTACTTCAAGCCTTATGACGAGAAACGCCTGCAGGTATCCGACAAGCTGAAATCGATCATCCGTTTTGACCGCGTCAACCTCAGCGACGACAGCAAGATGATTTTTCTCAAGGGGCTGGACCTGATTTTCTGCTGCAACGTTCTCATCTACTTCGACCTGAACTCGAAACGCAAGGTCATGCAGCATTTCCATTCCAACCTGCTGTCCGGCGGCTATTTCTTTCTGGGACCCGCCGAGTCTCTCTATCAGGTCGACGACCGGTTTCGATTGGTGCATTTTCCGGGAGCCATCGGGTACTGGAAAGCGCCGCCAAATTACAGTGGGTCAGAGAAGTCATGAAAACACTCGATCAAATCCGACCTTCGATCACCACGCTGGATGCGATCCCGGCCATTCCGGCCATCGTCCAGCCGCTTGCTTCGATACTTCAATTGCCGGTCGAGCAGGTCAATGTGGAACAAGTTGTGCAATTGGTTTCATACGATTCCTCCATCGCGGCTCAATGCCTGCGGATGGCGAACTCTCCACTGTTCGGGCGCCGTAAAACAGAGACCGTGCGGAGCGCAATCCTGACGCTGGGCTTGAAGCGCGTGCAGGCCATACTGCTGGGGTGTTGTCTGAACCGGATTGTGCCCGCCGATAAATGGGCCTTTAATGCCACCACATTCTGGCGTCACTCTTTAGGCTGTGCCTTGATCAGCCGCAAGCTGGCGACTCTGATTGGATATGCCGAGCCGGAGAAGGCTTACCTCTCGGGTTTGCTGCATGATCTGGGCATGTTGGTCAACACGCTTGCCTGTACCGACGAATATCGCAAATGCTTCGTCGCAGCCCGTGACGAACGTGTTTCTGTGGAATCGGCGGAACTTAAGGAGCTGGGATTCACCCACTGCCAGAGCGGGAAAATTCTGGCTGAGCATTGGAAGTTCTCGGCCGATGTGGTAGCTGTCATCGAATTCCACCACCACGTTGCAGAGACCCCTTCCGATCCTGCCCTGGTAGCCCTGATCCATCTCAGCGACCTGCTCTGCCGGTTGCGGGACTTGGGATATGGCTACTACGAAGCGATGGCCGTCGATCTTGCCCGAGACGAGGCCTGGCTCAGCTTGTTGGAGCATTGCCCCCAGCTCGCAACCCTGGATCTGGCCCGTCTGACGCTTGATATCGATGGTGCGATGGGTGAGATCATCGCGCTCGTCGACGCCGTTTTTCGGCCAGATTCTTCCGCATCCATTTGAGCTTTATTCGGGTATCAAAACAGCATCCGAACGCTCGCGCCGCGATTACTTGCTATGAGCTTCGGAGTGACTGCAACTCGAGCGGGTGGAACACAATCACGAGTCGGCATTGAGGTCGGTCTTGAGAAACCCACTGAGGTCAACTGAGGCGGGACTCCGAGACGCAGCTGCTCTGAATCTCCGATCAGTTCAGTTGCAGTGAAATGACAATGGGACTGCCGTGGAACAGGAGGTTGATTTCCATCGTGTAATCATTTGCCAGTGTGCACAGGCTATAGTTACTGCCGGTGATCACGGTCGGAACCGAGAGTTTACAGCCGTCGCCGATCCCCGAAATCTTGTTCTTGAAGTTACCGGCCACCATATTACACACCTCGCCCACCGCATCTTCCATCTGTGACTTGGCCCCCGCACCATCCGTTCCAAGCATTTTCCTTGCCATGAGGGCAGCGGATTTGCTGCTGCAACGCAGAGTTAACAGTCCGCACAGGGACCCGGCAAATCCAACCATCGACGTAACGTCGAGAGAATTCTCCGAAGCAGGCTCTGGAGCAGCGTCTAAACGCTCTCCTAACATAAGACCAAAAACTTCTTGCGCGGAAAGCTCCAGCAGTGGAGGCCAGTATTCGCGGCGGCTGGCGGCATCGGTTTCACTCCTGGAAGTGTTCATAAGTTCCCCGCCAGTACTGGAATGATGTGTTCTTTTACTTGATCCGCCGTAAATGGCTTGCGAATGTAACCACGAGCGCCGGCCGACAGAGCCTGTACTACGTGACCCTCACTGCCCTCGGTCGTAATCATGACCACCGGAACGCCCTTCGCGTTTTCCACACCGGACAATTGCTTTACGAATTCGAGACCATCCATGGCAGGCATATTGATATCGCAGAGAACAAGGTTCACTTTCTGCTGGTTCAGGACCGCCAAAGCCTCTAGCCCGTTGCCGGCTTCGAGGACTTGCCCGATTTCGAGGCCCGCCTGTCGGAGGGAACGCTCAACGATTTTCCGCATGACGGACGAATCGTCCACAATGAGCACAGTAATGTTATCCATGAGTTGGTCGAACCACCCTTCCTGAGCTCTGTCGGCAGTAACGCATCAGCCGATCCTCTTTCTTAGGACCTATCGGCTGTTAGAGTGAAGAACTTCAGCCCGAGCGAAACTGCATTTCTCCACCTTCGACTCTGTGAACCGGGAATCCTCAGAAGATCGCTGGGGGGCATCAAGGACATAAGAGGGTCGATCGATTTAACACCCCATTTGTCTGTCCTGATTTCGTAACAGGCTGAGTTCTCCATTGACAACCCCATTACCAGGGCCGAGAATCCGCTGCATCGATTTCGACCGCAAGATCGTAGCCCAACCGGAACCTGATATAGTCCCCGGCCCGCGAAACAACTACTTTGTAGCTTTGAAAAAGCGTTGCGAGTTATTTTATGGCGAAGAATATCGTGATTTGCTGTGACGGCACCGGCAATGAGTTCGGCGAAAGCAAATCCAACGTCGTAAAGCTCTACAAGATGTTGGTGCACGACGATTCGCAGGTCGCCTACTACCATCCAGGAGTGGGTACGATGGGCGCCCGGAGTGCTCTCACCGGAATCACCCGATGGTGGACCAAGGTGATCGGTCTCGCGTTTGGATACGGAATCTCCGAGAACATTGCGGACGCCTATCAGTTCCTCATGCGGACATACCAACCAGGTGACACTCTGTACTTTTTGGGTTTCAGTCGAGGAGCATACACTGCCCGCGCGCTGTGCGGGATGCTGCACATAGTTGGATTGTTACGCGAGGACAACGAGGGCTTAATCCCGTACTCGGTTCGGATGCTCAAGAGCAAGAAGATAGACTTCGCGGTGGCTGCCGACTTCAAGAAAACCTTTTGCCGCGAATGTAAGCCCTATTTCGTTGGAGTCTGGGACACAGTCAGTTCGGTGGGCTGGGTATACAACGTTGCGCACTTCCCGGGCACGAAGGCCATCCACAACCCTGACCTCAAAGTCGTGCGACAGGCGGTATCGATTGATGAACGCAGGGCGTTCTTTCGGCAAAACCTGTTCGGTACGCCACACGATGATCAGCAAGATGTAAAGGAGCTTTGGTTCGCTGGCGTGCATTCAGATGTTGGTGGCAGCTATCCGGAGTCAGAGAGCCAGCTCTCGAAGATCGCTTTGCAGTGGATGGTCTGTGAAGCAGAACTTGCGGGGCTTCGAATAGATAAGGCTCGAAAGGCTGACATTCTAGGAGGGAAGCCTCCGTACGTGGCACCGGATCCTCTTACAGAGAATCAACACGAATCACTAAAGGGTGCGTGGTGGATAGCTGAGTTTTGGCCGAAGATATTCTCGTACCCCGCACCTGTGGCAGGACAAGCCGACCGCAAATGGAAGCGTGGCATCAGGATAAACTTGGGACGCGCGAGGACGATCCCAAACGGCGCCCACATTCATCAAAGTGTTCTTGATCGCATGGATGGCGTACAGGGTTACAAGCCTAAGAATCTACCGCAGCAGTACATCGCGGAACCCCAAACTGCGTGCGAACTTGCGCCTCGACCGGCACATGGTCAGCCGATAGCGGCACCGCCAAAGCGGCCTTTACTCAGGCGTCCGAGTATCGTCAGCGCTCTTGCCTTGCTGTCCGTGATCGGCATCGGTGCAGTCATAATCGCAATCTTCACCTTAAAGAACAGCCTGAAAGTACCGAGGGTCGAAAGGCCGACGGAAGTGGCCTGGCTTCCCCAGAACTGGACGGAAGAACAGCGTCGTCGGTATTACCACACGGCGCAGGGAAGTGAACTCCTACCTTATGCCTGGTTTCTTGCATTGGAGCAGCCGCGGCTCACTATCACGAGCGCACCTCCGTTCAGGCAAGACTCCTACATGCAAGGCTTTGGCTTTATCCCGGATTCGTCCTCTACGGAAAATCCGGACGGATTGCCGGTTGGATTCGCGCGCGATGATCGTTTCGTTGATCCCTACACAGGGCAGAGGAACGTCGTGCTGGGTATTACTTGCGCCGCCTGTCATACCGGAGAATTGTTTTTCGGCCGAAAAGCAATCCGGATCGACGCTGGGCCGTCGTTGATTGACCTGCAGAAGTTCACCGAGGCTCTCGGTCTCGCAGTTACCTGGACCTACTACGATCCAGTCCGCTTTCACAGATTTGCCAACAAAGTGCTTGGACCCGATCACTCCCACGCAGATCAGGTTCTGTTACGCCGCGCATTGAAATACTACCTCGACACCAGCTTCACTGAGTTCAAAGCCACGCGCCATCTCTTTCCCACTCCCGAGGGTTATGGCCGCACCGACGCGCTGGCACGGATTGGCAACTTCGTGTTTGGGACCGAGTTGAACAACAGTAAGAACCTGGTGGTCGGGGACGGCCCCGTGAATTTCCCCCCCGTCTGGGATGCGTCCTGGATGGACTGGGTTCAATACAACGGCTCGATCCAGCAACCAATGGGCAGAAATGTGGGCGAGGCTCTGGGGGTACGGTCGCGCATCAACCTGCTGGGCTATCCAGGACAGCAGTTTCAGCACACCGTACACGTCGATAATCTCCATGAGATCGAGCTTCTGTTAGGCGGTTCAGAACCTGGTTTGGGCGTTTGGTCACCCAAGTGGCCGGAGGACATCTTGGGGAAGATAGACCGCGTCGCTGCAGCCAAAGGCGAAAAACTCTATAACGAATTGTGCCTGCACTGCCATCAGTCACCCATGCTTTCCGACGAGGGCCGCAAGGCCCAACACTGGAACAGTACGACTCCTGGAGGAAGGCAGTTCTTCAAGGTGACCATGATTCCTCTGGGAGAAATTGGAACCGACGCCAAGCAGGCACAGAATTTTCATAACCGGACTGCCGATAGCGGACCGCTGGGAAAAGGAATCGTCTCTGCACGCGATGGGCTTAGGTACATCACACAAAAGCTGATCGACGAATCGTACGCCGAGCTCAAGCTCACGCCGGAACAGAGGGAAGAGTGGAATGGCTACCGGGAAAACGAACTGCTGGCACCCCTGGCGTATAAAGCGCGGCCTCACAATGGGATTTGGGCGACGCCTCCATACCTCCACAATGGTTCGGTTCCCAACTTGTTTTCGCTGCTATCACCAGTCTCGGAGCGGCCGAAAGTGTTTTATCTCGGGAGTAAGCAATATGATCCAGTCAAACTCGGCCTCAACACCGATTCCCTCGAAGGAGCAGCCGAGTTCCGCACCGATCTGCCGGGTAATTCAAATGCTGGGCACGAATTCAACGACGGTCCGAAGGGCAACGGAGTGATCGGCCGCAAGCTGTCCCCGGAGGAGCGCACGGAAATCATCGAGTACCTGAAGACGTTGTAAACAAATCAAGAAGGGTGCCTGCCTCGCTCAATTTAAAACCACAAATCCACTAACTGTGCGG
>QIAL01000393.1:0-3543 GCA_003225535.1 Acidobacteriota bacterium | reverse complement strand
TGGATTTCGAGGTTGTGAAGCGCGGTACCGCGCCCTGAAGCAGTTGTATTTGCCAATCGGACATTCACGCGACAATCAACATCGGTGACCATCGAGGCGGATGAACCTTAGCAGTGGAGAACACGAAAAAACGAAGGTCTGGCGGAGAGGGAGGGATTCGAACCCTCGGTACAGGTGTTAGCCCGTACAACGGTTTAGCAAACCGCCGCATTCGGCCACTCTGCCACCTCTCCGCGAGTACGTGAATGGGCTTTGGTCAGAGTTAGTTTATCACTTCTGCTTCCAACCAGTTCAGCTTTCAGGTCATCCTTAAGATGGCCGTTGTGAAGCCGTTTCGATGGGACATCGGGGTTTGTAACCGCCCTTTTACGGTGGGTGCCGTATGTTCCCTATTTCCTAGATCTGGCTAAATGGAGCCACAGTAGTGACCCGTGCCGGCAGCAGACTGCCGGTTCTCTCCGCATGCTGTTACCCGTCCGACTTTAAATGACACAGGAGAGGTGTGACCGAAATGACGCGTCTTTTCAAGGGCCACTCAGATGCCAGTGTGAGAATTTTCCGCCTGTCAGCTTTGATTTGTCTTGGCATGCTGATTTCAGCCGCCTCATCTTGCGGTACTACTGGGACTGGGAAAGATACCTCTCCTGCCCCACCGCAGCCAGGTTATCCCTCTACCCCGCCCGTCCCGATCACTTGGTCTCCCTCGTCGAGTCCGCTGCCAGCTCCGCCCGCGCAAGTGCCACCCCCATCAGGGTCGAACGATTTCCCGCTCTCCGTCTCCAGTCCTACGGACGGCGCCACGGTTACGTCGCCCGTCACGGTAGTCGCATCGGCGACTCCCAAGAATCCCATCTTCTTTATGCGCGTCTACGTCGACCAACTTGCCGTCTACTTCACATTCACAAATTCCGTTAACACCCAAATCTTCATCGCTCCTGGTCAGCACACACTCGAGGTCATAGCAGAAGACAACCAAGGCTTCGTCTCTGCCACCATCCTGAACATCACGGTGACTTCACAATCGCAAACCACAATCAGCAACATTCAAAGCATGCCCGGATGGCAATCATGTTCCGCTCTCTTTCCTGCCGGGTCCGGACGCGACGGGCAAATTTGCGCCGCAGGGTTGGGAACTGCACAGTCGACCCTGACGCAGAATCAATCCACTCCCGCAATGGACGGCCAATCCGCCAAATTCAGCATGGGAGGCCCGACCGCATACTCGAATATGCTCTACTTCAACGCAATCGCAGGCGGCAATAATGTAAGCCACTTCACTTACGACCTTTATTTCTACATTGACAATCCGAACGCATCGCAAGCTCTGGAATTCGATATCAACCAGACATTTGGCGGCAATCGCTGGGTCTGGGGATCGGAATGTAACTTCAACGGCTCCGGCAAATGGGATATCTGGAACGACCTCACTGGCTGGCAGCCCACAATCTATGACTGTAAGCCCTTCCCCGCCAATACATGGATTCATCTCGTGTGGAACTTCGAGCGGGTCGGCAATCAGGTGCATTACATCAGCCTCACCGTGGGCGATCAGACCTATAACGTGGATACTTACTATCCCAACCAACCGGACTGGACATTGGAAGAAATCGACGTAGCTTTTCAGATGGACGGAAACTACAAGCAGGAACCCTACAACGTATGGCTCGACAAGGTGCAACTAACAGCAAATTAGAACTATCTAACACATCTCATAGACGGTTTTGAAGGGCGTGGCTTTCAGCCGCGCCGTAAAAAGCCGGAAAAGATGCGGGTTTCAGGCCCTAGGGGAAGAGCCTTAGGTTCAGCAACCCGATTTAAGAGACGAGTCTCCAACCATCTGACCCAGAACAGTTGTGACCGCATTTCTGACCGCTCGCAGGTGCTGGTCTCGAATTAACGGAGCAGGCAGGCATTCGAGGGGGAAATGCGAAGTATATTACGTCGGTTCGGCGCCCAACACGTCGCCTTGATCGTAGTTGTCGTCATCCTAGCTGGATTGCTGTTGGGGTTTGCTGGATGTCAGGGACTGCCCAGCAACGTTGCTAATTGTGCTGTCACGCCAACCCCGCCAGCAGATCTTACCGTTGTTCCCCCTGCGCCCGAACCGCCGTCCCCAGCTCTCTGCGGCTTCCCGCTGACCATATCGAGTCCAACGACTGGAGCCAGTGTCAATTCACCAGTCCCACTTATGGCCACGGCAACCCCGCCGGATCCCATTTACACAGTTCGAGTGTATGTCGATGGCCAGGCCGTTCTATACACTCCCAATACCACCGTCAACCAGCTGCTCTGGATGGCCAACGGTCAGCACACGGTGGAGGTCGTCGCAGAAGACACCGCCGGCTACATCGCTACCTCATCGATTCAGCTCAACGTAATCGGACAAGAACCAGGCGCCTTGAATATTCAGGATCAGAACACTTGGGTTTCATGCTCAGCCACGATTTCTAACTCAACCTGCGCCGCTGGTCTCGGCACGGCAACCTCGACTCTTACGCTGCATCAGTCATCGCCTTCTCTCGACGGATCGGCCGCCAAGTTTAGCATTGCCGGGAACCATCCTTATTCGAACGAACTCTATTGGATCCCTCTCGGCGGAGGCAACAGCGTCAGCCATTTCACATACGATCTATGGTTTTATGTCGATCAAGGCGACGCACCGCAGTCTCTCGAATTCGACGTCAATCAAGCGTTTGGCGGCACGCGTTGGACGTGGGGCTCGCAATGCGATTTCGATCAGACCCATCACTGGAACGTATGGGACCCTCTGCACGAAGTGTGGGTCCCCATTCCGGTACCTTGCGATCACTTCCCTTCGAATACATGGATCCACCTCATCTGGACGCTCGAGCGTGTCGGAAACCAGGTGCATTACATGACCCTGAACGTTGCCGACCAAACTTATAACGTCGATACCTACTTCACCGCTCAGCCCAACTGGTATCAGGAGGAAATTGACATCGCCTTCCAGATGGACGGCAACTATAAGCAACAACCTTTCAGCGTCTGGCTAGATGAGGTGAATCTCCTGGCAAACTGACTTTTTGTCTTTACCCCTCAATGGCCGGAGTGCCTCTACAGAAAATGTTTCTCCCCCGTAAAGGCAATCGCCGATGCCCCCTGCGTCGCACTTGATACTACCCTCTCCACAAAGAGGAGGTTTTATGCCGGAACGAGAAACCATCGAGCGTGCGCGTGAGGACGCGCGCGAAGGCAAGTCGCCCAGCACTCAAGCGGGTGAATTCGTACGTGAGGAGATGCATCACATCCGCGAAGGCAAACATGGCGCAGCCTCTACGAAACAGTCAATCGCCATCGGACTCTCGAAGGCTCGCCGCTCAGGCGTCAAGTTGTCCCCGCCACGCGGAGGTAAAACGTCCGCCAGTACCAGCCAGAAAGCCGAGAGCGATTACCGCAAAGGACAAAGTCACTCCCGGCGCAGACCTTCCGCCACGCGATCCAGGGCCACCTCCAATGCTCTAAAGAAAAAGGGACGCTCGGCCGCTTCTTCGGCATCGCTTTCCAAACAGGCTCGAACCGCCG
>QIAL01000738.1:1618-3443 GCA_003225535.1 Acidobacteriota bacterium | reverse complement strand
CTTTATCCAAGAGCATCTCCGGCCTGGTTGCGCGAAGCGTCGGCTTCCAGGTGAGCGTTTGGCGACCGTTCAAATATCTGAAGAATCCAAGAAGCAAGGCGAAATTCATGGAGCAGAAATACAAAGGCAAGGAGAACAGCCGTGCTGGCTTTCCGCTCCTCTTCAGCCAATATCCCAGGCCGGCCATCAAGTAAAAAATGCACTGCGCTGCTAGCAACACAGCATATTCACGATACGTGGCCAGCGGAATACTGCAGAAGAACGCAACCGACAATAATATCGGCGCGAACCAACGCAGGACTCTATGCGAGAAGAAGCAGAAAGTCACTAAACCTTTCATTGGATTGAGGCATCCGATGTTGCCAATCAACGTTTGGTAATTGCCTGCACCAATGCGGACTCGGCGCGCAAATTGGGCGGAGAAGGTTGGCGTGACTTCCTCAATCGCAACTGCCTCCGGATCATAGACGACACGATAGCCCGCAAATCGGATTTCAAGCGGAATTTGGAAGTCTTCAACAATTGACTGCTTTCTCGGGCGGAAAAGTCGGCGGCGCACCGCATACACGGCGCCGTTCGCCCCTAATGAGCAGTTCAAGCGGCTTTCCAGGATTTTCAAGGCCGATTCATACCGCCAATAAAAAGATTCCGCTCCTGGGTCAGTACCTGGAGTGACAACCCGGATCTCCTCCCCACTGACGGCACCCACCCGCGGATCAGCGAAGTGGCGCACGAGATTGCGAACGCAATTCTTTTCAAGCATCGTATTGGCGTCTGTAAACACCAGGATTTCTGCTGAGGTGCGGCCAGCCAAGTCACACAACACCGCCAATTTCCCGCGCCGGGTCTCGAAGGAGAAAACACGAAGCCGACGCGATGGGGTCTGATTTAGAAGTTCAGCCGTGGAATCGACCGGCGCATCAAGCCCGAGCAAGAACTCCAGTCGATCGGACGGATAATCGGTTTCGAGCAGATTCTTCACTTTCGCTCGAATGACTGCTTCTTCGTTATATACGGACATCAAGACCGCAACCCTTGGAGCATAGTCCGCCGGAAAGGCGCAACGGCGGTTGGATCGACGAATTAAATAGAAGAAGTCTGACTTAGCCTGGGAGAGAGCTGAAAAGACGAAAAGCGACAACGGATAACCAACATAATGAAACGCAACCAGCGAGAAACACATCCATACAGCTATTTCCATTACTTGTGTGCTTGTGAGGCTCAATTTGCGGCCGCGATATGCAGTGTTGAAGGGAAATCGCTAGCGGGAGCGGATGATATGGCCTGCATCCTCCCAGCGATTTGTTGAATCCCGATGCCAATTCCCACTAGATAAAAGAAGTAGTATTCGTAGGCTAGGTGGGCGAAAAGGGCTCCAAATACAAATGACAAAAGGCTTACTTGCGTGGCGCGTGCCAGGAGGTTTACTTCCCGGCTTTCCGGATTGTTAGCCGTTATTTTGTCCATTTTTTTGGTGTTGCGCAAAGCCGTGACCAGCAACGCAATGAACAGCAATAGCGCCGGAACACCCGCTTCAGAAGAGATCTCTGTGAACGTGTTATGAGTCCCGATCCATGCGTCGGGCACACCCAGATCGCCTCCGTTGGCGACCTCGAAGTTCCCCAGGCCCAGACCAAATATTGGGTACTCGAGAGTGTATTCGATCGACCTGGTTAACGCTGTCAGATGGTTGTCTTGGGATTCCCGTGCCGACGCCGCGACCTCGTTCGTGGAGAAATCGGCCGCGTCCCACATCGTTCCCAGTCGCTCCCAAAAGACTTGAGGTGCCAGGCTAAGGCCAACGACCAGCGCCAGAGCCATCGCC
>QIAL01000738.1:0-1526 GCA_003225535.1 Acidobacteriota bacterium | reverse complement strand
AAGAATAGAGCGTCGGACAACAAAGATGGCGGCTATGTATGGGATCGTCAAAGCTTCGGCAATCCCTAGGAAGTTCCATCCGAGTATTCCGAGGTTGAAACCCAGCAGGCGTTCCCCCACCCAGATAGCCCGGGAAGACATAAAAATCGAGATGCTGGTCACCACAAGTTCGCTGAGGATAACGGCCCAAAGTAGTTTTCGAATTCGTTCTACCGCTGTGAGCACCTGCGTGAGCAGGAAAAATATCAAAAACGTTTTCAACCAAACATGCATCAGCGTTTGAAAGCTGCCACTTCTCCAGTAAGCGAAGGGCACACCTGCGATATACCAAGCGGTAAGCAGTAAGACAATCTTGAGTTCCGGCGTCCACTGCAAATCAATGTGGCCAGACAGAAGGCCGCCAAGGTATGTCAATCCTGCGCAAGCACCGAAAACGAACGTCAGATGGAAAGGAGCGAGTGCCGGAAAGATGTCCTCCGGCCGTGCAAAAACAGCAATGGTGAAAAGCCAGAGGAAGAGAAAAGTCAACCTATCCTTGCCTTCGTGTTCCCGAGATACCTTAGGGCCCAACTGCTGCTGCCAATTCTCCTTCTCCAGTGAAAGTGATTCTGCATCGTTCATGTATTCGCCTGAGCTGCGTAACGCGTTCATTAGGCAACGACCGCTAGAGTTCGGGGCCGCGTCACCTGCTCCAGAATTTCTTCAAGCCTATCCACAACCACGTCCCAACTGTACCGGCTGGCTACTTCCTTAAGGGCAAGCCTTCCAATCGAATTTCGTAGAGATACATCACGGAGAAGCTCAATCACTGCTTGAGCAAATTCTTCGGGCTGTTCCGCGATGCGAATTTCACGGCCATCGCAAAAAGGTAGGCCTTCGGCACCGACGGGAGTTGAAACCACAGCCTTGCCCATCGCCATGGCTTCGGGGATTTTGATCCGCGTTCCTCCGCCTACGCGCAATGGAACCACCACCACTGCCGCCCGGGAAAGATGGGGGCGAACATCAGGAACCCATCCGGTGATTTCCACGCCGGGCTCCTTTGTGGCGACGGCCCGTAAGTGCAAGGAAGGATTGCGGCCAACAATAGAGAGGCTGGCATCCGGCACCGCCTGACGGATGCGGGGATACACCTCACGCAGCAGCCACACGATACCATCTTCGTTCGGATCCCAATCCATCGATCCCACGAAGACCAAACGGCCTGGTTGCGGTCGGTCATCGAGTGAATGAAAGAAATCGGTATCGACGCCCGTCGGAAGCGCGGACACGTTCTTGATCCCAAATTCGTGAGCCAAGGTTTGCTGATCCTGCCCTGACACGGCGATGATGTGGTTAAAGGAGCGGCACACTTTCGCTTCGATCGTTCGCGTTTTCCTCCACTCAGCGCCCAAGACGACCTTTCGCACGGGATGTTTTTCCACCTCCCATTTTCGCTTCCTCAGCAAGAATTCAACGTTGTGCTCGAACACCATCCGTGGCCTGAACGTAGACTCCAGCAAAGGAGCAGCAGTGTGCAAAAAATC
>QIAL01000737.1 GCA_003225535.1 Acidobacteriota bacterium | reverse complement strand
ACTCGCGCGCCGGGCAATTTCCAAATCAAGTGAAATCCAGCGCGTGCTTGCCGGGCGCGCCTTGCCGGTTTTCGTCGATGCCGTCGCCTTTCGCACGGTTTTCCTGCATCTGATGTTAAACGCGGCCGATGCTATCGAGGGCGGGGGGACTATTCACGTTCGCACGGCTCGACATTCGCGAATGCCTGCGGTTCGTGCATTTAGCGGAGTCAAACCGTCTCCGCCTGTGGTCTCGGTTCAGATCGCCGACACCGGCCACGGTGTGGACCCATCCTTTTACCGCCGCCTTTGCGACCCTCTCTTTACCACCAAATCAGCCGCTTCCGGAGCTGGTTTTGGGCTCTTTCTTGCAGACGCATTCGCTCGGACGCATCGCGGCGGCCTGTCGATCGATTCGCAGCCGGATCGCGGCGCGACCGTAACGCTCTGGCTTTCGGAAGCCGATCTTTCAAACGATGCGCCAAAAAAAACTCCAGCCCGGCACGCGGTTTTGGGTCCGGCCCCCGGTCGGCAAGCCAAAGCCCTGGTTCGCGAATTGCGCCGCCGCAAATGGATTCTCACAACCGTGAAGTCTCTGGACGAAACTCTCTTGGCAAGCTTGCCCGTGTTCGACCTCCTGATCGCACCTGCTTCTTCGGCCTCGTCTTCAGCGCTTCGCTTGATTGCGGCCATTCGCCGGCAGCGTCTGCCCGTCAAGATCGTTGGCCTTTCCGCGAAGCCCATCAGCGACCCATCGGCTCGAAGCCCGTTCGATCTGGTGATTTACAAGCCAAATGATGCCCGCGCGGCTGTCAATCGCATTGAGGCTTTGTTTACGGAGTCTTAGGGGATCGGCCGCAGAGTAATTTGCCGTCGCGTCCTCAGTTATCGACCCCATCGCGTACTCAACTCGAGTATGTTTCGTTTCTTCCATGAAGAAAATATTGGTCATTTCTTGTGTTCTTTTCGCCTTTCTCGGCTTCATCAGTTGCACGACGACTCCGGAAACACACAGGCACCAATTGAATTTCATTTCCGGCGGCCAGGAAATGCAGCTTGGCTTGACCGCGTTCAATCAAGTGAAACAGGAGACGCCGATTAGCCGAGACCCTGCCGCCAACGCTCTGGTGCAGAAAGTTGGCAAACGGCTCGCGGCCGTCGCGAGCAAGGACTTGCCCAATGCTCAGTGGGAATTTGTCGTTTTCGATAGCAAGGAAGCCAATGCATTCTGTCTCCCAGGCGGGAAGGTCGGCGTCTATAGTGGTATTCTTCCGATCACGAAGGACGAAGCCGGCCTGGCAACGGTCCTCGGTCACGAAATCGCGCACGCCGTTCTTCACCACGGCAGCGAGCGTATGAGCGAAGCCATGCTGATGCAGACTGGTGGCCAGGTTCTCGGCAGTGCGCTGGGCTCCGCCAGTCAAACCACTAAAGCTGCAGCCGCAACAGCTTACGGACTGACAACGCAGGTTGGTCGTGAACTTCCTCACAGCCGAGCCCAGGAATCCGAAGCGGATCGCGTAGGCCTCACATTTATGGCGCGCGCCGGATACGATCCTCAAGAGGCTCTGCGTTTTTGGCAGCGGTTCGCCGCGTATGCAAAACAGGCCGGCGGCTCTACGGCCGCTATGCCGGTCATCTTCCGCGACCATCCGGCGGATGACAAACGCATTGCGGACCTTCAGAAGCTTTTGCCCGCTGCGGAAGCAGAGTATGCCAAGGCTAAAAACCAGGTTGGCGCTCCAACCGGCAAAAGCTCTGGCAGCAGATTTTCGCCGAGCAGTACACCTTCAGGGAACACGCCTATCAGCCGTCCCGTCCAGTGATGTAGAACCGGAAAGTGCGTTTCGGTTCGACCGGAACCAAAGCTCCAAATCGAGCCGTTCCGTCGTCGGTTTTGTTCGGTTGAGAGAACGGAGTCCCGTAGCAAAAACGCTTGCGACAGCTTGCTGCGTCTATTAGCTT
>QIAL01000736.1 GCA_003225535.1 Acidobacteriota bacterium | reverse complement strand
GGCAGCTGCGGCGACTGATAGTGCCGCGATGGTTCCGCCATTGGCGACAGCGAAAAGCATCCAGCCGTACAGGAAAGCGACCAATTCGCCATAGGCCTCGCGCAAGTAGATGTATTGCCCACCGGAGTCTGGAAACATTGAACCCAGTTCGGCGAAGGCGAAGCATGCGCAGAGCGAGATCAGGGCTCCCAGGATCCACACCAGGAGAAACAGAACCGGTTGCGGCAGTGGAGTCGCGATATCTTTTGCTGTAAGGAAGATCGATGACCCGATAATGCCGCTTACCAGCAGAAGCACGGAATCAAGCAGACTGAGGCCACGAATCAGCGTCGGTTTCGAGTCGGTGGAGTTTGGTTCAAGGTCGCCTATTGTGGGGATCAAAACCGGGGCCGGTTCCATTATCCGATTCCGAGTTCGTCCGGAGACTCGAGCGGTGTGCCACAGCGGCGACAGATCACGGCCGAGCAATCGCCGCAAGTTAGAGGATCAGTGACTTCCTCCGCGCAGTTTGGGCAGTAGAGAGGGCCCGGTCCGGGCGCGGGAGGCTGAGGATATGTCGCCATGAGGAAGAAAACTGTAGCACAGTGCCATACCGAATGCCGTTGAATTCCTTCGTGAACCTTCGTGTCCTTCGTGGTTATAGAATCAGAAAGGCAGGAACCACGAAGGACACGAAGTTCCACGAAGGGAAGCAATGCCTGACAAGCCGCAAACTCCCGACGACAAGCTGCAACAGGAGTTCAACCGCTGGGCCGCCTCCGGCGAAGGCCCGAAGATGGAGCAGCATCACCTCGATATCACCGAGAAAACCATCCGGCGGATGAATCTGCGGCCCGGCGAGCGCGTGCTAGATCTCGGCTGCGGCTCGGGATGGGCCACGCGCCTATTGGCCCGCTTGGTTGGAGAGGGACCCGAGGGTTTTGGCCAAGTGGTTGGACTTGATGTGTCCGACGAGATGGTTCGCCAGGCGCGGGAGTCGTCGAAGGACTTTGACAATATTCTTTACGTCTGGGGATCAGCGCAGCAGATTCCGTGGGAAGAGAACTTCTTCGACAAGGTGCTGTCGGTGGAATCGTTCTACTACTATCCTGATCAGGATCGGGCGCTGATGGAGTTATTCCGTGTGATGGCCCCGCGCGGAAGGCTCTTCATTCTGATCAATCTTTACAAAGATAACCAGTACTCACTGCAATGGGTGGACAAGCTGAAAGTTCCGGTGCATGTGCGTTCGGCGGCAGAATATATCGAAATGCTGAAGAAGCACGCGTTTGAGAACGTTGAGGCGCGCCGCATTCCCGACGACACGCCCACGCCGGATGACTACAAGACTAAGTCATTCAACAGTCTGGAGGACCTGCGGGCGTTCAAGCGCGAAGGCGCCTTGCTGCTGACGGCGTCCAAGCCCGATCTGCGCACGCCGGCTCCGGGATATACGATCTACTAGCGGTCCCCCTGGTTGGCTTTCATTCGAGTGCGCACGCAAGAGTGCCCGCGCCACGCGGCTAGATCTCGCTGCCGTCGTCATCCTTGTCGTGATGGCTTCGGTCTTTTACGGGACTCATCGCGTGCCCATCCTGAGCGTGACGGATCTCGATTCGGCCATTTACATCCGAAAGGTGGATATGCGAACCGCCCTTGCCGAGCTCTCCGCGCAGATCGTGTCCCACAAAACGGTGATCATTTACACGCAGCCCGAAGTCGTTACTGATCCCACCGGATACCGTACTGGCATCGACTTCGGCGTTTGAGTCTGAAGGGATGGTCAATTCCAGCGAGCCATTCACCGAATTCAGATCGACGTCCTGGCCCGAGAGTTGCGCAAAGCGTGCATCCAGGCGGCCGTTGATCGTTGACAACTTCGCGCGTCCGGATAAATCATGCGCCTCCAGACGCCCGTTGATGCAGGAAGCTCGCACCTCTCCGGTAATTCCCGTCAAATCGAGAGCGCCATTGATCAACTTGATCTCGTCGAGGCTCGCGGTGCGCGGAACAGTCAGCGTGTATTCCACGCTGGCGGGATTGTTGTGCGAACCCCAATTCCAATTGTTGTTGTGATCCGGATACTTGGTCCGAATGGACAGGTAGTCCTTTCCGGAATCAATCTCGATCTTGGCTTCGTCCAGCCGCTCTTTGGTATCGGCGTACTTCACGGCGTCGACCTTAACTTCGTTGCGGTCCCAACTGGAGATGTGCACCGACCCGTTGATGTTGTCCAGTTCAATGCGGCCGTCGGAGGTGATGGCATAAGTCTGGTGAAACTCCTCAGAGAGCGCGCCACGGTGATCGGAAGCGTGTGCGCCAATAGCGAGGGCCAACAGGGCGCAGAGGCTCCCAAGGGCGGCTCCCAACCACGTTGCCGAACGGCGATGATGGATCATGACTCCCTCCGTTTCAGCAGGTTAGACGTGTGTAGTCCAAAAGGGTAAGGGCCGCGGCCTGGAAAAAGGCCGATATTTCTGCCGGCGGAAGGCCATTACCTCGGTGATGTTTCTTCCGGTGCGGGGCTGAAGCACAATGCCGCCATAGCCTTTGTGGGGTTTTGCCGTGTCGTACCTGTTGCGAGAAGCCGAGCCCGCGCGTCGGCGGAGGACTGTTCTCTCTGCCATCGTACTCTTTTTCCTGCTATCGCTCGCGCCCTGGGCTTCCGCACAGGAGGAGCACGATAAGCCGATTCCCATCCTCACCGGCAACATCGGCACTTTCAGCTTTGTCACTGGCGGACAGAATCTAATCGACACCCAAATCAACCCGGTGCTCCTGGTTCCACTGGGAGATCGCTGGCTGATCGAGTCTCGTGCGGAATTTGAAGGACAGTTTCAGCGTCCGCCGGGTGGCGGGCCGTACGCGGGGCCTGTCGACAAGCACGTGGATTACGCGCAGGTGGACTACATCGCGAACCCGTATCTGACGGTGACCGCTGGCAGATTCCTCACCCCATTCGGGATTTTCAACGAGAGGCTCTATCCGGTTTGGATTCGCTTCCTGCAGCCTGATCCGCTGACTCTGCCCATCCGCACTGCACCAAGTGATGGCGCGATGTTCCGCGGAGGTTTCCCGGTCAGCGCTCAGGCCAATATGAATTACGCCCTGTACGTCTCGGCCACCAGTATTGGCATTGAGAGCGTCGATGCGGAGCGCCACGTTGGCGGGCGCTTGGGATTCTTCTTTGCCGGTCCGCGGCTCGAGATTGGTGGTTCCTGGCAGAAGACTCTTCAGGACGACCGCAAGAACGCCTTCGGCTTCCACATGAGTTGGCAACCGTCGAAGCTGCCGCTGAGCGTGCGCTCCGAATATGCGCATGCGTTTGAAGGCAGTGGATACTGGCTGGAAAGCGCGTACCGGCTGAGCCAGGTCCGGTTCTG
>QIAL01000735.1 GCA_003225535.1 Acidobacteriota bacterium | reverse complement strand
CTCGGCAACCGCTCGACTTTGGCCATAGCGGGCCAGTGATATGAACCGCCGCGCTTCGGAATCAAGTGTTCGGCCACGAAAGAAATTGGAGAGCGACGGGGCGGCAACAGCCAGCACGATCATCAACATCGCCATGACCAAAATCAATTCGATCAACGTGAAAGCTGGCGCTTCAGCGTCTGTCGGTTTGCCAGTTGGTAATGTCATCTTCATTTCCTGAGCGGCCATCCGGGCCCATCGAACTTAAGTCGTAAGAGCTTGGATTGTGTTTGCCCGGACATTCATAGATATAAGGGCGACCCCAGGGATCATTCGGGATCGCGCTCTTTAGATAAGGCCCGCGCCAGTTCTGAGAATCGCGCGGAGGTTGCACGAGGTCGACTAACCCATTTCTTCCTTTCGGGTAATAACCATTGTCCACCTCGAACGCATCGAGCGCGGTGTTGAATGTTGAAATCTGCGACTGCGCGGCGGTCATGCGTGCTTGCTCAGTGCGGCCGGAAAACTTGGGGACAACAATTGCCGCCAAAATCCCCAAAATTACCAACACGAGCAGCAATTCAATTAGCGTAAAACCCAACGCAGACTGGCGGGTCCGCAATCTGCAATCTGCAATCCGCAATCGCGCGCGATTCTGATTTGTCGTGTTCACTCTCATAGTCTCTTATTTGATGTAGTCCTGCAGTGTGAAGATCGGGATGACCATCCCGATAAAAATTGTTCCGATAAACCCGGCGATGCAGAAAAGCATGAGTGGCTCCGCCATTGCCACAGCGGACTTCAATTGCCGATCCAGATCGTTCTCGGTAACGTTCGCAATCCGCACCAACTCCTGGTCAAGCCGCCCACTCTCTTCGGCGACCGCGATCATTTCCAATACAGAACCGGAGAACAGCGTGCGGCAATCTGCGAGGCTCGGCCCGAGCGGCTTTCCTTCTTTGACGCGCTCGATGGAATTAGAAACTGCGTCCACCAGGATTTGATTTCCAATGGAACGCCTTGCCACGTTGAGCGCATTGATGAGAGGAACGCCCGCGCCCAGAAGAGTTCCGAGCATCCGGCAAAACCGTGACATTGCGAATTGCGCCACCAGCGGTCCGATCACCGGGACGCGCAGAATCAATCCTTCCCACGTTCGCCGTCCTTTTTCCGAAACAATCCAGCTTCGAATCATGAATCCGGCAACCCCCAATCCGACGAGTATGAATGGGCCGTAGGAGCGCATAAAGTGGCTCGCCCCGACGATCAGTTGAGTGAGCAGAGGTAACTTGGCGCCGAACCCGGTAAAAATTGTTTGAAAGCGCGGGATAAAAAATACCAAAAGAAACACAAGGACAGACAGCGCGAGCACGAGCAGAATCGTGGGATAGAGCAGGGCCGTCATGACCTTCGAGCGCATCTCCTTTTCTCGAGCCTGGAAGTCGGCGATTTGTCCAAGCACCACATCGAGGAAACCACCTGTCTCGCCGGCTTCCACCATTGCGACATAAACGCGCGGGAACGTCTCGGGCGATTTCGCCATCGCATCCGCCAGCGACATACCGTCGATCACGAGGTCATGCACCTGTTTCCATTTGGCTGCGGCGGCCGGTGCGGAAGCTTCTTTGCACAAGATCACCAGAGCCCGGCTCAGCGGTACGCCCGCCGCTAACAGGCTCGATAGAAGCCGAGTGAAGTTCTCCAGCATCCGGCCGGAGACTTTGTTCGAGCTGCCGAACGATAGTTTTGCTGAGAGACGTGAGGGCGCTTCTTTGGATTCAGGAGCTGCAGGGCCGGCAGCTTTCTTGGGGAGACTCTTCCCGGCTCCATTTCCATTGCTCTCCGCCAGCCGAATTGGCCGCAACCCGCGCGCTTCCATGTGGCGGAATGCTTCCTGCCGGCCACCCGCTTCGATTTGGCCTTCAGCAACGGTGCCGTCGGCCTGGAGTGCTCTATACTGAAACGAAGGCATGAGAATTCTCCGGCAGGGGCAACTGGTTCGTCGCGGCGCGCTCTGCACGTTTCTTC
>QIAL01000734.1 GCA_003225535.1 Acidobacteriota bacterium | reverse complement strand
ACGCCATGCCAAGGCTGGCTAGGGTGACGATTCCTGCCAAAGCCAGCGACGCCAGCGCCGGATTATCCCGCAGTTCCGGCGGAAACATGTCATTTCCATTCGGATTGTGTGCGTTCGCCAGGTTCACCGTAGTGGCGATCACCAGAGCGACCATATAGAGAAAGGCAACCAGTGCCATCAGCCAGCGGGGAATAATCCCAAACTCCTGCCAGAAGCGCAGATTCTCTTTCCGCCGCCGAAGGCGAATCAGCCGCTTTCTCTCGTTGAATGAATCGGTCACGCGTTGTTGGTAGTCAGACATTCTTTTTCTCTCTCTCCGCTCGTCCGGGTCAGCTTCCCAGATTGATCCAATCAGCCTGTTCGCCCTTTCGCGAACTTTCCATCAACAGCACGGCCACGGCAAACAGCGCCGGAATCGACCACCACAAACCAAATCCAACTTCCCAGACCAACTTGGGAACTCCGGTGCGCTGGCCAAGCCATTGAAACAAGCTCCACACATAAGGCGCGCTTGCGACGCCAAAAATCCAGGACAGGACGCAAGCCAGCCACAGCGCGCGGCGCCTCGGTTCCCGCTCGCGCAATTCCTGCGCACGCAGGCGAACGCGAAATTGTGTGCGGCTGGCGAGTCCCTCCGGCAGGGAAATAGTCGCGGTCCGCAGCATTCGCAAAGCCCGATCGGTCCGGCGCGCATGCTCGGCGCAGAAATCGCATTCTTCGAGGTGCGCCCGCAGCCAGTTGCGTTCGGTATCGGGAATTCCTTCCACGCGCGCTTGCGCGATCAATTGCAGCGCGCGTTGGTGAGCAATGTTGTTGCTCTTCATCCGGCGCCTCCCTGGAGCGCTCCGCGAAGCGCTTCGAGACCGCGATATAGCCGCGACTTCACGGTGGAAAGGGGAATGCTAAGCACGCCCGCCATTTCATCGATTTGCAATTCTTCCTGGAAGCGCAGGACCAGCACTTCGCGGTAAATTGCGGGAATTTTCTGGAGAGATGCTTGAACGTTTTCTTCTGTCTCGTGGCTAAGGACCTGGCGCAGCGGCGAAGGTTCATTCTCGTTCGCGAGTTGCAGAGGATGTTCCTGTTCGGGATCCGTCAGCGTGTCCAGACTCTGTGCTTTCTTTGAGCGCTGCCAGTCAATAACCAGGTTTCGCGCAATCGCGAAAAGCCAGGCTTCGAATTTTGATTTGCCGTTGTATTGATGGCCGCGCTCGAGAACGCGGATCCAGGTTTCCTGAAAGAAATCTTCGGCGCGTTCCTTGTTTCCGGTGATGTAGACGAGGTAGCGGAACAGGCGATATTGATATTGCTCGATCAGGCGGTCGAGAAGATCGGGGTCGCGGCGCTGCAGGCCGCACGCGATGGTTCTTGTTTCATCGCCCATCAGCGTGGAAAAAAACAGCGTTGGACCCGGCATCGCCGATGGACCGAAGAAGATGGACCGTTGTGGCGTCAAGCATGAAGTCGTGGCGCTCATTCTAACTGGTATACGGGTGAGCGCCGCGAAAAGACGCAGGCACTGGGAAAGGGAATAGAGGAACATAATGTAGGGGGCCCCCCATTACATTCATGATTATGAAAACAAAGGGCTTACAGAATGAGCAACTCGTAAGTTGTTGATTCTAAAGAGTTGGGTTCTTGATTGTTACGACTAGAAAGGCGGAAATGGCTGCCTTGAAAAGAAAAGCGGGGGCAAGCTCCCGCATTCCCAACGTAGTTCTCTACAAGGTTAAGTATATCAAGGAA
>QIAL01000552.1:9763-26186 GCA_003225535.1 Acidobacteriota bacterium | reverse complement strand
TATAAAGACTGGTAGCGGTGCTAGAGGTGGAAGAGCGGCGCTTTAGCGCCGCGGGTGCAGTAGACGAGGGCTTTAGCCCCTGGATCAATTTGCTGTCATGCGACCGAAGGAACACAATTCGTGGGTGCCACATGCTTGGCCCGCTATGCAAAAGCACGGATTCGTCGCATCGCTCCGCAATCGATCACGCGGCTTCACCCTTCTTGAGCTCATGATCGTTATCAGCATCATGATGATCCTTATGGCCGTCGCCGTACCTCTGTATCAGCAGCACGTCATTCAAGCTCGCGAAGCCGTCCTGAGGCAAAATCTATTCCAACTGGACAGTCTCATCGAACAGTACCGATTGGATAAGGGCCAATCTCCGCAGAGCCTCGACGATCTAGTGACTGCAGGCTATCTTCCTAAGCTGCCCGTCGATCCCATGACTTTGAAAGCCGACTGGACAACCGATCCAGAGGATCCAAATAATGCAGTAGATCCGCAACAAACCGGAATTGCGCGCGCACACTCTTCCTCGGCCGGGACCGCACTCAATGGCGAAGCATACAGTACCTGGTAAACGGAAGCCTCCCCCCCGGCGCAACTTCCTCGGTTTCACTCTGATCGAGTTGATGATCGTCTTGAGCATCATCGCGATTCTGCTGGCCGTCACAATTCCGACCTACAGCCACTCCATTGTTGCGGCCCGTGAAAGGGCTCTGCGAGCGGACCTTACCCAATTGCGGAACGCCATTTGGAGATTTACGTTCGACAAGCAAAAGGCGCCGCAGTCGCTGGATGATCTCAAAGTAGCGGGCTACATCGATAAAATTCCGGACGATCCCATGACCCACGAACCAAACTGGGAAGTGGTTCAGGATGAGGTCCTGCTCTCCATCGACCAGCAGGAACCCGGCGTAACCGATGTCCACTCCGCCTCTAGCAACACCGCCAGCGACGGCACCGCCTACAACACCTGGTAAGCCCGTTGGCACTCTGTCACACTCGGTAGTGTCGTCGGGCCGTAGCGCCGGCTTCCGGCCGGCTGTGGTGGGAGCGTCCCGCCCCCGAGTCCCTCGATTTGTCATGCTGAGCGGAGCAATCTCGGAGCGAAGCGAAAGAGATTGTGCAGTCGAAGCATCCCTACCGCAGCAACCCCCTCTCCCGCTAGTGCTTTCCTGTTATTGATCCCCCACTTACTCGCGGATAAAGTTTCGGACACTCGTGGGGTAGGTTGTTTTGGGGAATCCTCTGCAGCGCGCACTCTCCAACACCGCCCGAGAATTTTCTGTGGGGTAGTCCATGCGAACACTGTCGCTGGTTGTGTGTGCACTGACTCTATCCGCCCTCGCCGTGGGCCAAAGCAACTACGCCGTTGTTTCAGGCACGGTAAGAGACTCTCAATCCCTTCCAGTCGTACGCGCCACCGTAAATTTCAAGGCGTTGAGCACAGGCGCGACCCGCTCCGTCACCACCAACGACGCCGGAATCTTCTACGCTCCCGCCCTCCTTCCCGATGATTACGAAGTCACAACCGCCGCCTCCGGTTTCGCCCCGGTGGTGCAGCGTGTGCATGTGGAAGTCGGCCAAAAGCTGGCTCTGGACGTTGCTCTAAAGATCGGCGCCGTGAGAGAGGGTGTCGAGGTCAGTTCCACTCCGGAGATCCTTCACACCACCGATGCCGCCGTCGGCGAGGTCGTCGAACCGAAATCCATTCAGGAATTGCCCCTCAACGGTCGCATGCTGATCGATCTTGTCCTCACGGTTCCCGGCGCCCACGTCGGCTTCGGCGCCCAGACGGGACAAACCAATCCTTTGTACTGGCGCCCGGGACAGCGCTCGGCCGTCGTAATCGGCGGCGCCCGTCCGAACGCTAACTTCTTCCTGCTCGACGGCGCCACCAACACCGACCCAACCTTCAACACGCAGAATCTCAGCCCCTCGCCCGATTCCGTGATGGAGTTCCAGGTCGTCACCAGCAGCTACACCGCTGACATGGGCGGCGCGGGCGGCGGACAAGTCAACATCGTCACCCGCTCCGGGACGAGCCAGTATCATGGCACCGCCTACGAATTTCTTCGCAACGGCGCGCTGGATGCCAGCCCTTTCCAGTCCATGGGTAACAATCACCTGGTGCAAAACAATTTCGGCGCTTCCTTCGGTGGCCCACTTCTTGGCAAAGACAAGCGAACCTTTTTCTTCGTGAATTATGAAGGCTTCCGCCTCGCGCAAGCGGATGCTCAAATCCTTACCGTCCCCACTCTCGCTGAAATCCAGGGCGACTTCAGCATGAGCCCGATGAAACTCTACGATCCGACCACGGCCGTCGCCAATCCGAGCTACAATCCTGCACTCCCCACCGGTCCTTCCAACTTTCCCTACACCCGCAGCCAGTTCTCCAACAATCAGATTCCCAGCGACCGCATCAATCAGAATCTCGAGGCCTTCCTGCTGAAATACGTTCCCCAGCCCAACATGATGATGATGTCCATGGGTGCGGATTCCAACAACTACCTCGACAACACTGACACGGCCATGGCGCGCTACTCGCTCGGGTCGGAAAACGGATTCTCGCCAAGCAACGGCAGCACCTCTACCACCGAAAATCTTCCCGGATTTGGCGCGAACTTCGACAATCTCTCGCAGCAGGCCGTCATCTCCTGGAATCACGCTTTCACCAGCAACAAGCTCAACACCGCATCGCTAGCGCTATCCCGCCTGTCGATGGATCACACCTCACAGAACAACGGCGTTAACGACATCGTCGGGCAACTCGGGATTCAAGGAATCGGTTTCGGTGGACCCGGTGCGTGGGGCGCTCCCTGGTTCGCCGCTCAGGGCTACACCGGCATTGGCGACACTTTCGCAGCAACACCCATGCACGCCTGGGATACAACGATCGAACTGCGCGACACCTTCGCCTGGCAGCGCGGACATCACGCGCTCCGATTCGGCGGCGACGCTCGCCGCTACATTTGGCCCATGTGGGGATTCTTCCAGAACCGCGGCTTCTACCAGTTCACCAACGGCTACACCACGCAATTCGGCTTCAATGACGGCAGTGGATCAGGTTTGGCGAGCCTGCTGCTGTCTCTGCCCACGGTCAAGCAGCGCCAGGCCGGAGTGCCGCAAATGAATCTCCGGAATTGGGGATACGACGGCTTTGCCGAAGATAGCTGGAAAATCACTACGAACACCACGATCAATTTCGGCGTTCGCTACGAGTACACCAGCCCTCTCTATGATCTGCGGGAAACCAACAGCAACCTGGTTTTCAACGACGGCGTGCCTTCGGTTTTCATCGGCGGCCAGAACGGCTATCCGACGGGACTCATGTACTCCAACAAGCACAACCTCGCTCCCCGCTTCGGAATCGCCAAGAACCTGCCTCGTTTCGGCCTCGTACTTCGTGGAGGCTACGGAATCTTCTACACGCCAGTCGATCAGAACACCTGGTGCAATCAGCGACACAACGTTCCCTATGTTTTCCCGGAAACGCAGCAAGGGGACAACTTCACCCCGCCCGCATCTCTGTACACCAACACACTGAACTTCGGCACTCCAGTGCTCGGAACTGGCACCTTACCGGCGACGACCGTCAGCTTCACCGCCTTCGATCCTCATGCTCCCGCCGAATACATTCAGCAGTGGAATGCACAAGTCGAAAAAACTCTCGGGACGAACACAACCCTCGAAGTCGGATACCTCGGCGCGCGCGGCTTTCACCTGCAGCGCTCGCACCTGATCAACAACGCTCCTCCCGGACCCGGACCGCTCGGACCGCGTCGTCCGTTCCACACATTGAGTTTCGTACCCGGTACCGTACTCACTCCCAGCAGCACGGACGCTGTCATTCAGAGCCAGACGTTCCCGGTGAGCACGATCAATCTTCTCGAAGACACCGCGCAGAGTTGGTACGACGCCGGATACATCAACGTGCGCCGCAAGTATTCGCACGGGCTCAGTTTCCTGGCGAACTACACGCTGGCCAAGAATCTGACGGACGCGCCGGATTTCCGCTCCCCGATGGACGAGAGCGCCATCCCGCAGAACAACAGTGACCTCGCCGCCGAGAAAGGCCCGGGCTGCGACGTCCGCCATCGGCTTGCCCTGAGCGCGGTCTACAACATCCCAGCGTTCCAGCGCGCAACCTGGACGAAGCTGGCGACGCAGAACTGGCAGTTCAGCACGGTCTACCAGGTTCAATCCGGGATGCCGTTCACCATCTCGGTCTTCGGCGACACGGCAAATGCCGGCACGGTTCTAGGCGAGAATCCCATCCGCGCAAACTACACCGGAAAGCCAATCTTCGGTCCCGGAACGCACACGTCGAATAAATGGTTCAATCCCGCAGCGTTTGCCACTCCTCCCGCCTACACCTTCGGCGACGTAGGAAGAAACTCGGTCTACGGCCCCCCACTGCAGACTCTCGACATCGCGCTAGTTCGCAGCTTCCGCGTGACCGAACGCGCCAGCTTCCAGTTCCGCGGCGAAGCCTTCAACGTCCTAAACATGGTCAACCTAGGCACTCCGAACCGCTTCGTGAACACCCCCCAGTTCGGCACCATCACCATGCCCATGACCCCCGGCCGCGAACTCCAACTAAGCGCCCGCGTCTCGTTCTAGACGCCGCAGGCGGAGAGCGCGGCACCGTGTAGGAACGGAGCACAGGTCGTGCAGGAATGGAGCACGGCTCGTGTGGGGACGGACGCATTCGTCCGTCCAGCGAAGGCGAAGCCGAGCGCCCCTGACCACGGAACTCGACTTTCTTGCCGACTACCGCTTCACTTCACCAGCCCCGGATTGTCCGATCAAAGTTCTCGAATTCGCTCAATCTTGCAGCCATATCAAATTTGAAGAAGTGTACCAAGTACCACCTTAACGCGGTGCAATACTTCTGTCGGGGCGACGTCTTTGGGCTGGGCGTTTCGGAAGCGCCAGTCTAAACACTTCACTTGATCAGCAAGTACGACGGCCCCGTCGGGCATCGGAACCTCGAACGGATACCCTTTGACTTCGGTCGTCATGGCGCACGCAATCAGCAAACTCGTTTTTTCGTTGTATGACGAGGGCGACAGGACTAAGGCTGGTCTCTTCCCTGCTTGTTCATGACCCACTGTAGGATTGAGATCCACCCAGATAACATCACCTGCGGTGGGCACCCAATCCTTTACCATTTTTCAGCCCCAACGGGTTCTCCCCAAGTTTGCTCTTTGTGCAGATTCTCTGGCGTTATCTTAGCAATAAGCTCTTCAAGAGTTTCGGGCCTGTCAATTGCCTTGATAGCCACCACGCCCTGTGTCTCCACCTCAATCATTAGCCTATCCCCCTCTCGCAACTTGGCCTCGTCAGCCACAGTCTTAGGAATGCGAACCGCCAAACTGTTTCCCCATTTCACCATTTGCGCCCTTACTGCCATATCACCCCCTAGTCCATTACGGAGATACGCGGTAGATACAAAAACTGACCCAAGAGTACACCGAATGTAGATACTCTGTCTAGCCGCGAAATAAAAACGAAAGGTTTACGAACTGTCGTGCTCGCTTGATTTGTAAAGGCATGAGTTGTGACTCCCGTAAAGCTGATGATTCCACTAGACGAGAGGGAAGGGAAGATACCCCTCGCAACGCGCCCGAATCCCCAAAAACAGGCTCCGCCCGGCGGAACGTCTCACTTCTCCACAGAGCTTTTTTCGCGCTTTTTTGACCTCTCCGCATCCGATTCCGCGCAGATCCATCCAAAGCTTATGAGCCCCCACATCACCTACGTTGGTGGTCCAACCATGCTGCTGGACTTCGGCGGAATCCGAATCCTGACCGATCCCACCTTCGATCCCGCAGGAGGCGAATACGTCTCCGGACCTGTCACTCTCCACAAACTCTCTCCGCCAGCGCTCCAGCCAGACCAACTGCCATCGTTCGACTACGTACTGCTAAGTCACGATCATCACTCCGACAACCTAGATCACGCAGGACACCAATCTCTGCAGCGAGCTGAGCTCGTTTTTACCACTCCGGAAGGTGCGCAGCGTCTCGGCGGAAACGCCATTGGAATGGACGCGTGGGACAGTCGTGATCTCCGGATTGCCGATCGCACTCTGCGGATTTTTGCTACCCCAGCGCGTCATGGACCCGCAGGCTTGGAACGCGGAGCCGTGACCGGTTTCGTAATCTTCTTCACGGACTCTCCCGACCAAGGCCTGTACATCTCTGGTGACACCGTCTGGTACGAAGGCATTGCGGAGATCGCTCGACGTTTTCGTATACAGACAGCGGTGTTACACCTTGGCGCAGCGCGCGTTCCGGAAGTTGGCGAATTCCACCTGACGATGACTGCGGAAGAAGCAGTGCAAGCCGCGAAAGCCTTCTCTGATGCAATCATCGTCCCGACTCACTTCGAAGGATGGGCGCATTTCTCCGAGGGCAAGGAAGACATTGTCCGCGCATTTCGCGCAGCGGGAATGGAGCAGCGGCTATGCTGGCCGAAAGCTGGCGAAGCCGTCGAAGTACGCCCAAGTCAAGACCTGAGCGTTTCGGGATGAGCACGTTCTGTTGTCTACAGCCGCAGTCGACAAGTAACATTGCACTATGCCCGTAGAAACCGAAATCCAGGTCCCAACTTCCATTCGCGCGCCGCGCGGCAATCAGATCACCTGCAAAGGCTGGCAACAGGAAGCCGCCATGCGCATGCTGATGAACAATCTCGACGAGGAAGTCGCCGAACGTCCCAAAGACCTCGTCGTCTACGGCGGAACAGGGCGCGCCGCGCGCAGTTGGGAAGCCTATCGCGCGATCGTTGAAACCCTGAAGAATCTCGACAATGACGAGACACTGCTGGTCCAGTCAGGCAAGCCAGTAGGAGTATTCAAGACGCACGATCACGCGCCGCGTGTTCTCATCGCTAATTCCAATCTCGTCGGTCACTGGTCCAACTGGGAGAAGTTCAATGAACTCGAACGCGCCGGACTGATGATGTACGGCCAAATGACCGCCGGAAGCTGGATCTACATCGGCTCACAAGGAATCGTGCAAGGCACATTCGAAACTTTCTCGGCAGCTGGAGAAAAGCACTTCGGCGGCGATCTCGCCGGCAAGCTGATCGTCAGCGGCGGAATGGGAGGAATGGGAGGAGCTCAACCTCTGGCCGCAACCATGACTGGCGCGGCTTTTCTCGGTATTGACGTTGATCCCGAGCGCATCAAGAAGCGACTGAAGACGGGATATTGCGACTTCATGGTGACGACGCTCGACGAGGCGCTGCGCATCCTGAAGAATGCCGTGCGCAAGAAAGAAAACGTCTCGGTAGGACTGGTCGGCAATTGCGCCGATGTAATCCCTGAACTCGCTGAACGCGGTGTGGTTCCTGACATACTCACCGATCAAACGTCTGCTCACGATCCGCTGAACGGATACGTTCCGAACGGCATGACGTTCGCCGAGGCGCTCGAACTGCGCAAGCGCGATCCGAAGGCCTATGAAGACAAGTCTCTCGATTCGATGGCGCGCCACGTCGAAGGCATGCTGCGCTTGCAGAAGATGGGATCGGTCACGTTCGATTACGGAAACAACATCCGCACCTTCGCCTTCCAGCGCGGCGTGAAGAACGCCTACGATTTCCCGGGATTCGTTCCGGCCTATATTCGTCCTCTGTTCTGCGAAGGACGCGGTCCGTTCCGCTGGGTTGCGCTCTCCGGAGAAGCCTCTGACATTCACATCACGGATGATCTTGTTCTGGAACTCTTCCCTGACAACCGCATCCTGCGCCGCTGGATTGACCTCGCCCGCAAGCGCATCAAGTTTCAGGGATTGCCCGCACGCATCTGCTGGCTTGGGTACGGAGAGCGCGCGCAATTTGGCCTTGCCATGAACGATCTGGTGAAGGAGGGCAAGATCAAAGCACCAATCGTAATCGGCCGCGATCACCTCGACTGCGGATCAGTCGCATCCCCGTTCCGCGAAACCGAGAGCATGAAAGACGGATCCGACGCAGTCGCAGATTGGCCGTTGCTGAACGCACTGCTGAATACTGCGGCGGGAGCATCGTGGGTCTCCACAGTCGCTGATGGAACCGACGCGATGGCGAAGCGCATCGAACGCGTGCTGACCACCGACCCAGGAATGGGAATCATCCGCCACGCCGACGCCGGTTATGACGAAGCCAAAGAGTTCGCGAAGAAGACCGGCGTGAAAGTGCCTATGCGTTAATGACGAGTTTTGCGATTCGAGATCTCAAGATATCGTGCTGGCGGCAGAATTATTACTCCTTCGACTTTCTTGCCGAAACATCGGCCAAAATGGTGAACGTCTCCGGTGAGGAGATAATTCGCCCCAGCCTCAATCGCGGCTAGCAGTATAGGCGCATCTTTTTCAGGTAATGCAATTCTTGTGGGCAGTCGGCGCTCGCCAGCTTCACGAAATTGCAGGGGTTCCGACAACTCAAGGAGCCTCTGCCGTTGCGCCTCGTCAGACAGGTTGACTCTCGCCTCCTCCACCGCGTAGCGCGAGGTCCATAACTCTACATCTCGAAGCCTCCACAGTTCGCGAAGCCGCGCATCAGCCATATACGCCGCTGAAAAAAGCACGTTCGCGTCGAGGAACAGCCGATCCATCTAGTGAGGCCGTACATGACGAATGGAATCAGGATCGAGGCCGAGTTTTCTGACTTCCTTCCGCGCCCTGCGGTAATCATTCGCATCAACGGCGTTCGACAACAGGAATTCCGCTTTGCGCTCAGGAGTGTAGCGCTCGACTGGGACAATGACGGCGGGCCGAATGAGGATACCGTCTTCTTTCTCTTCGGCAACAACTAGGCTGCCCTCCTCGATCCCAAAGCGCTTGCGCAAGCTTGCGGGAACGATAATCGCACCCCTCTTTCCTACCCGCGCCGATTGCTGCGTTCGCATTGAAGCCTCTGCCTGATTATACCATTTGCCTGACTTTCAGGCGATCATTTTGCAAGTGCTTCACGAATCGCCTCATACGCGGGCTTCTTCTGATATTTGTCATCCCACAGCAGCGCCCAGCCCATTCCTTTGTAGAATTGCGGAATCCACGAGTGCTTGTCGGTGAAGCCCCAGGTTTGAACCAGTTTGCAGGCAGGCTGCTGCACGCACAGAGTCGTGATCTGCCCATAAAGCTTGGCTTCGGCCGCGAGCGAAGCCGCGCTTGAGTCGGCGAGCCGGATGTCGAGTTCGGTGATGTGCAACTCGAGTCCGAGTTTTGCAAATCGCTCCAAGTTCGCCGCGTAGGACGCCAGCGTTGTGGGATTGTCGAATTGCAAGGAGATGTGCGTCTGGAATCCGATTCCATCGAGTGGAACGCCGCGCTGTTTGAAGTCTTTCGCCATGGCATAGATTGCGTCTGACTTCTTGTTGACCACTTCGGCGTCGTAATCGTTGTAGAACAGCTTCGCTTCGGGATCAGCCTGATGGGCCCAGCGCAGAGCCTGTTCGATGTATTGTGTTCCCTTCCCTGCACCGATTCCGGGTTGGTTGTACCAAACAGTGTCACGCATCGTTCCGTTGTCCTTGAAGGCTTCGTTGACAACATCCCATGCGTAGACTTTGGAAGCGTAATGCGTCACAACTCTGTCAATGTGATTCTTAAGAATCGTCGCGAGCTGCGATTCGGTGTAATGACCTTGCTTCACCCAATCCGGAATCTGGTTGTGCCACACGAGCGTGTGCCCGCGGAGCAGCATGTTATGGCTTTGAGCAAAGTCTGCTAAAGCGTCTGCGGGTTTGTAGTCGTAAGAATTGAGGTCATCGCCAGCCCGAGGATGAATGATCTGAAACTTCATCTGGTTCTCAGGTTCCAAATCGCTGAACTCTGATCCCAGGATGGCTGAGTAATCCGCCTCATCGAGGTAGCGCGGAGCCGCCGCGGTCCCAATGAGGATATGGCGAGCCTCGGCGGCTTGACGCAAGGTACTCGATTTCGGAGGAGCCTGACTTCCCTTTAGCGACGCAGAATTGGTTTGAACTGCGATCACGCAAAGAACCAACAAAACCCCTTTACGGACGAAACAAAAAGTGTCGACAGCAGAGTACCGCATCGAAATGATCTTCATAGTAAAACGTCTCGCGCCCGATATTAGGCTTATTCGGGAGTCTTACACAAGATAGTGAGCAGTGTTGCGAACGGCCTGCATTCCTTACGACTAGATGCGCTGCTAGACTAGATACGAGTGAGCACGAGAAAGAGAAGACGTCGCCCTGCAGGAGCTTTGCTCCTTACCAACATCGGCCAACTGCTCACGCTCCGATCTTCGTCACCAAACTCGGGCCCGCGCCGCGGGGTTGAACTGAAGGAACTCGGGATCATCCGTGATGGCGCAGTACTCTGCATCGGCGGTAAGATCGTTTCTGTCGGCCCGACAAAAGATGCGCTGCGCGACCCCTGGATCAGGAAGAGTCGCAAACAACTTACCGAGATCGATTGCGCCTGTAAAGTTGTAATCCCCGGATTTGTTGATTCCCACACACATCCCGTGTTTGTCAGCCCGCGTCTGGTCGATTTCGAAAAGCGGATTGAGGGTGCATCGTACGATGAGATCGCTGCTGCCGGAGGCGGAATACGATCCAGCCTGGAAGGCGTACGCAAGGCGACTAAATCCGTGTTGAAGACGAAAGTGCTGGCAGTCTTGCAAGACATGGCCGCGCACGGTACCACCACGGTAGAGGCTAAGTCAGGTTACGGACTTACGCTGGAGTCGGAACTGAAGTCGCTGGAAGCGATTCGCGAAGCCGCACGTGCTTGGCCGGGAACCCTGGTCCCCACTCTGCTCGGAGCCCACGTAGTCCCGAAAGAATTTGAGGGTTGCTCACAAAAATACGTTGAGATCGTCTGTAAAGAGATGATTCCGCGGGCGGCGAGGGCGAATCTCGCCCAATTCGTGGATGTCTTCTGCGACAGGGGTGCGTTTGCTCCAGAGGAGACGGAACAGATCTTTGCGGCCGCCCGAGAGCATGGACTAAGCGTTCGGGCGCACATGGGCCAGCTTTCAGAGACACCGTTGGCGCCGTTTCTCCGTTTCAGTCCGGCGTCGTTCGATCACATGGACCATGTGAACAGCGAAGACGTGAACCAACTGGCGAAACTCGATACGGTCGCTACCCTGGTGCCGGGAGCAAACTACTTCCTGGGCCTCAAGAGTTATCCCGACGCACGGCGATTTATTGAAGCTGGTGTGCCGGTCGCGTTGGCAACAGACTATAACCCGGGAACTTCGCCAACAATCAGCATGCCCATGGGGATGTCGCTGGCGTGCACACAAATGAAGATGGCTCCGGCGGAAGCAATTGCAGCCGCAACCATCAATGGAGCTTGGGCGCTCCGTCTGGCAGACCACAAGGGCAGCATCGAGCCGGGGAAGGACGCTGACTTAGCTGTCTTCGAGGTCGAGGATTACCGTGAGATCGCGTACTGGTATGGGGCAAATCACTGTCAGATGACAGTGTTGAATGGGGTTATCGCAGCGCACGGTTGAACTTTTGGGGAGAAAATTGCGTAAGTAGCTTCAGAATCGTGTGCCCCGAACCGCGGGCATTGTGGGGAAGTTCGAAATCATAGGGCCATCCGAATCTATCTCCTGAGGAACATCTATGAAGAAGACTCTTGCAGGTGTGATTTTTGTTTTGCTGACTCTGTCCGTAGCAATCGCCCAGCGGTTGCCCGAGACGGCAAGACCAGAGAACTATAAGCTTACGTTCACGCCGGATCTTGAAAACGCGAAGTTTGAAGGCGACGAAACCATCGCCGTCAGCGTTTTAAAGCCAACCTCCGAGATCACGCTGAACGCGGTCGACATCGAATTCCACGAGGTGACGATCGCGAGCGGAGGCACGACCCAAAAGGCAACGGTCGCATCTGACAAAGAAAAAGAAATGGTCGTGCTGTCGGTCGGGAAACCATTGGCTGTCGGTCCGGCGACAATCCACATTACCTATACAGGCGTTCTCAATAGCGAGATGCGCGGCTTGTATCTCGGCAAGGACGATCAGGGTCGCAAATACGCTGCCTCACAATTTGAAGCCACCGATGCCCGTCGCGCGTTCCCCTCGTTCGACGAACCCGACTACAAAGCGACCTTCGACATAACGGCCGTCGCTGACAAAGGGCAGGTTGCAATCTCTAACTACAAAGTCGTTTCTGATACGCCCGGCCCGGGCGAGAAGCACACGGTGAAGTTCGCCACGACGGCAAAAATGTCGTCTTATCTGGCGGCTCTGGTTGTCGGAAACTTCGAATACGTGGAAGGCTCCGTGGACGGCATTCCGATTCGCGTCTATAGCACGCCTGGCAAGAAAGAAATGGGCAAGTTCGCGCTCGAAGTGGCCGAACAGAATGTCGGCTACTACGACAAGTATTTTGGGATCAAGTATCCGTACGGCAAGCTGGACTTGATTGGCCTCCCGGACTTTTCCGCGGGAGCGATGGAAAACATCGGCTGCATCACCTTCCGCGAGGTATTGCTGCTGATCGACGACAAGCAAGGTTCAGTCGACCTTAAGAAGACTATTGCCTCGGTCACCGCACATGAGATTGCCCACATGTGGTTCGGCGATCTGGTCACCATGAAATGGTGGGATGACGTGTGGCTGAATGAAGGATTCGCCACTTGGATGTCAAGTAAGCCGCTGCAGAAGTGGAAACCCGAATGGAACTTCGGCCTCGACGACGTCAGCGGCACAGGCGGAACGCTCAATGTGGACGCACTCGCCAACACCCGCCCAATTCATCAGGCGGCGGAAACTCCTGCGCAGATTCAGGAACTGTTTGACGGCATCGCATACGGCAAGGCAGCCGCAGTGCTGCGGATGCTGGAGTCGTATCTGGGAGAGGAAACATTCCGCGCTGGGATTAATGCCTATCTGAAACAACACCAATACGCGAATGCGACTGCCGAAGACTTCTGGGATGCGCAGGCCAAGACTTCCAAGAAGCCAGTCGACAAAATCATGCCGACCTGGGTGAAGCAGGCGGGAGAGCCGATCATCAATGTGAAAGCGCAATGTTCTGGGAACTCCACCAATGTCACGGTCACGCAACAGCGGTATTACTTCGACCGCTCGAAGTTCGAATCTCCGAACGATCAGCTTTGGCAGATTCCAGTGTGCCTGAAAGGATCAGCGACCACCGGCGCCGCAAAATGTGAGTTGCTGACGAAGAAGGAGGAGAATTTAACCCTCCCCGGCTGCTCGAACTGGGTTCTTGCGAATGCCGGTGCAACGGGCTACTACCGGGTGGGATACCAACCAGACACAGTGCGTGCTCTGGCGCATGATGCGGAAACGAAATTGAGCCCGGCGGAACGAATCTCGCTGCAGAACGACATATGGGCGTCGGTGAGGGTCGGCCGTGAACCGGTGGGCGACTATCTCGCTTTCGCGCAGGGTCTGCAAAATGACCGCACCCGCGCGGTGTTGGAAGATGTTCTGGGACGTATCGACTACATTGGTCAGTATCTCCCCAACGACAGCGACCGCGATTCGTTCCGCATGTGGCTGCGGCAATTCTTGACCCCGATCATGAAGGAAGTGGGTTGGGAGCCCAAGCCAAACGAAAGCGACGAACAAAGGACTTTGCGATCGCGTGTGTTGACGGCGCTGGGCCAGGATGCTCGTGATCCTGACGCACTGGCTGAGGCGCGAACCATCGCGGACAGAGCCCTCGCTGACCCGGCGTCAGTGGACCATCAGTTGGCGGGCTCGGCTCTCGGCGTCGCGGCCATCAAAGGAGATGCTGATTTCTACGACAAGGTGATGGCTGCACTGAAAAACCCGAAGTCGCCGGAGGAGTATTACGCCTACTTCTTTACTCTGCCACAATTCACCGATCCGAAACTGCTGCAACACACGTTGGATTTCGCGATCTCACCCGATGTGCGGTCGCAAGATGCTCTGCAACTGGTTACGGGTGTGCTCGGGAACCAAGATGGGGAGAAGTTGGCCTGGGAGTTCATTCGCAGGCACTGGACCGAGATCGAGAAGGCAGGGGGTCCATTTGCGAGCGCTCAGGTAGTCGGAGCCACCAGCGGTTTCTGTGATGCCGGAATGCGCGATCAGGTAACGGAGTTCTTTAACGCTCACAAGATCGCTGCGGCAGAACGGACTTATCGGCAGGCGATTGAGCGCATCAACAACTGTATCGATTTGAAGTCGCAACAGGAGCCGCAGTTGGCCTCGTGGCTGGGACAGCACGGGAATGCGGGCGGGAAATAGTCGGAGGTTGAATCGCTTGGCCCGGCTTTGTGCCGGGCCATTTTTTTTGGTGTTCGCAGCGGGGCCACAATGGCCCCGCCACAGCCGGCAGGATGCCGACGCTACGTTACGGCATGACCGACAGCATTATGTGCGATGGTAGTTCTGGGGAACAGTAGACACGTTGTGTGGCGGGGACGAAATCGGCATTTGTGGCTTTGTAGATGCTGGGCACGAATTTCTGCGGGTTGCGGTCGATCACCGGAAACCATGTGGACTGAATCTGAACCATGATGCGGTGACCTTTCAGAAAGACGTGGTCGCGATCTCTCAGTGGAACGTTCCACTCGGTGGGTTTGTTGGGAGTCAAGGGCTGCGGCTTTTCATAGCTCGCGAGATATCGGCCGCGACGAACCTCCATCGCAATCGGCAACTCGTATCCGTCTAGCGACTGGGCGTACTGGCCGGGCTTCGGTCCTTCATCGCCATTCCACGCATTTTTCTGGGCATCCTGCGGAAAGACATCAATCAACTTGACCACGAAATCGCTGTCGGTGCCTGAGGTTGACGCGAATAAATCTGCCGCGACGGGACCGGTCACAGCTATGTCGTGATCGAGCGGTTCGCTTACGAACGACAGAACGTCGGGCCGGTGATCGACGAAACGCTGGTCGGCTACTTCCCATGTGCGCCAGTCGCCGCCTGGATAGGTCGGAGAAATCGGACGCTGGCGGTAAGGCACGGGATTAGCGGGATCGGAGACGTATTCTCGATATCCCTTGCTGCTCTTGGTCTCGGGCGCGCTGAACGAAAGCGTGCCGTCGTCGTGGAGATACAGATTCGTATTCTTGGCCTCTTTGGGCGGCCACACGGCGTACGTGCGCCAGGTATTCGCCCCGCTCTGGAACGTGCTGGCCTGCCACTGCGGTTTCTCGCCCTTATCGTGCAAGTAGTAACGGAAGAACGGCGCCTCGATGTTTTCGCGGAACTCGCGCGAGGTCTCGTGTCCTCCGAACGGGATGAGCCCGATACCGTCTCCCTTCGCAGCTTGCCACTCGCCGTGGAACCATGGGCCGGCCACGATGAAGTTCGTGCGCTGTGGATTGTTCTCTTCGGCGTGGCGAAAGATCTGCCACGGGCCCCAGGGATCCTCTTGATCCCAGAATCCAGCGACGTTCAGGTTAGGGACGGTCGAGGAATGGAGTTGATTCACCCATGCTTCTTTCTTCCAGAATTCGTCGTAGTCAGGGTGATCGACGGAAGAGTTCCAGTACGGAATCGAGCTGTGAAGATATTTCGCGTTGATGTTGGAGAGCGGGCCGAGATTGAGATACCACTCGTAGGTGTCATATATCTCGAAGTCGAAGTGGGTGTTCTTGTTCTTGTCGGCTTGCTCCATAACGGCGTATTCGAAGTCATAGCTTTCGCGCAATGCGCCGTAGCGATGATCATCGTCGTTCATCCATTGATCGACGGGCGAGGCCTGCTCGCTGATCGCCTTGAGCGCGGGATGCGGATGGAGCAGTGTCAGCGCTGTCGTGAGGCCATCGTAGGAGACGCCATACATTCCGATTTTGCCGTTATTGTTGGGAACATTCTTCACCAGCCACTCGATCGAATCGTAGGCGTCGGTCGTTTCGTTCGTCGCCTTGGGATCGTTCGGGTCGACCCACGAAGAAAGATTGAACACTCCTTCGGACTTGAAGCGTCCGCGCAGATTCTGTATCACAAAGATGTAGCCATCCTGGGCTAGTTCCTTCATCGATGACGGCATCTGCTCCGGGGGCTTGTCCGGAACGCCATAGGGCGTGCGACGAAATAGAATCGGCAACGGACCAGTCTGGCCGACCGGAGTCAGGATTGCAGTTTGAAGATGAACGCCATCGCGGACAGGAATCATGACCTCTTGCAGGGTGAACACCAGTTTTGAAGGGGTTTGGGTCGAGGTCTGCTGGGCTCCGGCAGAGATCGCGACTAGCAGCAGGGTTAGAGAAAGACGTTTGTCCAGGTGCACCAGGGATTGCCTCCGGGCATTCCTTGAATTGAACCGAGAGGCGCAGTATACCAACCGGAAGCGGAGTGAGTGAATCCAGCAATAATTTCTTCAGGATCGGACGGTTGACACGAAACCGACGCTCACCGATGTCATCTATAGAATCATTGCAGTGAATCTATCAGAAAGAGAGCAATCATGAGCAAGTGCAGGGGATATGCAGCAGCGTTGGCTAAGGCACCGCTGGG
>QIAL01000552.1:0-9752 GCA_003225535.1 Acidobacteriota bacterium | reverse complement strand
ATCAAGTATTGCGGCATCTGCCACTCCGATATCCATCAGACTCGCGACGAATGGAGCGAATATCAGGAGGAAGCGATTTTCCCGATGGTGCCGGGACATGAAATCGCCGGAATCGTTACAGCGGTTGGAAAGAACGTTACCAAGTACAAAATCGGCGATAAGGTTGGTGTGGGATGTTTCGTCGATTCCTGCCGCACGTGCCCGGAATGCAAGCAGGGACTCGAACAATACTGCACCGTGGGGACCATATGGACGTACAACGCTCGCGACAAAGAAGGCGCGCCAACGTACGGCGGCTATTCCGAGAGAATCGTGGTGGATGAGAACTACGTGCTGCGCATGCCTGAGAATCTGCCACTCGATGCGTGCGCGCCTCTGCTCTGCGCGGGAATCACTCTCTATTCTCCTCTGAAGCACTGGGGAGCGGGACCGGGGAAGAAAGTCGCCATCGTTGGACTCGGCGGGCTTGGCCATATGGGGGTCAAACTGGCGCACGCACTAGGAGCGGAAGTCACGGTCCTCAGCCACTCGCTCAAGAAGCAGGCCGATGGAAAACGACTCGGCGCCGATCACTTTTTCGCGACATCTGATGCTGAGACATTCACAAAGCTAGCCGGGCACTTCGACTTGATCATCAACACCGTCTCGGCGTTGGTGGATTGGAAACAATATCTTGACCTGTTGGGGGTCGACGGCACGATTCACGGCAGGGCGACGAAGCCTCGCTGGCTCGCAGATCGGCGGCATCCGCGAGACGCAGGAAATGTTGGATTTCTGTGCCAAATACAAATTTGCTTGCGACGTCGAAGTTGTGCCGATTCAAAAGGTCAATGAAGCGTACGAGCGAGTGCTCAAGAGCGATGTGCGGTATCGGTTCGTGATTGATATGGCGTCGCTGAAATGAAGCTGCGAGCTATGAGCCACGAGCCACGAGCAAACGGCACTGTGTAGCTTTAGCTCGTAGCTCGTAGCTCTTGGCTCGTAGCTCTAGAACAATCTTCCGATCGAAAAATTCACACGGCTCTGGCCTGTTGGGCTGACGCTGCCGGCTAACGCAATCGGGCCCACGATCGTATCTGCGATTACTCCTAGATTGAACGTGCCGCGCACAACCACGGGTCCCTGACTATTGATCTGGTTTCCAAATGCAGATCCGGCCTCGTACCATCCACCCCAGTAGATCTTTCTTCCTATCAACTGGGGGAGGCGGTACAGTTCTCGCCGAAAGCCGAGAGATGCATATGCGTAGTGATTCCCAAGAAATTCGTCAGGAAGATAGGCACCCAGACGAAACGGGCCGCCTAGAGAGAAGACCTGAAAGGGACCGGCAGATCCATGAAATGTTGTTCCGCCGGAGGCATCAACAAAAAGCGAGGTCTTGTCGCCCAGACGCACGAAGTGGGAACTTTGCACGTCCAGTTGCCCGATGGGGTGTGCCAGACCCGGACTCTGCAGCACGCGCGTGGCTGTCGCGACAACGCGAGAGCCGCGACTGGGGACGGAGGGGCTATCCTGGCCGTCCCAAACGAAACGGGCCCGGAATTCGCCCGTACTGCCGTGAACAATGGGCAAACCGGCAGCTCCGATCAGTGGAGCCAACTTTCCTTCAAACAGCTCGTAACCGACACGAAATTCGCTGTGGCGTCCGGAATCGAAACCAATGTCGAAGCCGCCACCGGCGCGCTCGTCGCCGAACACCGCGATGCGGGTGAGCCCGCTGAACGACTGGAGCCGAACAGAAGATCCGATCGCCACTCACCTCCGCGATGAAACAGATCCATGAACGTGATGCGAGTGCCGGCGGAGAAATCGAAGGCTGCGACGCCGGAGCCTTCGACGTTTACTGCCAGGTCGATGAACGGCGGGCCGTAAGTTTTTTCGTGGGCGGTTACGCGCAACGCGGGCACGCCATTTTGGCTGAAACCCTCATATCCCAAACGGTCGAACTGACCCTCGCCGGCAATCCTCGTTAGCTGTTTCTCGAGATGCGGAAGATTGAGTAAACCCTGCACGCTTTTCGTGAGTTCCTGCTGAATTCTGCGATCTGTGTCGGGATCGGCGCCAGCCACAACGACTTTCTCGACGTTTGTCATGGGTACGCGTTTTCTCGCATTGCGCTCGTCGAGATATCGCTGCCACTCGGCGGAATCGGTGATGGCGTATGGCAAGAGTTCAGCGGATTGGCTGGCCGCGGCTTCATATCCAAGCTGGACGAGTTCATCGACCCGGTTGTAGTCGGTGATGGCAAATCCCTTCATATCGACGCGGACCTTGGCTTTAGCCAGTGCCAGGGAATGGTGCTCATTCTGGGTGATCATGACGTCGATAGCCCGCGACAACACGCCAACGAGAGTTCCTAACTGTCCGATGTCGGCGGGAGGATAGTGAAGTTCGACGGCGATCACAGCGTCGGCGCCCATATCTCGGACAGTTTCGACCGGAATGTTCTGCACCATGCCGCCGTCGGCCAAGATGCGGCCATTCAGTTCCACCGGAGTAAAGACACCGGGAATCGCCATGGACGCTCGCACGGCGTCTGCCAGAAAACCGTCATGCAGAACAATGGCCTCGCCGCTCTGCATGTCGGTCGCGACGCAGCGGAAGGGGATCGGCAAATCATCGAAGTTTGTAATCTCCGCATCCGCGAACGCGATGCGGTCCAGAAGCAATCCCGCGGCTTGGCCCGAGTTGAGTCCATTTGGGCCTTTGAGCCCGTGCTTTAGCCCTAGGGGCGCGGCAACCACGAAGTCGCGGCGGTCTTGTTTGCGGCGATACGAAAGCTCGGTATATCCGGGTTCGGGAAGGAACGCCGCATCCCAATCGATCTTTTTTGCGAATTTCTGGATTTCTGCCGGAGTCATCCCGGTCGCGTACATGGAACCGATAATGCTCCCCATGCTGGTGCCGGCGATGCGATCTACGGGGATATGATTTTCTTCCATCCACTTGATGACCCCAATTTCCGTGAGACCGAGCGCGCCTCCGCCACTGAGGGCGAGTCCGATCCGGGGGCGCTCAGTGGAAGCGGTGGGCGGCGCTCCCGCGGCTGCGTCCTGGCTACGTGCGAAACCGGGGCTCATGAGCCCACGGAGAAGGATCGCGACAATCAAGAAGTACGTTTTGCGTGCAGGCGTTTCCATCAAGCAACTCCTAAAACGTGTTGGGAGAATGCCGGATCGAGGCCAAGATGGCCTCGCGACAGCCGGCGGGATCCTTCGACTCCGCTCAGGACAGGCGTCAGCGCTACCTTCTGTCGGCGACAGGGAAGGTTCAAGGTGAGTGAAAAGGGTAACAGGTTCGCAGGCTCAGAGTCAGGAGCAATCAACGATTGGCAGGAGCCGATTGCGACGGGGCTTGTCGCGCTTGTTCGACGACGTTGCGCACCGCGTCGATGACAACGTCGGGACGATCGATCTGAATGTAGTGTGCGCTGTTCTTGGCGACCGTCTGTGTCCCACGAGTTGAGAGGTGGGCCAGTTCCTCCTGCATTTTCTCCCAAGCCTCATTGGTGGGTTTTGCGAGGTCGGGCGGCAAATCACTCGAGGGTTTGTCGGGGTCGTGCGACAGAACGGCCAGTGGCATATCTGAGAGTGTGCCGGTTTGGGACGTCTCCGCGGCGCTCTCAGGAAAGGCACTGATTTCCGCTAGTTGCTCTCTGGCACTGTGCCAATTGCAATCGGCGGCACGGCTCACGGCATCGTTATCGCACAGACCGAGAAGGCGTGGAATCCCGAAAGGCATGGTGGAAGCAATGAACTGCGCCTCACGATGCCAGCTTCCTTCCATGTTCTTCAACTCAGCTGGAAAGCGGTTCTCCTGGTCGGGATGAGATGCGTCCACCAGAACCATCCCGACGATTTCATTGCGGTAGAGGCTGGTGTAGACGCGAACGTCATATCCGCCCATAGAGTGGCCCACGATGACGTACGGCGGGGAAACACTCGCGGCCCGTAGCAGGGCGTGCAGTTCCTCGGCAATCACTTTGCTCGTGCGCGGCTGGGAACTGGGATCGCTGTAACCGAGTCCGGCGCGGTCGTAGGAACACACTCGAGTGAATTTGGCGATCTCCGGCTGGACCTTGCGCCAGGAAAGATAGCTGTCGCCCAGCCCGGAATCGAGGATGACCGTGGGATTTCCCTCGCCCGCGCAGTCGATATGCATCTTGCGTCCTCCCACATCCAGCAGCCGCCCCTCCAAGGGATTGAAGCGCCGGTCGCGGGCCTCGGAAATGTTCTCGTAAAGAAATCCCGCCACAGCCAGAAGGATGAGGAATGCAAGCAGAAGTAGAACAATGCGGCGGAACACCGGATGCAAAGTCGATTGCGGAGCGGGGTTGGTCATGGCACAAGGGATGCAGCGCGACCCCGCTGCATGCTGGCACGCATTTTACATGACAGGAGGCACTGTGATGCCCATACCCGCGAGAGCATGAATCAATTCCCGGCGGACCACGGCCACCGTAGCTAATAAGAATTGTTTTCGCTTCTCGTCTGGCTCGGTAAGTATGGGATGACGATGATAGAACGTGTTAAAAAGCTGAGCCAACTGAAACACATGCTTGGCCAGATAGGCTGGTTCGGTAGTGGCGATGCACTGGTCGATTACGTAGGACGTCTTGGACGCGGCGAGCCAGAGTTCCCAGAATTCATTGCCGACATCGCCGGACAGGTACGTGGCAAGACTGTCAGGCGACGAGTTCACCGTCAAGGTATCGCAGAAGGTATCGGCGTCAACTCCGGCCTTGCGGAAGATGCTGGCGGCGCGCACAACCGCATATTGGGCGTACGGCCCCGTTTCGCCCTCGAAACTGAGAGCTTCTTTGAAATCAAATGCGATCACCGATTGCTTGGTGTACTTCAGCATGAAATAACGCAGTGCGCCGATGGCGATCTGGGTCGCGATGCCGAGTCGCTCGGCCTCGCTGAGCTGTGGATGGCGGGAATCGACTTCTTTCTTGGCGGACGCGATGAGCTGGTCGAGCAAGTCGTCGGCCTTCACGCCGAAGCCCTTGCGGCCGCTGACCTCGATGTAAGAACGGGTCTTGTCTTCCTCACTCAGCATGTAGCCGAGTTCGGCGGCGCAGCGGGGAGTCAGCGCGACCATCTCGTAGGAGAAGTGCGTGTAGTGATCGGCAGCCTCGCCGTGTCCAAGGCCGCGCAGCGCTTCGATGACGGTGTTTTGGGCCTCAGACTGGCGAGCGTCGATGACGTTGTAGATCTCGGCCACATCGCCGAAGTGAGGATGACCTTTTTCGCCATCGGTCGTTGAAATCCAGCAGTCGTGCTGGTTGGGATAGCGATAGAACTTGAGGTATCCGAAATCCAAGCCGAGCAGTCCAAACTTCCACATGTGGTAGGCGATGTCTTTGCCGACATAGCCGACCGTGCCGTTGGAGCGGACGATGACCTTCTGATCTTCCTCTTCGATCTTTTCGTCGTCGGTGCCGTCAGTTGCCGGATCGGCCTTTCCAGTTCCCGCCCTCCGCATCACCCAGCACCCTTTGTTCCTGCCGCTTTCTTCGAAGGTCAGCACGCCGCTTTCCTTGAGCTTGCCGAAAGCCGCGTTCCAGAAATGCAGGTGAAGAATCTCACTTTCACGTGGAAGGAAGTCGTATTCGATGTCGAGCCGGTCCATCGTCTCCAGATGCCGGCGAAGAACGGCGATGGAGATCAGTTCCGCAATCGCGGCGGTTTCGCTCCCGGCGTCTTCGATGGCGTGGAGCGTCTGCAGCCGGACTTGCTTATTCTGCTTATCGGCTTCGTACCATTGCGAAACGCGGGCATACAAATCCCAACAGTAGTAATCGAACCGTGGCTGACGCGTCAGAGCTTCGATTTCCGCCCGCGACTTCTTTTCCAGCTGAGTGAATCCGACTACGACATCGGCAACCTGAACGCCGGTGTTATCGATGTAGTTCTGAATATCAACTATCCTGCTCGCATAGCGCAGCAGGCGCACAAAGGTGTCGCCAAGGATCGCGTTGCGAAGATGTCCGATATGGGCAGCTTTGTTCGGATTGATGCTCGAGTGCTCGACCAGGATCTTGCCGGCTGCAACGTCGGCGGGGGGCTTCTGATCTGTCGCGAGAGCGGCAGCCATCCAGGCGCGGTCAATTTTGATATTCAAATATCCCGGCGGAGCGACTTGCAACTCGGCGATGCCTTCGATGGGCCCAATCTCCGAGCGGATCATTTCGGCGATCTTCAACGGTGCCGAACGCAGCGGCTTGGCAAAGGGAAAAAGAGGAATCGCAAAGTCCCCGAGTTCCACCTTCGGAGGCTGTTCAATGACAACCGGAGGCAGCGTTACCCCGGGACTACGCTCCTGCAAACACCCCAGCACCCGCTGGGCGAGACGACGTTCGAGATGACGATACAAGGAGACCCTCTAAACTGTTGAAGAAACAGTGATTTTAACAGAGTCGAAGCGCGCCGGACGTTTGACCGCGGATACCACCGTTCCCTATGATGAAAACTCAGTCGTTCACGAGTTTTTATGCGCATCGCTTACCTCGAGTGTTTTTCCGGCATCAGTGGCGATATGTTTCTGGGCGCCCTGGTGGATGCCGGAGTTCCGGCGCGACTGCTGGAAGAAACGGTGGCGGCGCTCGGAGTCGGCGCGAAGCTGGAGATTTCCAGGGTGGTGCGTAGCGGGATTTCGGCCACCAAAGTGGACGTCTGGGTCGATGGCGAAAAGGATATGCCTCGGGAGGAGTACTGGGCCAAGCAAGATGTGGCGCGGGCGCTCTCGCCCGCGAAAGCTGACCACGATCACAAACATGGGCACGGCCACTCTCACGAGCACTCTCATCACGAAAATACCGAGCAGTCGCGGGCGAAAGCGCCCGCGCCACACGAGCATGAACACGTACATCCCCATCGTGGGTTGACGGAAATACGCCAGATCATTTCAGCAGCAGCGATCTCTGAGTCGGCCAGAGAGACGGCTATTCGCGCCTTTGAGGCTCTGGGCGCGGCTGAGGCCAAAATACACAGCGTCCCGGCGGAATCCATTCACTTCCACGAGGTGGGAGCGGCTGACGCCATCGTGGATATCGTTTGTGCCGCCGTGGGTATCGAAGCACTCGGTGTGGACGAGATTGTTTGTTCGCCTCTGAATGTCGGGGGCGGCACGGTGAAATGTGCACATGGAACGTTCCCGGTGCCCGCGCCCGCGACCGTCGAGTTGTTGAAAGGTGTGCCCGTATATTCGTCAGGCATTGAAGCAGAACTTGTTACCCCTACCGGAGCGGCGATTGCCCGGACCCTGGCAACACGTTTCAGCGCGTTCCCGGAGATGAAGATCGGAAAGTCAGCGTACGGAGCGGGATCGCGGGACTTTCCGGGGCATCCCAACGTGCTCCGCCTGGTGATCGGCGAGGCGTTGCCGGCGCTCGCTGCGAAAACGAAGTCGGAAACAGTCTCTGTTCTTGAAGCCAATCTCGACGATTTGAATCCGCAAGTTTTCGGATACGTGATGGATCGTTTGCTGGAAGAAGGGGCTTTAGACGTGTTCGGAATGCCGGTGCAGATGAAGAAGAACCGGCCCGGCACGCTGCTGACCGTACTCTGCAAACCGGAAGATGCGGAGAAATTGGCTCAGCTGATATTTTCAGAGACCACGACTTTGGGAGTTCGTCGCAGGGAAGAATCGCGGCAAACGCTGGCCCGGCGTTGGGAGAGCGTACGCATTGAGTGGGGCGAGGTTCGCATCAAGATCGCCAGCATGAACGGGACCGTCACGAATTACGCGCCTGAGTACGAGGACTGCCGGCGAATCGCGGCGGAGCATCATGTGCCTCTGAAGACGGTGATGCAGGAAGCGGCACGGGCGTACATAGACGGAAGCAAAAATCATTAACCACTAAGGACACTAAGGTACACGAAGGTTTTCTTGCTGAAACTTCGTCTCCCGCGTGATTTAAAGAACTTATGACCAGGAAGTTTTACATCACGACACCGATTTACTACGTGAACGCGCGCCCCCATATCGGGCATGCTTACACGACGATTGCTTGCGATACGATTGCGCGTCGCCAACGTCAGCTAGGAGCGGATACATTCTTTCTCACTGGGACCGACGAGCACGGGCAGAAGATCGAGCGCGCAGCAGAGGCCGCCGGCAAATCGCCGCAGCAATATGCAGACGAGATCTCCGGGGAATTCCGCGCGCTGTGGAAGCGGATGGGAATTTCCAACGATGATTTCATCCGCACGACCGAAGAGCGGCACAAGAAACGCCTGCAGGAACTGTTCCGCCGCATTCGCGACAACGGATACATCTACAAGGGCACATACACGGGACAATACTGCGTTTCTGACGAACTCTATGTCGATGGCGCGCAGCCGGGTGATCCCTGCCCGATTTGCGGGCGCATCACCGAAACCGTCCAGGAAGAGAATTACTTCTTCAAGCTCTCGGCATTTCAGGACAAACTGCTCGAACTTTACGCGAATCCTGACTTCATTCGGCCCGAGACACGACGCAATGAAGTGATTTCATTCGTCCGGTCAGGGCTGCGCGATCAGTCGATCAGCCGCTCGACCTTCTCGTGGGGCGTTCCTGTTCCGGACGATCCCAAGCACGTGATTTACGTCTGGTTCGATGCGCTGGCAAACTACATCACCGCGATTGGTTATGGCTCGACTCACGCGGGCGCGCAAGAGGCTTTCAAGAAATACTGGCCCGCTGATGTCCACATGATCGGGAAGGAAATTGTTCGGTTCCATTGCGTGTACTGGCCGGCATTTTTGCTGGCGGCAGGATTGCCGCTGCCGAAAGCGATCGTGGCGCACGGCTGGCTGCTGTTTGAAGAGAGCAAGATGTCAAAGTCGCGCGGCAACATCGTGCGCACCGAGACCATTCTCGACGTGCTGGGAGCAGATGCGTTGCGCTATTTCCTGTTGCGCGAAGTGGTGTTCGGACAGGACGGATCATTTTCGTTCGACGCGCTGGTGCAGCGCTACAACTCGGACCTGGCCAACGGCATTGGGAATCTGGCCAGTCGTACTCTGACGATGATCAACCGGTACTTCAAGGGTGAAGTGCCGTATCCATCGCCTGGGGCGGCGAAGACGACTGCCGACGATGTGGTGGCCGAAACGGCGCGGAAGGCGATCCGAGAGTTCTCTGCCCTGTTCGATCAGTTTCAGTTCTCCCGTGCATTGGAAACGGCATGGGGCCTCGTCGCGACGGTCGACAAATACATCGTCGAGAACGAGCCCTGGTCGCTGGGGGAGAAACAGGATGATGAGAGCCGGGCGCGGCTGGCGACGGTTCTGTACACGTCGGCCGAAGCGCTGCGGATTGCGACGGCACTGGCGCATCCGGTCATTCCGGACGCCACCGCAAAGATCTGGCAGCAGATGGGACTGGGAGACATCAAGAAACTCGATCTGAACAAACTAGATTGGGGCCAGCTGCCGCTTGGTACCAAGCTTGGCGATATCAGCCCTGTGTTTCCGCGGGCCGACAAGAGCGCCATCGAAAGGATGCAGAAGATGGAAGATCAGCAACGAGGGCCGGGTGAGGAAGTAAAGGAACCGGCCGCCCCCGCAATTTCGCCAGCAAAACCGGTAGGCACACCGGCGGTTGTCACTACGACTGACGGCAAGATCGCGATTGACGACTTTGCCAAAGTCGACTTGCGAGTGGGTCTGGTGAAAGTCGCCGAGCGGGTGCCGAAGTCGGATAAGCTCTTGCGGCTGGAAATCGATATTGGAACGGAAGTGCGGCAGGTCCTAGCCGGGATC
>QIAL01000733.1 GCA_003225535.1 Acidobacteriota bacterium | reverse complement strand
TGTTGTAAGCGGCAATCGGGTTGACGGATGCGATGGCAAGTAGCGACTGATAGGAGCGACTCTTGGTAATGTCGGATGAGCCGAACCAATTGAAGTCGCGGTCCCAGCGCAGACCCAGATTCACAGTCAAGCGGTTGTTGACCTTCCAGTCATCCTGCCCATAGAACCCAAGCTGTTTGGTAGGAACCAGGAAGTACGGATCGCCGTTCGAGAACGACATTCCACCGACCAGGCCCGGTGTCGCAAAGCCCTGGGGGTATGTAGTCGTGTCGCCCAGAATCGTGCTCGGGTTGACAAGGAAGTCAGCTTCCAGGGTCGAGTTGAACTCGAAGAATCCACCTGACACCGGGTTGTAGATGTAGTCGACTCCGGCTTTGATGGTGTGCTTGCCGAAGGTTTTCGAGATGTCATCCTTAAACTGAAACTTACGCTGGAACGACTGCTGCGGAACGTTGCCATTCGTTCCAAACGACGCGTCGGGGAAGGTGACGAGCGGCGCGCTGATCTTGCTGGCGATCAAGTTGTTCCAGTATTGGAAACCGAAGGTGAACTGGTTGACGAGCGACGGCGAAATCTGAGAATTCAGTGTGAAGTTGGCGATCTGGAGGTGGTTGGTGGTGAAGTTGCCTTCCGTCAAATCGCCTGTGTCGCCCGACTGGTCGTTCAAGCTGTCGTTGGCTTGCGAACTGTAGCTGATATAGGCGCTGTTCTTGTTGTTGATCGTCCAATCCATGCGGCCGTTATAGCGCCACTCGTGAAATGGGCGGGGAATCGACAAAGCCGGCTGCGCAGCCAGCCCGTTCTGCTGGGCGAGTACAAGCTCATTGTAGGCGGTTGTAGCCTCAGCCAGCGACTGGTCCTCGCGTTGGCGCTCAATGGCAAAGAAGCCGAAGAGCTTGTCTTTCACGAACGGACCGCCAACCGATCCACCGAAGAACTGTCGGCTGTAGTCGGGACTCTGGGCTGTGGTCGTGCCGTCCCCGTTTGCAACCTTTTGCGCCGTTTGCAAGGCTGCGTCACGGAAGTATCCGAAGACCGAACCGTGGTACTGGTTGGTGCCGGATTTCGTGATCATGTTGATGGCGGCTCCCTGGGAGCGTCCGTTCTCTGCGGAGAAGCGCTGCGTGCTGATCTGGAATTCCTGCACGGCTTCGAGCGGCATCTGCATGACCGCGCCACCGACGGTGTTGTCCTTGTTGTCCACTCCGTTGATGGTCGTGTTGATGTTGCGACCGTCGGAGCCGTTAATCGAGAGAACCGCGTATCGGTTCTTCGTTGGATCGTAGGAGTCGGTCGCTTTGACACCCGGAGCAAGGTACGCCAGGTTGGCGGCATCACGCCCAACCAAGGGAAGCTGTTCCACTTCGGTGGGAGTAATGTTCTGGCTGACGCTGGTCTTTTCGAGATCCACGATGGGAGCCTCGCCAGAAACCTCAACGACTTCAGTTGCCGTTCCAGGGTTAAGAGACACATTCACGGTTGCTGATTGACCGACCTGAACTTCTGCGTTCTGAAGGACGGTGGCAAAACCCTGCTTCGTGACTTTGACCTCGTAGGTTCCGGCCTGCACGAGATCGAAACGGTAAGTGCCGGTATCACTGGTCGTTGCGGTGCGGGTGACGCCTTTTGCTTTGAAAGTCACGACGACCTGTGCTCCCGCTACTACGGCGTTCGATTTATCGGTCACAGTGCCTTGGATCGTGCCCGTTGCGGTAGCCTGGCCAAGCAAATTGCCGGTTGCGAATACCGTCACGAGTAGCCCAATGATTAATGCGAATACACGCCTGTTGGTGTAAATCATCTGGTTTGACCCCCTAGTGATTTTCAGCTTGGCAGCTGTCATTTCACTCGCACGCCCAAAACGAGCGAGTCGAACATGTGGAGCGAGCCCAATCGTAGGAGACTGAGTCGAGCACCCATCACATAACTTGACTAGACAGATCTTCTTAACAATGGGCAATTGATAGCCCAAATCTTATACACGCGTCAAGACATTGAATCAAAAGAAACTTTCTTTGGGTGCGACGGGAGAACTGCCACACAAATTGGAATGTGCAGACGTCGTTATGTATGAGATTTCATATTTTGGACGTTGGGGGACTGTGAGGGGGAAATCGCGAGTAGGAGCGGATAGCTAGGCTTCCGCGGACTGCCGAGCCAGCTATCCCCCATATGAGACGTGCTATTTCAGCGTAACCAACTTGTTGTATTCGTCCACCTTGGAGGAATAGTTCATCGAGCAGAATTTGGGGCCGCACATCGAGCAGAAGGCGGCTTCCTTGTAGTAGTCATCGGGGAGGGTTTCATCGTGCATAGCGCGGGCGGTCTCGGGGTCGAGGGAGAGGGCGAACTGCTTTTCCCAGTCGAATTTATATCGCGCATAGCTTAGGGCGTCGTCGCGGTCGCGGGCGCCGGGACGTCCTCGCGCGATGTCGGCGGCGTGGGCGGAAATCTTATACGCGATAATTCCGTCCTTTACGTCTTTTTCGTTAGGCAGGCCGAGGTGTTCTTTGGGGGTGACATAGCAGAGCATGGCG
>QIAL01000732.1 GCA_003225535.1 Acidobacteriota bacterium | reverse complement strand
TACTTTTTGAAGATCTTGACGATGTCGTCAAAGCGGTCGTAGAGGAAATTTTGTTTGTGGTTGTAGGCCATCCATTGGGCGAGGATGGCGCCACCGCGGCTGACGATGCCGGTGATGCGTTTGGAAATCAGTGGCAGGTATTGGATGAGCACGCCGGCGTGGATGGTCATGTAGTCGACGCCTTGGGCTGCCTGCTCTTCGATCACTTCGAGCATGACTTCTGCATTCAGATCCTCAACGCGTTT
>QIAL01000731.1:2310-3186 GCA_003225535.1 Acidobacteriota bacterium | reverse complement strand
AGACGATCACGCGGTCGTTCGCCACGGGTTAAAACAAATTCTCGCCGACGAGTTCAAACGAGCTGAGTTCGGCGAGGCCCGCAACGGCCAGGAAGTGCTCAACCGAGTCTGGAAAGAGCGGTGGGACGTAATCGTTCTGGACATCACCATGCCGGGGCGCGGCGGACTGGAGGTGCTGAAAGAGATCAAGAAATCCAGGCCCAAGGTGCCGGTTCTGGTCCTGAGCATGCATCCTGAGGATCAATTCGCGGTGCGGGTGCTCAAGGCGGGGGCGTCAGGCTACATGACGAAGGAAACGGCGCCGGAGGAGTTGGTGGGTGCGATTAAAAAGGTGGTGGCCGGCGGGCGTCATATCAGCCCTTCACTGGGCGAGATCATGGCGGCGTATTTAACGGTTAAAACGGACAAACCGCCGCATGAATTGCTGTCAAACCGTGAGTTTCAGGTGTTGCGCCAGATCGCCTCAGGAAAGACGGTCAGCGAAATCGCCCGCGAACTGTCGTTAAGTGTTCGGACGGTAAGCACTTACCGCACGCGAATTCTCGAAAAAATGGGTTTGAAAACCAATGCCGAGTTGACGCATTATGCCTTCCAGAACCAGTTGGTGAAATAGGGATTCAATAGGGACAGAGGCAAAATGGGGCCAATTACGTACTCCTCGGCAGGTAATTACCTCATTCTCCGTATTTTTGCGATGAGGATACCCTTAGCTCCCAGGAAACAACCGTTAGTTTTTGCGGAAGAGTTGTTTCTGGAAGGCTACTGAAAAACCAAATGGCGCAATGATGCACGACGATCAGGACTTTAAAGCGGATGCCCGCTACGAACGAGGTCCGGGCCGGACAGCGTCGCGTGGGGGGACGATGCCTGGGAATG
>QIAL01000731.1:0-2289 GCA_003225535.1 Acidobacteriota bacterium | reverse complement strand
AACCGAAGGCGTGCTGCGACGCTGGTATTGGATGATTCTGGTGGGCGGATTATTTGCCGGCACCGTGTACTTCTACACCAGCCACAAATGGCGCAATGCGTATACAGCCTCGGTTCAGTTGGTGCGATTTGAAGCTCCGAATTCGACAACGTTCTACAAACCGCGCCAGCTTACCGATCACACCTTTGCAAGTTATCTCAAAGCGCCGGAACTGCTGCAGGCAGTAGCACCAAAGGCGGTCCCGCCCATTTCGGCAGGTTCGTTGGAGTCGCGAGTGCTCATCTCTCCGGTGCGCGAGTCGGACGTAGTCGTCGTGATGGTGAGCGCCCTAACGATGAAAGATGCGACCAATCTCGCAAACTTGTACGCGGCCGAAGCGACCAACTTCATGCGCGAATTGCAACGGAAGGATGCGGGCGAGGCAAATGAATCGTTGAAAGCCCAACTGTTCACGACGGATTCATACATTGAGCTGCTTACAAAGAAGCTGAACTCCTTTCCGATGAATTCGGGGAAGCCGTCAAGCCGGGTCGCGATCTTGCAAGAGAGTCTGCAAAAGAAGATGATCGAACTCGATGACGCGTTGAGCAGATACACCCCTGCTCATCCGACGGTGCAAACAAAGCAAGCAGAAGTCAATTACCTCAAGGAGCAGATTGCAAAGCTGAACGATGCTCCCGATCAACCGCCGGTAACACAAAAGCCAGCCGGGCAAGAGCATCCTGAAACGATCAGCAGCCAATTGTCAGCTTACTCAACCGAGCGGGTCACGCTGGCGGCGCGGCAACAAGAAGCGCAGATGTACATGACCAATGCTCCGGGCTATTGCAAAATCCTCGCTCCCGCCACCGAAAAAGAGGTCACAGTCAAAAAGAGTGGGCCCAAGATCATGGTCATGACGATCTTTGCGGGTGTGGTCGGATTCTTTGCGACCCTGGTCGTTTTGCTGTTCCTTGAAATTACCGACAGCCGTCTCAAAGGACCGCGCGATGTGGAGCGTGTGACCGAACTGCCGGTGCTGGCCACCCTCGGCGATCTGGACAAAATGACTCCCGCCGAGCAACGCAATTGGGCGTTCCGCACCTGGACCGCGATCCAGGGCAAGCTCAGCAGTTCTCCCAACCATGGACTTGTCTGTGGGATTACTTCGGCCAATACCAGAGAAGGCCGTTCCACCTGGGTGAATATGCTTGCCCAGGCCGCTAGCGAATGCGGTTTTCGCGTTCTGACGGTGGCGACGATTCCGCCCGATGCACCGAACCCCGAAGAAACGCTGCGATTGAGCGGCAACGGCCATGGCAAACCCCACGGGTTGCTCGCTGGAGGTGGATCGAACAACGCCGTCAGCACGAGCGTGCTCTCGTCTCCGATGCAGGTGACCGAGCAATTGACCGGGGATGACCCGCAACCGATGGTTCACATTCCGTTGCCAGGCTGGGTCTGGAATCTGGAACGGCGCAAGCAATGGCAGTCCGCGCTGAGCCAATGGCGGAGCATCGACAATATCGTAATCCTTGTGGAACTGCCGCCGGCGTCGCAGCCGGAAGCGGTGTTGCTGGCGCAAAATCTTCCCAATTTGATTTGGCTCTCGGATACTGGTATAGTTCATGCTGGACCTACGCGTGAACATCTGGAGACACTCCGGAACGCTAAGTGCAATTTAGTGGGCTCTGTGGTCAATCACGCTGAAAAACCTGCTTTCAAGGATCGGTTAAGCCGCTGGACGACCTGCTTCGCGCTGTGTCTTGCTCTGGCAGGAACGGCCCGCGCCGCCGATCCGGCTCCTTCTTCTCCGTCCAACAGCCTGGATGCGGCCACCCAAATCCTGCGCTCGAAGCTCCAGGCACAGCCTGCCGGGGCGAATGCAACGGTTCAACCTGTTGAGACGAACGCAGCGGTTGAACCTGTCGCGGTAGCTGCTGCCCCCGACGCGGCGGGAACCGAAACGAACGGCTCGTTCGGCATCACCCAGCCTCTCAAGCGTTCTGCCTGGCAGCAGCGATTTACTTTGGGCCCCGGCGATGTGCTTAGCTTCAATCTTTTCGGCCAGCCTGAATTGGCTCGCGCCGAAGTGCCGATCGGACCCGATGGGCGAATCACTTATTTGCAAGCCGAGGATGTGATGGCCTCAGGGCTGACCATTGATCAATTGCGCACGAACATCGACCAGGAGCTTTCAAAATTTTATCGCACTCCGCGCACAATCATCACACCCGTGGCGTACAGCAGTAAGAAATACTATGTCCTGGGCAACGTCGTGAATCCCGGCGTGTTCCCACTCGACCGTCC
>QIAL01000707.1 GCA_003225535.1 Acidobacteriota bacterium | reverse complement strand
TCCCCAATTCTTTCCAGCGCAATCCGCCGAGCGGCACCAACCGTCGATATCCAAGAAGCGCAGCCAGCGCCAGCAGGTTGATGCCGATCCCGATATCGGATGCCCATGCGAGGCCAATCACTCCGAACGCGTGAAACAGGAAGGAGTAAATCGGCAGCGACAATACCGTGATCACGCTGACCGCAATCATCGGGGTCAGCGTGTCGCCGGCTGCATAAAACGCCCGCGCATACAGACCCTGCGCCGACCAAAGCACCAACGATAGCGAGAACCAGAAGAAGTACACAGCACTGGTTTGCGTACCAGTANNNGTAGCAAGCACCGATGCTGCCGAGACACGGTAGACCGAGTCGTTGACGGTGTCGGCGAATTCCTTCAATTTCTTTTCATTGAACAGCCGCGCGAAGAAAGGCAGAGAGGCCTGCCCGGTCGCTTGCCCCAGGACCGCGATTGGCACGGCGAACAACCGCTTCGCGAACGTTAAGCGGGTGATGTCGCCGATGCCGGTGGCAGCATAGTGCCGAAGAATCCAATCGTCGGCGGTCACGAGCGATACGCCAAGCATAAGCGGAACCGAAAGTTTGACCCACTCGCGAAATGCCGGATTTCCTATATCAAATGAGGGCCGGTATCCGGTGCCAATGCGAGCCGCCCCGATCACGCTGGCGAGAAATGGGCCGGCGAACGCGCCTGCCAATGCCCCATAGGCAAGCGAGGCGATGCCGAAATGGCGTCCACCAATGACTCCTCCCAGAATGATGAAGAGGTTGTAGATCAGCGGGCCAAATGCCGGAAACAGGAAAAGCCGGTGGGAGAGCAGCACGGCTGAAACGACCCCGCCCACATAGAAGAAGATTTGTGCGGGCAGCAGAATGCGTGTCAGGCGAACGCACAGGTCGACCTTGTCGGGGGTGAATCCTTTGACGAACCAGCGCACGAATTGTGGCGCGAAGATCTCAGTGGCAATTGTGCCCGCAATCATCACCGTGGTCATGACGGTAATGATGATCGAAAACGTCTTCTGCGCGTCCTCGTCGCGTTTCTCAGCGAGGAATCGGGTGTAGATGGAAATGAACGTGATCGATGCCGCGCCGCCAGCGACGATGTAGTTGAGAAAATCAGGCAGCGTGAACGCCGCCACGTAGGCATCCGTGGCTCCGCCTGCGCCGTAGGCCCAGGCGATATAGGCATCGCGCGCGTACCCAATCACACGCGATAGCATCACCGCCGTGATCAGCAGCAGAGTCGCCGAGAAGGCCGTGTGCTGGTGCGATGGCCGGAAGAAACGCAGCAGTTTCGTCATGTCCAGTGCCGGAATTTCAATCTTATAGGAAGCCCGCGGCGATTCCTGTTGACGAATCGGCATCGACAGCCCATTCCGGAGCAGCATTCCTATTCTGAGATAATCCGTGGGTGACCGATTTGACGATGAAGAAGCAGGGGGAATCTCGCTCGTCTGTCTTTCGCCGATCTTTCCGCAAGGAGTTTCCGGTTGCGGTTCGCGGGGAAGGTGTCTATGTGTGGGATTCCGCAGGGAACAAGTATCTCGATCTGGCGGGGTCCGCTGCGGTGAATCTGATCGGTCACGGTGTTCCCGAGATCTCGGCGGCCATGACCGAGCAGGCAGGGAAACTGGAGTTCGTTCACACCAGCCAATTCACGACTCCCATCGCCGAGGAATATGCGGAGGAGTTGCTGGCCTTCGCGGGAAAGCACTTCGAAGGCGGAGCGGTTTACTTTACGTGCGGAGGTTCGGAATCAGTCGAGACCGCACTGAAACTCGCACGTCAGTATCAGGTGGAAATCGGCCAAAGCCAGCGGCATCAGATTCTCAGCCGACACCAGAGCTATCACGGGTCGACGCTCGGCGCGCTCTCGGTCTCCGGAAACAAGCGGCGGAGGGAAATATACCTGCCGATGGTGCGCGAGTTCCCGCACATTGGAATGCCGTATTGCTATCGCTGCGCATTCGACTGTCGAGAATGCCAATGGTGAGGCCGCCGGCTTCAGCTTTGAACCGGTGAGCGGGGCCACGCTCGCTGCTGTTCTGCCTCCGCCGGGATATCTACAATCAATCGCCGAAATATGCCGTGAGAGTGGCGTGCTCTTAATCGCTGATGAAGTCATGACCGGGATGGGTCGCACCGGCTGCAATTTCGCCGTGGAGCACTGGGAT
>QIAL01000706.1 GCA_003225535.1 Acidobacteriota bacterium | reverse complement strand
GGAATGGTTCTCATGGGCGCCAAGCTTAACAGAGGTGGCTACAAAAGGTGCGGCCGGAAGAGGTCTTCCGGCCCGCCAGATACAACAATGATCCTTCAGAAAATGAACTTTAAGCCGAACTGAGCGATCCGGAAGCTGTTGTTCACCGTGTTAGTAACAACCCCAAAGGTGGGACTGGTTGCAGTTGAGTTCGGGGGCCCGAATTGAGGATGGTTAAACAGGTCGAAGAACTCGGCCCGGAACTCAAAGTTCATTCGCTCTCCGATGGAAGTCCGCTTGAAGACCGCGAAGTCGAAATTGACCACACCCTGCTGGCGAAGCGAAGCGTCGACGCGCGGCTCGTTACCAAAGGTCCAAGGATTGTTCGGCGTGCTGATGTTGCCGTTGTTTCCGCTGGGTGCCGTGAAACACGTGGTATTGAACCACTCTGAAACTCTGGACAAAGAACTTCCACCTACGTTCTTGTCACAGCCAGACACATAGTCGGGTCGGAGACTGCCGATTCCAAAACCGGCGGAGGTCAGGGCATCGCCCCCGCCCCAGCTGATCTTTACTGGGAAGCCGCGCTGAAGCGTCGTAATGCCATCCAGGCCCCAACCGGAAACCATCGCTCCAGCGAAACCATTCACGCCGGCGAGGTATTTCTTGCCCTTGCCAAACGGCAGATCAAGCACGTAGCTGACCACCAAGCGTTGTGGAATGTCCTGTGAGGAGAGCGAGCGTTCTCCCTTCAGATTGTTCCAGTCCTGGATGCCTCCGACGCCCCCGGTTGTCCCTCCCTCTAACCAAGAAGTAAGAGTATCGGTATTCGACATCAGCTTGGCGTTGGTGTAGGAAACGAGCATGGTGCCACCACCCTGGAAACGACGTGTTACCGTTGCCTGCAAGGCGTTGTAGTTGCTGCTGCAGCAGCCGTATCCGTTCAGGTTCAGGCCCGAATACTGCGGAAAGGGACGATCAAGTTGGCCCTGCAACAGAACTCCAGGGCCAAGACTACCCGGAAGACTCTGGCTGAACGGATAGGTACCCAATGGCTGCGCGATCGTAACAGCAGCCGAGCCTCCAGTGGCGTATTGCTGAGCAGCGGTTGTAATGAAGCTGTCCGGAATCTGGTTGACGTTGGTATTGAACTGCGGCAGGTGTACGCCGTGAGACCCAGCGTAGGCAACGTCTGCAAAGAAGCCTCCGGGTAGTTCACGCTGAATGTCAAAATTGTACTGCTCAAGGTACCCATATTTCTGCACGGTATATCCGGTTGCTGAAAAGTTATTCTGGTTCAAAATGTATTGCGAGACATTGGGCAAAGGATTCCGGCCCGGCACCGCAGTCAAGTCACTAGCCCCCGTCTGTGGCACTCCACCGGCGTATGTACCCTGATTGAACGGACCGGCTCCCGTGCAAGTAATCGCACCGCCGCCAAGTGTGGGCTCGGCGCATGTGTTGGCGCTGAGCGTGGCCGCGGGCGAGACGCCGTGATCGTTACTGGAGAAGAAGTTGGAAGTGGCGCTGCTGACAGGATCGACGTAGGGGTTCGTTCCAAACGAAACATAGTTCGGAATGAAGAAGATTCCGAATCCGCCTCTAATCACCGTTTTCTTATTCAAGCCATAGGCAAATCCCAATCGAGGCAGAATCTCCTTCTTGGAAAGGGGTAGATTGTTGCGGCTACTGTTCACGCCGGTCTTGACGAGGAACAGATCCCCCAGACACGGACTTCCCGCGGTACCGTTGCAGCCCGTCACCGACGAATTGGTAGCCGTCGGGTTGAAGTAGGTCATCTTGTCGTAGCGCTCGGACCACGGCCCCTGTAATTCGTAGCGGACACCCAAATTCAGGGTGAGCTTGCTGGTCACGTGCCAGGTGTCGCCGAAGAAGAACGCCCGGTAGGTTTGCTTCCCTGAGATTGGGCCGGAGATTACCAGCGATCCGCTGGTCTGATTACCGAATGCGGCTCCCTGCCCATTGCCGTAGCCGAGTAGGAAGTCAGCGAAGTCCTCACCATTTCCGCTGCCGTTGCCGTCTCCCACTGTCCCGGGCGTGAGGGATGTCCACGATCCGCCGAAGGAGATCAACCCGCCCCCGGTGTTGGTTTGCAGGTAGTTGTCGTACCCCTCTTCGAGCTGCATGCCGAATGTATAAGTATGGTGGCCGCGAATCATCGTCACGTGGGGCGAGATGTTGAACTGTGTGTTGTAATCGGCGATCGCGCTTTGCCCCTGGCTGCA
>QIAL01000705.1 GCA_003225535.1 Acidobacteriota bacterium | reverse complement strand
GATTCCAAACTCACCCTGCTGTGAGTAAGGATTCTGATAGTCGGGCTGGCCGCTGAAAAGCACAGTAAAAAAAGGATTTGGGCCGGTGTGAGTAACAGTGATGGGTTTCGCACAAGTCGCGCAGAAAACTCCTGGGGTTGGGAACACACTCGACGGGTCGGTGAACTGCATCAGATCCGCAGCCGTGATGCAAGCATTATCCCCGGGTGCCGGCGTTGTGCACGCAATCTTACCTTGCGCAAACAGGGTCTGGAAAATCGAAGCAGACGAGGTGATAGGCGTTGTGAGAGGTACGAACACCTGGGCAATCTGCCGGAAACCATTGACATTGCCCAAACTCTGCACCACATTGGGAATCTGGGCATAGACGGGAGAATAGAAAATGCCGTACCCTCCACGAACCACGGTCTTGTGGTTCTTGAAAGGATCCCAGGCAAAGGAAACGCGAGGAGCAAAATTGTCCTTATCCGTATTCAAGTTGCCGTATTGCACGTCCAGTTCGTACCGGACTCCGAAATTTAGAGTGAAGTTTGGCCGCATGGCCCAGGAATCCTGCCAGTAAAAGGCACCGAACGGCCGATTGGCGACGTAGACGGGATTGTCAAAGCCCTGCTGGTAGAACTGAGGCAGTCCCAAAGAAACCGTCTGCAACGAGTTAAGAGCCGCCGGATTCAATCCTGTGAGGCCGCAAGCAGCCGCCGGCGCCGCCAAACATGGGCTGAGCAGGCCACCGGGGAGGTTCCCGAAAACAAATCGCCCGGGGAAGAACGTGTGGGACTCAGTATGGTTGTTGCGGATCAACCCGGAGCCGCCCATCTTCATCGTATGGCGCCCGCGAGTCATGGTGAAATTGTCGGCAAATTCGTAGCGCCGCATGATCGTCAAATTGGGGAGGAAAATCTGAGTCCCCAGATTTGCGAAACCTGGGATATCGAGCCCCACTTGACCGGGGGTGTTGGGAATCACGTTAAAGTCGTTGTAGCTCCACTGCACGCGGGCTTCATTCGAGGTGCGCGTGCTGAACTGGTGGAACCAGGCGCCCTGGAGCGTGTTGTCATAAGTATGGACTGAACTGCCCCGCGAAAAGCCCGTCAGAGATTGCACATCGGGATTCTCTTCGAGGTCGTGCACGTAGCTGTAGCGGAGGAAAACCTGGTTTTGATCGCTGAATTGGTGATCGAAGCGGCCGGATGTCTGGTATTGGCGCGTGTTGAACGGAAACACGCCGCCGTTACTTTCAAACTGGCTGTTCAAGAATGCATTCCGCGCTCTAGCACCCGCGCTCAGTCCCGTGGTTGGAGATATGGTCAAAGCGCTGGTCAGCGCGGCGGCACAAGCCGCTGCAGGTATTGAGGACCCAGTGAAGCAGGGTACCGGGGCCGCGCCTAGGGCTGTTAGTGCGCTCAGAATTGCCACCTGATTATTCGCTGGATCACTTTGGGGGCGAAAAATGTTGGTATTGGTGAGAAGGGGAACGGCGTTCTGCGCGTCCTGCCGCAAGCCTTCAAAAGCAACGAACAGGAAGGTTTTGTCTTTCCTTATGGGGCCGCCGAGCGTTCCGCCGTATTGCTGGCGGCTCAGGGTGTTTTTTACGTTCTTGCCTTGGGTGTCGGGTGACGTGGGATCAAAAGTTTGGCCGGGCGCGAGCGCCTGACTGAAGGCGAAGGGATCGCGTGCATCAAAAACGTCTTTACGGAAAAAGCCGTAGAGACTTCCGTGCATTCGGTTCGTGCCCGACTTCGACACGATGTTAATCGATGCGCCGCCCGCACCCCCGAGTTCGGCCGCATAGTTGCTCCTATTAATCTGGAATTCCTGCACGGCATCCTGGCTGAGGTTCAGGCGCACGCCGCCAGAATCGTCATTGAACTCGCCGCCATCCACGGTCACACTATTCCCTCTGCCATTGCTGCCATAGAAGGAAAGGCCGCTTTGCGGCGTCTGCTTAACTCGAAAGTCTGTGTCACTCGCCAGCCTAGTGGAGTCTGTGACA
>QIAL01000704.1 GCA_003225535.1 Acidobacteriota bacterium | reverse complement strand
CGTCATTCAAGATCGACTCGGGAACGAACCTCTATTCGACGCCGCTGGCGAATTCACTTTTCTACTACGAGACCTCGCGGGACGGAGCGAACTACATTCCAAACAGCCTGCGCACGGCTCCTGGTCATTTGAACGATCAGAGCGCGAGTGCGTACTTCACTCCGAAATTCAGCAAGAACGACAGCGCGGGCGCTCTGACTGCAACCGGAGCAGTACTGGATGCCTCGGGCGGATGGTGGGATGCGGGCGACTATCTGAAGTTCGTGGAGACGCACAGCTACACGGTTGCGCTTATGCTCGCAGGCGTGCGCGACTTTCCCGGGCAGATGGGTTCGGGATCGAGCGCGTCGAACTTCATCTCTGAGGGGCGCTTTGGACTCGACTGGTTGCAGAAAATGTGGGCCGACGGCAGCCGGACACTCTATTACCAAGTTGGAGTGGGATCGGGCGGACACAACTTTACCGGCGATCACGATATATGGCGACTGCCGCAGGCCGATGACAACTGGCAAGGGTGCGCGGCTCCGTTTCAGTACATCTGTCACAGACCCGTCTTTCTAAATACGGCGGGAGGATCGGGAGCGGCGATCAGCCCGAACATCGCGGGGCGTCTGGCGGCGGACTTCGGGCTTTGCTACAAGGTGTTTGCTGCCAGTGATTCCGCTTATGCGAATCAGTGCCTGCTTTCCGCCGAGCACATCTTTGATCTGGCGAACACGTCACCCACGGGCAATCTGTTGACGGTGGGGCCGTTCGACTTCTATCCGGAGGTGGAGTGGCGGGACGACATGGAACTGGGAGCAACGGAGTTGTATTTCGCGCTGCAGGGAGCGACGAACTTGCCGGCTGGGCTGCCGCACACGGATCCGACGTACTATCTGCAGAAGGCCGCGGCATGGGCAAATGCATACATCACCGGGCCAAACGATGCTGCGGACACGCTCAATCTCTACGACGTCAGCGGGCTCGCGCACTATGAGTTGTATCGGCGATTGTGTTGGCGGGAAATCCAAGCGGGCTCGCGACCTCTGAGGCTGCGCTATTGGCCGACTTGAAGAAGCAACTCGACAAGGCGGTCACGCAAGCCGGTACCGATCCGTTTGGATTCGGATTCACGTGGGCCAACTGGGATACGACTTCGCATGGTGGCGGGCTCGTAGTGATGGCAAATGAATACGACTATCTGACGAGTTCCACAGCGTATGCGGCATTCGGAACTCGGTGGCAGGCCAATGTACTGGGCGCNNNNGAATCTCGTGCCAGTGCCTCCGAACGGACCGCCGTTTGTTCTGCCGGTGGTTGGGGGGCCGAATTCCGCGGCTACCAAAGGAAGCGTGACCAATATGGTGGCGTGTCCGCCGAATGGAGTGGATCAGTTCGCCGCTCTTAATGGGAACGGTTCCGTGTACAAGGACAATGTGCAGTCCTTTGACACGGTGGAACCGGCAATCGACTTGACTGCTTCGTCATTCCTCGGATTCGCGTGGGAGATTGCCGCGAGGTCGCATTCCCTCCCCACCGCACGACGCTCAATCCGCTGTCGGCGATTGTCGGCGCATCCTTGGGATATACCCCGCCGTAAATGTAGGGGCTGATCGTATGCCGGTTCGCCAGCACATCAATTGTGACTTGAGCACCGGTCACAGGAATTGCTGGCGTTGCCGACTTCTCACCCGAATTCCCGCTCTCTCCGCTCGCATTTACAGCTGACACAACGTAGTAATAAGCCGTCCCGTTGGTCAGGCTTGTGTCCGTGTAGCTGATCGCAGTCGGTGACGCAACCGTGGTGTACGGCCCGTCCGACACCGTCCCCCGCTTCACGTGATAGCTGCTCGCGCCGGAACTTACGCTCCACATCAGAGTGACCTGCTGGTTCCCCGCCGTCGCAGTCAAGCCCGACGGCGTTACCGGTGGCTGGCCACCTCCACCACCGCCGCCCGAGCTCCCACCGCAGCTCGGAAGGAACATTAACGTTGAAAGGATCAGGATGCAGTGAGAGAGCGGGAAGGCTGAGACTGAGCGAAGTCGCGCCATGGCGGTTATGTTACAAAAGACGCCTCACTTTTCCGAGAACGTTTTTCCCACCGAAAGCCACGCGAACGTCCTGCCTCGATTCCACCAAAAGGATCCCGTAGTTCGTAAGCTCGTACGCTAGCGTGCTGCCCGAAAGTCCCATGCGCCGCGCGGCTTCGGCCTGCGCTCCCTGTCCGTCGAGTTCAGAACTCGTCCTGTGCACAGTCCCTCCGCAACGGTTCGAAATTGTAATTTTCGATGCCGTTCGATCAGAAAACTTTTGGCACTGCGTTCAGATCTTCAACCTGCCGAGTTCAGTTCACGGCGGAATGCTCCCGCTTGCCTCCGGCGGTCAGCGACGAGACCAACCCTACTTAACGAAAAACGGGGTGTACCTTTAGTGACTGGCAAATACCCCGGTTTTCTCGCTAGACTTCAGAGAATCGTAGGTTGTCGTGCAAGCCGAACTCTCGAGGGGTGTGGTGCGCCGCAAGAATATAGGAAAACCATTTCGCAGTAGAGCGCCCATCGCAAAGTATCGCGCGCTTAGGTCGCTGGCTTTGCGCGTCGCTATCCGGACCAGCCTCCTCCTCGTCGGATTGCTCCTAGTCTCCGGTGTTAGCTTCGCCCAGATATCTCCCGGCCCGCTGGCGCGTGCGCACCAATCGTTAAACGGATCTGCCAACTGCACCAGCTGTCACAAGTTTGGCGGCCAGGCTGCCCTCAAATGCGTGGAATGTCACACCGAAATCGGCAGCCGCATTTCAGCTCGCAAGGGGCTTAGCCAGGAGAGCGCCCGTTGCCACTCCGAGCACAACGGCGAAAACTTCCCCCTTATCAAGTGGGACGCCAAGACCTTCGACCACAAGGAGACCGGATACCTACTTGAGGGTAAGCACGCAGGGGTGGAATGCAACAAATGTCACACTCCCTCCCGCATCTCGCCGCAGGAACGCCCGACCATCAAGGAAAAGGATCTGAACCGCACCTATCTTGGTCTGTCCACCGCCTGCGCGACCTGTCACGAAGATTTCCACAAGGGCCGTCTGGGCCCGACGTGCCAGTCCTGCCACAACTTCGTCGACTGGAAATCCATCAACGTGGGCCAGTTCGACCACTCCAAAACCCGTTATCCTCTCACCGGACTGCATGCGCAAGTGCAATGCGGCAAGTGTCACACCAACGGTCCCGATGGCAAGCCGAAGTACGTTGGCATTCCATTCGGCAAGTGCTCCGATTGCCACCAGGATCCGCACCACGGCAGCTTCCCGCAAGGTTGCGACTCCTGCCACAACACCAGTGGATGGAAGAGGATCAGTCGATTGCGCCCAGTGCCACGCCAACGGCGATTTCAAGAAGCAGATCCCATTCCAGAAGTGCACGGATTGCCACAAGGATGCTCATAACGGGCAGTTCGTCAAGCGTAAGGATCGCGGCGAATGTTCGGCCTGCCACAACGTACAGGGATGGAAGCCTTCCCTTTTCACCGTGAAAGAACACGCTTCGACCGACTACCCTCTGCAAGGCGGTCACGCGCGCCTGGAGTGCATGCAGTGCCACATTCCTAAGGGCAAGGACACCCTTTACAAAGTCAAGTTTGAGCGCTGCACCGATTGCCATGCCGATCGACATGCCAATCAGTTTGCCGCGGCCCCCTATTTCAATGCTTGCGACCAGTGCCACAATCTCGAGGGGTATAAGCCGTCAACCTTCACCTTGGCCAAGCATAAGAAGACTCGATTTGCGCTGACTGGCGGCCACATCGCGGTAACCTGCGCCGAATGCCACAAGGAATCCGCTGAGTTCAAGCCCAAACCGTCGGTTATCTATCACTGGAAGACCCTCGACTGCACCAGTTGCCACAATGATCCCCATAAGGGACAGTTCAACGAGCGCATGGCGCAGCTCCGCGCCGACAAAACTCCCGCCGGTTGCGAGGTCTGCCATAGCACCAAGTCTTGGAAGGAACTCTCCGCCTTCGATCATTCCAAGACCAAGTTCCCCCTGCTCGGAGCACATCGGGCCACGGCGTGCATCGACTGCCACAAACCGCCAAACCTCGAAACCAAGCTGATCAATGTGGATTTCAAAACCGCCCCCATGCAGTGCGAGGACTGCCACGAGGACATTCACGGAAAGCAGTTCGTCACCAAAGGTGACGCTACCCCCTGCGCCGACTGCCACAACAGCGCGAAATGGAAGCCCTCGCTGTTCGATCACGAAAAGCGGACCACGTTCCCTTTGCGTGGCGCACACCAAAACGTCAAGTGTGCTGATTGTCACAAATTGAACAAAACCGTCGCCGACAAGACGGTCCTCTTCTACAAACCCACGCCAAAGGACTGCGCGGCCTGCCATGGTGCTAACATCCCAGTCGCCGGTAGTAAGAAATCAGGCCTGTGAGTGCGTCACGGCTTTGATAATTTAGAATCGTGCCCTTCTGTGTGCACATAGTTGTAGAACCTCTGATCCGCGCTCCACATCCCTGGCTGATGTATATCTCAAAGGTGTAGTTCGCTGTTGCCGCCGCCGCCAAAGTAGAGTATTTTGTACAGCCTAGTAGGCTTTTCGTACGCGACGGATTGACGGGAAAAACCTGCCAAATATCTGGCAGGACCCACTCGAAAAACTTAGGTAACGGTCCACTTTCCGGGATTAGAACATTGACCCAAAGGACGTTCGGGCCGTCACTGGCGTAACTTTTGGCTAAGCTCTCGAACTCGATACTCTAGTTGGACTGCGAATTGCAGAAGCCGATTATTCAACTTGTCTTCGGCCACGTTTTTCTAAAATT
>QIAL01000703.1 GCA_003225535.1 Acidobacteriota bacterium | reverse complement strand
GCGCGCTGTGGGCGGACGGCACATTGCCCGATGGGATCACTCGCCCATTTTGGCCTACGCCTGCATTGCTGTCGCCTCATCACGGGCCGTGGATGCTGGTAATCCGCGCGCTGGGCTTCAGTGACCGGAGGCGGGCTGAGAAGCAGCGTTAGAAAGCACCAAGCAGTGCTGCGAAGGTGGAGCACGCCCACACGCCAATCTTGGCCACAACCGCGTGGCACTGCCCGGAAACGAGTGATTCGCTGTCAGTAGTGACAAGGGATCGCCGGTGCCGCACAGAAAGGCGGCACCGAGGATCTCGAAACACGTGGTAGATGAGGTGGCGCTCAGTCAGCCAGCCGCCAAACCAGACCTCCCAATAGCGGACAGTACCGTGCGGCTGGTCCGGGTCAGGAGGGTGAGTAGCGCGAGGAATTGCCGATGACCGGTTTCGCGAAGAGAGCTGCCGTCGCACCCAGGCTATTGGCGCCCGAAGTCACTGCTGTTGGCGCGTCGCAAGGTGTGAAATATCAAGTCGCCGTATCTATAGAATTCAGCCACCTATCCGAGCGTAACTTGCCAAAATATTTCACAGTGCTGATGAACAAACTCTTGTTGTGTCAATCGGTTGCGTCGTTTTCGTCCTAGGACTGAAAATCCGCGTGTCGGTGGTTCGATTCCGCCCCTGGCCACCATGAAATCAAAGGTGCGTTCCGGTCAGATAGGTAACTTGGCCTCAATGGGTCGTCGAAACACTTGTGTCTAGAATATACGCTGGGGTTTTCCACTGCAGCGTCTCTCGCGGTCGGGTATTTAATTTCCTGGCCACAACATCCAGTTGAGCTTGGCTAACAGCTGAGAGATCCATTCCCTTCGGGTAGTACTGTCGCAGTAGCCCATTTGTGTTCTCGTTGCTTCCGCGTTGCCATGGGCTATAGGGATCGCAGAAGTAGACCTTTACGTCGGTTGCGACAGTGAATTTGGCATGATCGGTGAGCTCCGAGCCTCGATCCCAGGTCAATGATTTTCGCAGCTTAGTAGGAAGCTTACGAACCGCCTTGATGAGGGCATCCACGACAGTATCTGTTCGCTTCTCGGAAAGTTTGATCAGGATAACGAACCGCGAACGTCGTTCGACCAACGTTGCAATGAAGGTCCCGCGAGAGCCCTCCACCAGATCGCCCTCCCAGTGCCCGGGGACCGCTCGGTCTTCCACCTCCGCCGGCCTCTGGCGTATTGAGACTGCATCGACGATCCTTTCGCCACAACGGCCATCGGTTGCATGGCGTGAACGACGGAACCGCCGCTGTGAGCGAAGATGGCCAATCAGCTCCTTCTTCAGGGCACCGCGCGCTTGGACGAAAAGGCTGCGGTAGATCGTCTCGTGTGACACCCACATCTCCGGGTTCCCGGGATACTGGTCTCTGAGCCAACCCGCGATCTGCTGTGGAGACCAGTCTTGCTTCAGTTTAACCGCTACGATCCGTTGCAAATCCCGGTTCATGGCGAGCAGAGACCTCTTGGGACGACGAGCTGACTCCCAGGCTGCCCAGTCGGCCTGAGCAGCCCGGTAGTGCCCCGGTCCTCCATGCCGAGCCACTTCCTGACTTACCGTAGAAACGGCTCGGTTAAGCCTCCTGGCGATGGCGTGTCCCCCGCAAATGCCGGAAAGTGTTACCCATGTGACCGGAATGAAGTGTCACCTGTGTGCCCGAAAGGGCATCAGAAACTTAGACCGGCCGTGCAGTCGCCTACGAGGGCGATGTTTCCATTTTGTTTCCATGTCCGGCAAGCATCGAACGGCCGCGACTCGGGGGGCGATCGCCTAGTCCCCTGTCGCGCAGCGCCGCACCGGGGCTGATCACGCTGCCGCTGTGGACTTCTATAGCCGGCACCTCACTGCAGTTGAGTCTCCTTCGGTGCGACGTGACCCTGCTTCAGATCCACGTCAAACTCGTTCTCGACCCCAGACACCTGCAGTCGATGCATCTCGGACTCGAACTTGCGAGCGAACCATCGGGCTAGCCTTGGTTCAATGAATAAGTCCGGAACTCTCCAGAAACCAACGCCGGTAATGAACAGAGCGCTCATTACGGAAGCGACCTTGGCAGCTATGGTGTCAGGAAGGGAAACTGCTATCCAGGTTACTCCGCCAGCAACGAGCGCAGCTATAACGGCAATGATCACATAGGCTCGACGCCACGACGTCGCTATTTCTTGTGCAACGGCTTCAACGGTTTGCCTCCTTTGCTCCTGTCCTCGAGCTCTTTCCTGCCTTAGCAGATTGTCTGTCGCGGCGAGCTGATTCTGCAAT
>QIAL01000702.1 GCA_003225535.1 Acidobacteriota bacterium | reverse complement strand
CGTGCCTTTCCAGCTTGGCTACCGGCCAAGAAACATCCGCAAAAATCAAAAGGCCCCGATTTTGGTCGGAGCCTTCGAGAACTTGAATCTGAACTTAGTGGTGCTATGGACAGACCAATCCCGAAGGCCGAGCGCGATTGACGCGCCGTCTCATCATGGATTTGGTCTTTATAGTCATGTTCGATACCAATATAGCACGATTCCGGTGAGTCACAGCGTTGTGGACTACGCCTTTTGGCGGGCACCAAAAAACTTGTAACCTGCGTGTTTGTATCCCGTAATACAGGGTAGAGAAGCTCATGGATCTGCTCCAGCGGTTCGCGCATGGCGAGATCGATGCGTTCGAGACGTTGGTACGCCAGTTTCAGGGCGAAATCTACGCCTGGACAGTGCGTATTGTGCGCGACCCAGGTGTTGCCGAGGATTTGACCGTGGAAACTCTTTGGCGCGTTTACCGCGCGCGGCACCAGTTTCGCCCGGATGGCAACTTTGGTGCCTGGGCACGGCGAATAGCTACCAACTTGGCGATCGACCATCTGCGGCGCAACCGGCCGGAGCAGAGTTTCCCGGCCGAGCCTGCGGGAGTACCGCAGCCTGATCCTCTGGTACAGCGCGAAACCCGGGAGAGGATCCAGCATGCGTTTCGCCGTCTGCCGGCCAAATTGCAGGTTGCGGCAACGCTCGCTCTGGTCGAGGAGCTACCCTACGACGAAATTGCCAGCGCCTTAGGAACGTCAGTAGGCGCGGTGAAGTTGCGGGTGTTTCGAGCGGTTCGCGTCTTGCGCAAGCGCTTGAGCCAGGCCGGAGTCAGGCCTCGATGAAAGGACATGAGGACAAGTACATTCGGTCAAGACTGAGCTTCGAAAGGACTTGTGGCCAGACGTTTTGCGCAAACTCGACCATCATCCCGTTCGTGTGCCCTGGTATGACTGGGCCCTGGTTGGCTTGAGCGCCGCGGTGTTCGTAGCCTTTCCGCAGCTGGTTCTTGTGTTCGCGTACCACCTATAAGAGGGAGGAGTTATGAGCAACCATCCATACCTGCGCGCGTACATGGCGGGAATCTCGGTGCCGACGCCGCTTCTGCTGATCCCCCTGATGGCGTTCTTCATGGCGCGATTTGTCTACAACATCCCGGTTCCGGTGGAGCGAGTGATCATCTTTCCGATGGCGATCATCCCGAACCTGTTCGGCGTCTGGAACATGGTGCACCTGGCTTCTCGCGCGCGCACACGCCTGCCGCTCGGGATTCACGGTGCTATTTTGCCCTTCATCATCGCTCCGGCCGGGTTCCTGCTCGGCCGCGGCTTGGGCTTTCTGCATAACACACACTACGGCTTCACCTATTTCGGAGTCGCAGAGATCCACTACACATTTCTCGCGGTCGTGTTTCCGGCCGCACTGATCATTTATTACCTGGTGTGGAAGTACCTGATCGGATTCTGCAATCGAGTTGCAGGGATAGCAGAGTAAGCCAGGACGTAAGTGCACATTGGAGGAATTATGACAAACCCACATTCCGGGAACATTCCGATAAGCTCGCATGAACAGCACTGGCCAACCACGGTCGCCGATCTTGCGGCGGGCACAGCATTCTTTTCGTTGTGGTTCTGGCTCCTGCCGCACTGGCTTGGGTTCCGCGTGGAGATTGCAGGCGGAGCCCATTGGCGTTGGCTCGCCGCCGTCCCGTCTGCGTTGGGATTCGCAGTTGCCCTGCGTTGCGTTTGGGATTTTGGCTGGACTGGACACGGGACTCCTGCGCCGATCGCACCGCCGCAGCGCCTGGTAGTTGTGGGCTTCTACCGCCACGTGCGCAATCCCATGTACGTGGGGTTCGCAGTAGGCTGGATCGGGCTGTGGATTGTCTTCGGACACGCCAACCTGCTCTCGATTGCAGCCGTCGCAGCAGTTGCTCTCGGCGTGCATCTGTTCGTAATCCTGTATGAAGAACCGACGCTCCGCCGGACATTTGGTGCTGAGTACGAGGAATATTGTCGCAACGTGAGGCGCTGGTGGCCTCGCTTGAAAGCTTGGGACAAAACAGAGTAGAAGGTCAGAATGGGATCGAGGCAAGCGGCCCATGGGCGTAGGTCGCCGACGTCTCGCCAGAGTTCATGCCTCCGGGTCGGCTCGCAGCGGCTGCCGCGCAAGATAGCAGCATGAGGATAGTGGGACTGAGGCTTGAAGTCCTTTACCGCGAAATCGGCTTGAGCGAACGGCTTCAGTAGTCGAAGTCGGTCCTCCAGATCACACTCAACGGATTCGACAGGTTCAAATCCTCACAATCTTCTGGATGCTTGTTGAGGTGGTGGCTTGCGGCTGTCACTGAAAAGTTGACATACGTTGCATCATCGAAACGAGGACAAAGGTATGAACCCTATATTTACTAAGGCAATTGCAGCGCTGGTTCCAACTGGCATGCTGCTCGTTGGTTCGGCACTTCAATTCTCTCGGCGGAAAGGCACGGCAGCGATCCTTCAGTTGATCGGCGCAGCATGCCTTGTGGTGGTCATCATCGCCCATGTATGCGAGGCACTCAATTGGTTTCCCTGGATGCATTGGGGCCTTAAGCACAGCGTCGGGCACTATGTCGATCTCGTGGCCGCGATTGGCGGGCTGTCGTTATTTCCAATTGGCTATCTGTTTGGAGCGCTTACGAGGGAGGCGGCATAGGTATCCCGCCGGCCAATTAATGCTTTTGGATTTCGCACAGCACCGGCTTGATGTCGATGACAGGCGTGCCGTCGATGGCTTCCATTGGCCCGATTCGCAAACGGGTTTTGCTTATTTTGCGCACGGTGACTTGATGAAGGCCGATCGGATTGGGACGGTCGGGCGATCGGGTCGCGAACACTCCAGTAAGCCGTCGCTTCGGGTCTGACCGCGGATGGACTTTCAGAGTGCTCCATCCAAGGCTGGCGTGGCAAGCGGATAAATTTCCAGCCAGACATCAGGAGCGCCTTCTGAACCCTGCTTGGGTGCCTTGTTGCGCTCCTTGATTGTCGAGCGGATCACGCCGATCGGGCGAAGTTCAAGCGAATTCCGTTTCTGTGCTTTCATGCTGCGCGTGTAAGCCAACTCTCCATGGTGGCTGCTTCTACCAGGCCTGCCTGCTGGAACTGAAGCTGACCTCCGGAAAACACCGCGAAATTAGGAATGCTGCGGACGTTGTATTGTGACGCGAGCGCCGGGAAACGTTCAGTATCAACCTTCAGCACGACTGCGCGTCCTGCGAAGTCTTGAGCGGTTTGTGCCACGTGAGGCGCCGCCATCCGGCACGGTCCACACCACGAAGCCCAGAAATCGATCAGAACCGGAACCTTGCTCTCGCGAACGATCTCATGGAATTCCTCTTCGTTGACTTCGATGGGCT
>QIAL01000701.1 GCA_003225535.1 Acidobacteriota bacterium | reverse complement strand
AAATCCGTAAACACCGGGTTGGATCTGGTCCCAAGTCAACCAATTTACGTCTACGGCTCGCAATGCGCCGACGTATACAACGCTCGAACCGGGGTGAACAACTCCTCTTGTCCGGGCGGGCGGGCAATTAATCCGAACGCATTTGCGCCGCCTGCTGGATGTGATGACTTTTTCTGCCCGGGCCCCGTTGCTGGCAACGCACCGAGGAACTTTGTGCGAGGGTTTGGCGCTTGGCAGATGAACCTGGCCGTGCGGCGCGAGTTTCCAATCCATGAGAGGCTCAAGCTCCAATTTCGAGCAGAGGCTTTCAACATCTTCAATCATGCGAATTTCGGAACGATCGACCAATTTCACGAGGATCCTCTCTTCGGGCAGGCAACCGCGACATTGGGACAAAGCCCCGGTGTGCTGAGCTCTCTCTATCAGACGGGTGGCGCCCGATCGATGCAATTCGCTCTCAAGCTGCTGTTCTGAAGCTGGGATCGTCTTTTAAGTATCGAGTTTCCGGACACGCTTCGGTAGCGTGTCCGTCGAGCGAGAAGTGGCCGCGTAGCTGGATCTAGAGCACCGCTCTTTGGGGACAAATAACATGCGATACGGGAACAAGCCCGGATTCAAGTTCTGGCCGGTCCTTGCGTGCGGCGGATTCTCTCTACTGGTTGGCGCCGCTGACACCGTGTGTGCAAAAGACGCCGGCGCCAAAGCCGCCCCCGCTCAGAGTTCCACACTGATGCCCATCACCGTGGCGGATACCATCGGCATGACCCGCTTGGCCGATCCGCATTATTCTGACGGCGTTCCTTCCGAAGGACGTGTCGCGCAATTTTCTCCGGACGGCAAGAAATTCGTTATCGTGCTCCGCAAGGGGAACCTGGAGCGCAACGTCAACGAATTCTCGATCTATCTTTTTAGAACGGACGAAGTTTTTTCGTCGCCAAAGCCTGATCTGCTGGTCACGATGGCATCTTCCAGCAATCGCGATGGAGTTCACAGCCTGCGGTGGCTCGATGATAATGAAACCTTGGCTTTTGTCGGAGAGGAACCGGAAAAGACGGCTCAGGTTTATGAGTTTAATGTTCGCGAGCGAAAGCTGCAGCAGCGCACTAGCCACCCTACTGCGATCAGAGCGTTTGCCATTACGGGAGATGGCCGGCAGCTTGTCTACGTTGCCGAGGCGCGTCCAAAGCGGCTCTCGGAGGCAGAAAGGCAACGGGAGATCGTCATTGACGGACAGAGTCTAGACACACTGCTTGCAGGCGACTCGTCCTACAGAACTTACGATTGGTTTTGGACAGACGAGCTCTTTTCACAGCGGGAACAGAACCGCGCTCTGCAAATTTTCACCCAGGATCCTGTCTGGGTTGGCGATGGCGAAGACCTCCATCTCTCCCCTGATGGCCGGTACTGTATAGTTCCGACGACCCTGCAGAATAATGGCCCTGCCTGGTGGCGAGATTACACGCCAGACGATGAATCGGAAAAGATGAGCTTGAAGATGCTCTATTCCATGAAACGGCGCAGTCGGGAGAGGAGCAACTCCACGTTCTTAACACTGATCGACGTTGAAAAGGGCACATCCAAGATATTTCTGGACACGCCCATGGCCGGCTTTTCGCCCATTGCCTGGGCGCTCGACAGCCGGTCCGCGTACATACGAAGTTACCTTCCACTGGACACAGCGGATGCTGCGGAAAGGAAAGCGCGATCCAAGCAAAAATTCAGCTCGGAACTGGCTGTGCCGAGCGGAAATGTGCTCAGGAAACTCACCGACGAAGAATGGCGCGCAAAGACCGCGAATGCTCCAAAAGAGCGGAACGTTGCGATTACGATCGAGGAAGACCTGAATATTCCTCCAAGGGTCTACGCTGCGGACAGTAAGACAGGCAAGAAAAACCTATTAATGGATCTCAACCCTGATTTTGCGAGTCTCCAGTTCGGCAAGGTCGAGCCGGTGGAATGGAGCGTGACGCCGAAGCTGAAAGTGAAAGGCAGCCTCTATTTTCCTCCCGATTATAAGGCTGGGCAAAAATATCCAGTGGTGGTCCAGACGCATGGGTTCACTGAAAAAGGTTTTTCGATGGATGGACTCAACGAGTGGAGCACTGTCTACGCAGCGCGTCCCCTGGCGGGGAAAGGATTTCTCGTTTTGCAGACCTATGTAGTTGGTGACGACTTCCCCTTCGCTCATTTCAATGATGACCAACGATTCGGTGTGACGCGAATCGAAGCAGGGTGGAAGTTCGATATTGAGGCCACGGAGGCGGCAGTCGATTACTTGAACGAGAGGGGTCTGA
>QIAL01000700.1 GCA_003225535.1 Acidobacteriota bacterium | reverse complement strand
GGCCTTGCCGGAAACATGGCTAGTGCATCTCATCCGGATGACGGACGACGATCCAGAGATGATTCTGGTGCGGCTGGCAAAAGAGGAAGAAGGCGTTGGCGTCTCTGCCGGAGCACACTTCGCTGGGGTGAAGTCGGCTATGCTGATGCAAAACCACGGGTTCCTTGCGTCGATCAACGGCATCGTTTCTTTCGCGCACCTGTACAAGATTCCTCTCCTGATGCTCATCAGCTACCGAGGATCCTTTGGGGAGCGCGACCCGTGGCAAACACAAGGCGGCAACGTCACCGAACCCGTCTTGCGGGCGTTGCGTATTCCTTACTCTTTTCTTGATGCGCCCGAGACGGCCAAGAAGCGCATCCGGCAGGCGCAAACGCTCGCTGAAAGCAGCATGCAACCGGTAGCGCTTTTGTTGACGCGCGACCTGATGTGGGAGGAGTGATGCTCCGCCTCGATTGTCTTCGGTCAATTTATTCCGAACTGGAACGCTGTCTGGTCATCACAATCATGGGAGCAGTCGCAGCTGAGCTTCAGTCCGTGGGACACCGCCCCAATTTCTTCTACCTTCAGCACGCGATGGGGCTGGCGTCGTCGACCGGTTTGGGATTGGCTCTTTGCCTGCCCGATCAGAAAGTAATCGTCTTCGATGGCGACGGCTCGCTCTTGATGAACCTCGGCGGTCTCAGTACGATGGCACGCTATCGCCCCAAGAACTTGGTTCACGTCGTGTTCGATAACGAAAGCTTGCTCTCAGTCGGCGGCTTCCCAACTGCGACTTCCACCGGTACGGATCTGGATGGGATTGCCCGAGCCGCCGGCGTTCCGAAGGTATCCACCGTGAGAAGTGTCGAGAGTTTCACCGCGGCTGTGAAGGATGCAATTCGCGGCAATGAACTCACAACCATCATTGCGAAAGTCGAAGCGAAAGGTCCCTCAGGCTTTGTGACCGACCTGGCATTGCTTGAAAATCGATTTCAATTCCGCAGGTATATTCAATCGCTCAAGAGAGCCTGAATCCGAAGTTAGTTGTGCAAGTGTCGCGAACGTCATCATATGAGGAGTGCCCATGTCCCTCGCCTTGGCTAAGCTGCTTGAAGAGCTGGCGACTGGCCGGCTGCGTGTTGTGGATCTGACTCAGCCGCTTAGTCCGCAAACACCGCTTCTGCCATTGCCGCCGCAGTTCAATAACACCCCTGCATTTAAGATTTGGGAACTGTCGCGCTATGATGAGCGCGGTCCAGCGTGGTACTGGAATGGGTTTGAGACCGGCGAGCACACCGGCACGCATTTCGACGCTCCCATCCACTGGATCTCGGGCAAAGACCTCCCTGACAACTCCGTGGACCGCATCCCGCCCAACAAATTTGTCGGTCCCGCATGCGTGATCGACGTCAGCACAGAGGCGTGGAAGAACCCA
>QIAL01000699.1 GCA_003225535.1 Acidobacteriota bacterium | reverse complement strand
TCATGTCCCAGTGAAGATCATGCTCAAAGTGAAGCGCGAGCCAATCAAGCAATTCGGGATGAGTCGGCGTTTCCCCCATGCTCCCGAAGTTTTCCAGAGTTTCGACCATTCCCGTGCCGAAAAGTTGTTCCCAATATCGGTTCACAGCGGTACGCGCCGTTAACGGTTGCTCTGGACTGAAGAACCACTTAGCCAGTGTCAAGCGATTGCGGGGAGCGTTGGCCGGAAGTCGCGGGAAAAGGCCGGGCACGTCCGGCGTCAGGGCAGGCCCGATCTTTGTAAGAAAATTTCCCCTCTCGAACTCCATGGTCTCGCGCTTCTCGTAGTCCGGTTGCTCGGCCATCACGGGAGTTTCGACGCTTGGTATTTTCTTCAACTGCCGGGTCAGTGTCGAAAGGCGCGTCAGGTTGCTGCGATATTCCTGATCTCGAATCAGCTCTGACCAGCACCAATCAGAACTGGCCGACAAACGCGCACGCCTTACATGCGCCGGTTTGTCGTTCACATTCTGTGTTTGCGTAACCCGCATTTTTATCCGGCTACCGCGGGTCAGCTTCATCGGGCTGTCGGGCAGTCCGATAATCCAGTGCGCGCGAAACAGGTTGGGATTTGCCGCAAAACCGCCGGCCAATTCAGTCGTGGGGCCAAATCGGATGGCGCGAGCAATAGCGCTCTTGAGATCATCTTCAGAATCGGGAACGAAATAACGGAAGCGGATCTTGTCCTGATGGCCGTTCGGCTGCATCACCCAGGCTTCGACCTGGTCCACAATAAAACCGTCCTCCGGATTGTGCCGGGCCGCTTCTCCAGTTGCGGGCAGCACCTCGATGCGCAACGCCGTTATTGTTTGCACGTCTGCTGTTGCCACTAATTCATAAACCGACTTCCCCGGCGTATTGGCCGCAGCCCGCATCTCGCCGTCTTGCACCTGGAAAGGGATGGATGCATTTGCCCCCTGCGATCGCGAGCGTTTCCTGTCTTCAGTAATTGTCGAGAGTAAATACTTTCGCTGGTCCTTTTTCTCCTTCGGAGACAGCTTGTCCTTGTCTAAAACTGCAAGTTCTCGCTCTGAATTCACGGCTTCCCATTCCAACGCGAGCGCCTCATTCGCGGAGGCAGTACTGATGGGCAATGGCATCCACTTCGCCTGGCTCTCCAGTTGCCGGCCCAAATTCACCGTCGCATGGCTGAGCTTTGCAATCTCCTGTTGCAGGCTCCAGGCTCTTTCATACCTTTTCTTATCTTTTGGAACACGCAAGACGGGAGTGTCCTCAGGTAGGTCAGCGTCGCGAGAGGTATTGAAGAAGGCCAGAGATTTGTAGTATTCAACGTGTCGAATGGGGTCGTACGGGTGGGAATGGCATTGCACACAGTTTATCGTCAGTCCATTCAAAACCGACCATGTGGTCGCCGAACGGTCCATTGCTGCGATCAACCGGAATTCTTCGTCGTCTGTACCGCCTTCATCGTTGTTGGGAGTCTGGCGGTGAAATGAAGTTGCGATCTGATCTTCAAAGGTGGCATCGGGCAGCAAGTCACCCGCCAATTGCGTGACTACGAACTTGTCGTACGCTACATTACGGTTGAAGGCTTGAATAACCCAATCACGATACGGCCACATACCCGGCCGCTCCCGGTCAGCTTCGTAACCTTTACTATCCGCATAACGCGCCAGGTCCAGCCACAATGCTGCCCAACGCTCGCCGTAGCGAGGTGAAGCGAGCATTCGATCCACCTGTTTCTCATAGGCATCAGGCGAAGAATCGGCCAGAAACGATGCCTGTTCCTC
>QIAL01000698.1 GCA_003225535.1 Acidobacteriota bacterium | reverse complement strand
TTGTTCTGCTCCTTGGCTCAGGCAGCCCGCCACGACGCGACCACTGTGCGCCGAGACTTAGACTTGCCCAGTCGCTACATTCTGTTCGTGGGCCGCCTTGTACAAGAAAAGGGCATCTTTGAACTACTGCGGGCCTATGCAACTCTGGACCAAACCTTGCGCAAGCAGATCGGCTTGGTGTTAGTGGGAGACGGTCCCTGTCGGGCAGAATTGCAGAAGCAGGCGTCCGCTGTCACTGAAGGAGAGATCAGTTTTCCAGGTTTCGTCCAGCGGGAGCAACTACCGGCCTATTATGCCCTCGCTGAAATGTTCGTTCTTCCGACATATACTGACACTTGGGGATTGGTGGTCAATGAAGCGATGGCGTGTGGGCTGCCGGTGATCGTCAGCCGGGTGGCAGGATGCGCTTCGGACCTGATTCGGGAAAACTGGAACGGTTTGCTCATTGACCCGAAGGATATTTCCTCGCTAAATTCGGCCATGGCAAATCTCGCAACGCGAGTGGATCTCTGTGCGAGTATGGGCGCTCACGCAAGGCAGCACATTGCTCGATATTCGCCGGGAGCGTGGTCGGTGGCCATTGCGGGCGCACTTAAAGTAATCACAGGCACGCATGACTGAGCGCATTCCGAGAAGCGTATTCATTGCCGCAGGACTACTGGCGGTCTCCGCATTGGGCTATGCTGCCTACTCTCGCCCGTGGTATTTCACCAGCCAGACCTATCTGTCAGGACTCATCTTCCTCGAGTTCTTGCTGGCAGCGGTCTGGATGTACCGCCGCATTTTTTTCCCGGTCGTTCTAGTCACATTTCTGTTCGCAGGCATCAATTTGCCTGTGGGCAGAGGATGGGTCTCGGCTCGCTGGGTCGTCCTCGGTGTCGGAGCGCTGGTTGGGCTACTGCTCGTGCTGAAAGATCGGATGCATGATTTTGGATTTTTTCATCTGGTTGCGTTCTTTACGGTTTTGACAGGGCTCATTTCCGCGGCCGTGTCCCAGTATCCCCAAGTCGCGCTCTTAAAGATGCTGAGCATCCTGCTGTTATTTGTCTATGCAGCAACCGGAGCAAGGGTCGCGGCAATCGGACGCGAGAGTGATTTTTTTAACGGGTTGCTGATTGGATGCGAGATCTTCGTGGGTGCCAATGCCGGACTGTATGCGCTGGGCGTGGAAGCCATGGGAAACCCAAATTCGTTGGGAGCCGTCATGGGCGTTGTTGGAGCCCCGATTCTTCTGTGGGGTGTTCTTGTGGGCGGCGAATCATCAGTGCATCGGCGAAGATTGTTGTTATATGTGATCTGCATTGGTCTGTTATTTGTGAGTCGCGCCCGCGCAGGGATCGCAGCGGCTCTGTTTTCTTGTGCAGTGCTGTGTGTGGCCTCACGCAGGTATAAGTTGCTGATCGAGGGAACAACGCTCCTGGTGATCGTGCTTGCAGCCGTGGCGCTCTTCCGGCCGGAGGCCGTCTCATCTCTGACCTCAACCGTTGTGTATAAGAACAACAACAACAATGAACAGAGCGTCCTTGCTTCCCGTATGTCGCCCTGGCAGACCGCGGTAGATAATATACAAGATCATCCCTGGTTCGGCATGGGACTCGGTACGACAATGAACGGTGCTGACGCTGACGAGGGGCAAGGGGCGTTCGCTTCCTCGGGAGGCGTGACCAGGGAAAACGGGAGCAGCTATCTGGCGATTCTGGCTGGTGTGGGGATCGTGGGGGCGCTTCCCGCAGCGATCCTGCTCATCCTGCTAATCACAAAGGTGGTACGGACACTTACGCTCGTTCACGGCACTGAAAGA
>QIAL01000697.1 GCA_003225535.1 Acidobacteriota bacterium | reverse complement strand
TGCGCTACAAAGCCGCAGCCCGCTATGACGACCTGCTGAATATCGAACTCTGGGTAACCGACCTGGACCGCGTCCGCGTCGGTTTCTCTCATCGAATCGTCAACCAATCCGGCACCGAAATTCTCGTCGGCTCAACCCTCCACGCCTGCACCTCGATTGCTGAAAAGCCTAAGCGGATTCCGACAGAATTAACGGAAAAGCTGGCTCCGTACCTCCACATTACGAATGGGTGAACTCTCCTGACCTCGATCGCCTCTGCTTTTATCCTTTCACCTTTTAACTCTTCAACGTTTTAGCCTCTCGGGATTAAGCCCCTGCAAATCGCGCGTCAGAAACCGCCCATTCCTGCGGATCAATTCTCCATCAAACCAAACCTCGCCTCCGCCCCACTCTGGCCGTTGGATCAGCACCATGTCCCAGTGGACGGCGGAGCGATTTCCATTATCGCATTCTTCATAGGCCTGGCCCGGAGTGAAGTGGAGTGAGCCGGCAATCTTTTCATCGAACAGAATATCGCACATTGGGTTTTTGATGTACGGATTGAACCCAAGCGAAAACTCGCCGACATATCGCGCCCCGGCATCCGTATCGAGAATCTCATTGAGCTTTTTTGTATTGTTCGCGGTGGCGTCCACCACTTTGCCATTCTTGAACTCCAGGCGCACATTGTCGAACTTCGTCCCTGAATAAATCGTCGGTGTGTTGAACTGGATCACGCCATTGACCGAAGTTTTCACGGGGCAACTGAATACTTCCCCATCCGGAATGTTCCGGTCGCCTTTGCACATCTTTGCCCCAATCCCTTTAATGCTGAAACGCAGATCTGTTCCGGGGCCTTTGAGGTGCACCTGATCCGCTTTGCGCATGCGTCGTTCCAGAGGCACCATCGCTCGCGCCATTTTCGGATAATTCATGGTGCAAACATCGAAATAGAGATCTTCGAAGGCCTCCGTGCTCATGTTGGCCGATTGTGCCATGCTCGGGCTCGGCCAGCGCAACACGCACCATTTTGTTTTGTTCACACGATAGTTCTGCACCGGCCGCAGCGCCTTCGAGTAAAGCGCCATCCGTTTACTTTCCACGTCCGAGTTCTCGCTGATGTTGGCGCTTCCTCGAATTGCGATGTACGCCTGGACCTTCTTCATTCGAAACATTTCAACATCGTGGACGACGGAAGCATGAGCCTGCGACGTCTCGCGAATCACTTCGCGCGTAACTCGGGTGTGCCGCACTTCGATCAGGGGGACAGCTCCCACTCGCCGCACCGCACGCATCAACTCGATTGAGAATTCGTCCGGCACATCGATCATGTCCAGCAACGCCCGTTCGCCTTTTTTGAGCGCAGTGGAATAACGCACCAACAAATCAGCCAGCTTGCGAAAACGCGGATCAGTCATAAAAAAAGCTTCCGCAAACTACCGGCGAACCCTCGAATGTCGAGCCGATTTGGCGTTAGCGCCTGGCAGGCGGCGCGGGGGGCTCGAGGCCGGCTTCGATTCGATCGAGCACCTGGAGCATGCGGCGGATATTCGTCGAATAATCACGCAACAGCAGCAGACCGCTGGAGTCGACGGCCACAACGCTATTGGGCATTTTGGAAAACGGAGCGAGCACCGGCGCGGCTTCGCGTGGCGGGATCGATTTGACCGGCACAATGTAGAGCATATAGGAACCCGATTCCGGTAATTCGTCGCGGGGCAACTCCACGGCTGGAACCGCTTCGGTCGCCGCTTGCGCGGACGGGACAGCTTTTACGAACTTCGTGCCAAGGGGAATCATAGTGATGTTGTTCTGGGCCAGCACGGTGTCCAAAGCTTGCAACGCTTCACGGTGAGTGAGCGCTGTTTCCGACCGGATACTGATCTTCGTCGCCGGCAGTGCCGTTGAGCGTATTACCGTCCGGTGTGAGAGGAACTGGTAAATATCGAGGACCTGGAGCAGATCCGCCTCGTTGAACTTGATCAGTCCCGGGGGAAGGACATCCTTATCATCATTCGCATCGGGCCAATCCAGGCTGCTGAACGTCCGCTCGACCGCGTTACTTGCTCGACCAGCCCGGGCACCCGGCGTGAGCCCGCGCTTTTTTTCGGCGGAAGCGGGGCAGCGGTGGAACGATCTGATCTTCCTTCGGAGGTTACCGTCGCCGCCGACTCATTCGGAGGCCGATCGCAGCCGAGGTGAAAGATGGCTAATGTGAGAGCGCCTGCCAGAAGAGCGTTTGGTTTCATGGTTCCTTTCGAACGGGCATTGTGAGCTTTCCCTCAAATTTGTGTTTGTAACAAGCTTAAACACTGCACGCGGAGGTT
>QIAL01000696.1 GCA_003225535.1 Acidobacteriota bacterium | reverse complement strand
GGCCTACCTGGGGATAATTCGCGCAGGCATGGCGGCGGTTCCTTTCCCGACGGAACTCGCGGCCGAAACCTTTGCGAAGATGGTCTCGGAAGCTGGTGTCAAGGAAGTGTTTGTTTCGAACCGTTTCCTGAAACAGGTACGTTCATGGGCGGAGGAAATCGGGGTGGCGCTTCTGCCGGAAAGCGGGGAGGAAGACTTGATGGGCGATCCGGGGTTGCCGTTGCCGCAAATGAATGGTTCTCGCGACCTTGCGTCCTTGATGTTCACCTCGGGCTCGACCGGGCTGCCCAAAGGCGTGATGGTCACCCATCGTAACATCGAGTGTAATTCGCGCGACATCATCGCATACATGGACTTGGGCCCGGATGACAAGGTCATGGTGGTGTTGCCTTTTCACTACTGTTTTGGGCTTTCGCTGCTGCACACTCATCTAATGGCAGGGGGATCGGTCGTGCTGAACAATGAGTTTAAATTGTTCCCGGAAGCCATGCTCCAGGAAATGCAACGAAAGGAGTGTACCGGGTTGGCAGGTGTTCCATCCACTTATCAAATCCTGCTTCGGAACTCACGGTTCCGGCAAATGGCATTCCCGGGGCTGCAGTGGTTCCAGCAGGCAGGAGGGAGACTGCCCAATCCGTGCATTCAGGAAATCCTCAGTTCCTTTCCCCAGGTCACTTATTTCCTGATGTACGGTCAAACCGAGGCCACCGCGCGCTTGAGTTATCTGCCGCCCGCCAGACTTGCCGACAAGCTGGGTTCCATCGGCCAGGGATTGCTCTCGACGAAGCTCGAAGTGCTTAAAGCCGACGGGTCGCCTGTCGCTCCAGAGTCGGATGAAACCGGAGAGATTGTGGCGGCGGGTGACAACATCACGTTGGGCTATTGGAACGATGCCGTCGAAACCTCGAAATTCTTCCGCAACGGCAGGCTCTATACCGGCGATATTGCGCGCGTGGATGCGGATGGTTTCATTTTCATTGTGGAGCGGGAAAGGGAACTGATCAAGTCGGGGGGCAACCGGGTTGGCGCCAAAGAGGTGGAGGATGTCATCGCCGAGATTCCTGAGATCATCGAGGTGGCGGCTATCGGAATGCCTGACGATCTGCTCGGAGAAGCTGTCACGGCCTTTGTCGTCCTGACCCCCGGATCAAAGATCACTCCTAAAGATGTGAAGGTTCATTGCCACCGGCGGCTGCCTGCCTTCAAAACTCCGGCAGAAGTGATTCTCCTCGACAGCATGCCTCACAGCAGTTCGGGAAAAATTCTTAAGCCCGCGCTTAAAGCAATGTTCGAGCGCCGTCACCGGAGCGCAGTCGAGATACCGTCTTTGGCCGTTCCCTGAACATGCTCAACACATTCTCCTCGCGATCTCCCGGGACTGCATCACCGGCCGAGCCATCGATCCTGGCTAACCGCGGAAGCTGCGAAAACACGGTTTCCGAACGCGAACCGAAAAAAGGTGTTCTGGCGTTATCTGAAGCCGTCCAGGGACTTTTGCGGTGCCCGAATTGCAGGAGCGGGTTGATATTCCAAAGCGGCTGTCTTTGCTGCGCCAGTCGGCTTTGCGGGATGCAATTTCCCGTCGTGGATGGCGTGCCGGTCCTCATCAACGACCACAACAGTCTCTTCGCGCGCGAGGATTTCGTTGCCGGAAAAAACACGACCTTCGACCTTTCCCGACGACGGTTTGTGCGCCGGCTGGATCGTTTGCTGCCAACACTGGGCAGAAACGTTAAGGCAAAGCGGAACTACCAGGCCTTCGCGGAATTGCTGTTAAAGCCTTCTTCAAATCCAGTCGTTCTGATCATTGGCGGCAGCATTTTAGGATGCGGACTGGAAGCGTTGGCGCAGCAACCGAAAATCCAATTGACGGAAACCGATGTCAGCTTCGGTCCGCGGACTCAGTTGATTTGCGATGCCCACGATCTGCCCTTTGAAAACAATTCCTTTGACGGAGTGGTGGTGCAAGCGGTCCTGCAGTATCTCGTGGAGCCCTCCAGATGCATCCGCGAAGTCGAGCGCGTGCTGAAACCCTGTGGTCTCGTTTATGCAGAGAGCGCGTTCATGCAACAGGTGGTTCACGGGCGATACGATTTCACCCGCTTCACTCACCTGGGACTTCGCCGGCTCTTTCGGGGCTTTGAAGAGGTGGGCAGCGGGCCGGTGTGCGGGCCAGGCATGGCGCTGGCGTGGTCGTGTCAATTCTTCCTTTTAAGCCTGGCCACTTCGCGGTGGATGCGGCGTGTCATGCGTGTGATCGGCCGATTAACGCTGTTCTGGCTGAAGTACTTTGATGCCGCTCTGAT
>QIAL01000695.1 GCA_003225535.1 Acidobacteriota bacterium | reverse complement strand
GCGGGCGCCGATGCGAATGCAACGTTCTTCACACTAGGCTGGATCGCCGAGCGCTACCCTGATGTTGTCCGCCGCATCAACGCTGCAGGGCACGAAGTGGCAAGTCATGGCTTTGAGCACCAGCGCGCAAGCGAGCAAGGGCGCGCTGTATTTCTGGCCGATATCCGTCTCGCCAAAGCGGTCCTCGAGGACATTGTCGGCCAGGAAGTCTATGGCTACCGAGCGCCGAGTTTTTCTGTTGGACACGCAAACGCGTGGGCGTTCGATTGCATGACCGAAGCGGGGTACAAATATAGCTCGAGCATCTATCCGATTCGCCACGATCACTACGGCGTTCCCGACGCGCCTCGATTTGCGCACGAGATACGGCCGGGGCTCCTTGAGGTGCCGGTCGCGACGATTCGGATGCTCCGCAATAATCTACCCGCCGGCGGCGGCGGCTACTTTCGTCTGTTACCTTATGCCGTGTCACGTTGGTCAATTCGACACATCAACGCCGTCGACCGAAAGCCCGCGATGTTTTACTTTCATCCGTGGGAGCTCGATCCCGATCAGCCACGCGTCGATGGAGTCAGCGCAAAGACGAAGTTTCGCCATTACGTGAACCTGCGCCGAATGCAGCCAAGGATTTCGCGGTTACTTGCCGATTTTCGGTGGGATCGCGTCGATCGCGTTTTTCTCGGTGGAGTGGGATGATGCACGCCGAAGTGACGCTCGAGCGCGCGGTGCGGGTGGCTGGGTCGGTCTCGGTGCGGGCGTACGAAGCGCACGAGTCCGAAAAATGGGAGGGGTTCGTCGCTCGGTGCCGCGATGCGACGTTCTTTCATCGGATCGGCTGGCGCGAGATCATCGAAGAAATCTTTGGCCATCGCTGTCATTATCTGGTTGCCGAGCGCGATGGACGATGGTCGGGTGTCATGCCGCTCGCCGTCATTCGCAGTCGCCTGTTCGGCCATGCGCTCGTGTCGCTTCCATTTGCCGTCTACGGCGGCCCTGCTGCGGACGATACCGAGTCGGCGGGAGCGCTGATCTCTGCCGCGGATAATCTCGCGCGAACGCTCGGCGTCGATTATCTCGAGGTACGCAACACGCAAAGCCGCTGCTCCGAATGGCCGCGGCAAGACCTTTATGTGACTTTTCGCAAGGACATCTCGCCGGACGTCGAAGCCAACATGCTCGCGATCCCGCGCAAGCAGCGCGCGATGGTGCGCAAGGGGATCAAGAACGGCCTTGTGAGCGAGATCGATATGTCCGCCAATCGCTTTTTTGCCTTGTACGCTGACAACGTCCACCGCCATGGCACGCCGCCGTTTCCGCGGCGTTATTTCGCCCGTCTAATGAAAGTATTCGGCGATGCGTGCGAAGTGCAAACGATCGTCGATGCGAAGGGTCATCCCATCAGCACGGTCATGAGCTTCTATTTTCGCGATGAAGTACTGCCCTATTACGCTGGCGACACCGCGTCGGCGCGCGACTTGGCGGCAAACGACTTCAAGTATTGGGAGCTCTTGCGGCGCGCCTGCGAACGCGGTGTGCGCGTCTTCGATTACGGACGCAGCAAGCGCGGGACCGGCTCGTACGACTTCAAAAAGAATTGGGGTTTCGAAGCCACGCCTCTCGCCTACGAATATCAATTGCTGAAGCGCGCGCGAGTTCCGGAAAACAATCCGCTAAACCCGAAATACGCTTCCTTCATTGCAATCTGGCGCCGCTTGCCGCGTCCTGTCGCGAATGCGCTTGGACCGATGATCGTTCGGAACCTGGGATGAAGCGCGATCTCGAGTTTGCTGTCGGCGCCATCCCCGTCGCTGCGAGCTCACGTGCGGCGACGGCTTTAGCCGTGGCGCTTGCCGTAACAGGCGTTCTGCTGGTCTATTGGCAGACGGCAACATCGATCGTCGCGATCTGGAGCCGCTCGGAGACGTTCGCGCATGGATTCATTGTCGTGCCACTGTGCCTTTGGCTTGGCTGGCGGCGCCGTGACGCACTAGCCAGAACTGCGATGCGCCCATGGTGGTGGGGTCTTGCATTCGTCTTCGCCGCAGGTGCGCTGTGGCTCGTGGCATCCGCAGCCGGTGCCGGCGTCGTCGCGCAATTCGCGCTCGCGTTCATGCTGCAGGCCGCCATCGTGACCGTGGTAGGGCTGCAAGCGGCGCGCGTGCTGGCGTTCGCGCTGGCATTCCTTCTTTTCGCCGTGCCCTCAGGCGAGTTTCTCGTTCCAACACTGATGGATTG
>QIAL01000694.1 GCA_003225535.1 Acidobacteriota bacterium | reverse complement strand
TCCGTTGAAGCTCCATTCGCCGGGAACACCGGTGTGGCTGTTGGAGTGGCGTAGGCGAACGCGCAGCGAGGCGTGATCGGTCAATGCGGCTCCTACGTTGGCGCCTTCCATCGAATCGGAATAGGTGTTGTTGATGCCGGAGCCTTGCGTGTTGAACTGGCTGCCGAAGAAGTTGTAATCGAAGAAGCTGCGGGCGCCGGCGAGCGAGGCGAATCCGTGGGCTGTCGAGAAATTCCCGCCGTCGGCACCGAAGCGGAGTTCGGGAACGCGAGTGCTGCCGTTGCGCGTCCAGACCTGAACGACGCTCGTCATGGCGTCGGAGCCGTAGAGGGTGCTTTGGGCGCCGCGGACGAACTCCATGCGATCGGCCTGATCGAGCGGGAGCGTGCCGAAATCGAAGGTGCCTCCGGGTTCGTTGATGGTGACGCCATCGACGATGACTTTGTTGTAGCGGGACTCGCCGCCACGCACAAAGAGCGAGGTGAGGCCTCCGCGCTGGCCGGCGGCGTTGATGATGGCGCCCGGTAGAAAGCGGATGGCATCCGCGGCTGCGGTGGGCTGCATCGCCGTCAACTGTGAGCCGTTGAGCACGTCGACGTCTGCGCCGGATTCTTCACCGGGCACCGGAGTGCGTGTGGCCGTTACGACAACGGTCTGCGACGCCGTGGCCAGACGCAGGACGATCTTGAGTTGCGGTTCGGTTGGAACGGCGGCGAAGTCCTCTGCGAATCCGGGAGCGAGCACTCTGATCTGGCAGGGTTCATTCCGCTTTGTGGGCAATGTTGCAGTGCCTTCGGCAGAGGTCGTTTGCGTAGCGATAACAGTTTTGTTTTCCGCGCCGCACAACAATGACACTTGAGCGCCCGCGACAGCAGCGTATTGGGGATCGACGACTTTAACGGTGAGATCGGCAGCGAAAGCCGCTGCGGGAAGAAGCAGGGTGAAGAAAATAGTGAGTGTGCGCATTCCATCCTCCTTGGCACGCGAAAGAGGTTGAGGTCGATGGATCGCGCCGGTCTCCTGGCTTCGCGAGTGAGGATGTTTAGATCCGGATTCGTCCGCGGCCTTCCCGGGAATTTCCCAGTGGCCGAGGGCAATGTCCTCGCTTACAGTTGCGCGGCAGCGCGGGAATTGCACCCGCTTCCCTGTCTTCGCCGAGCGGCGAAGACGCGCTTTCCTAAGATGACAAAGAGCGTAGTAGCGGAATCGAGAGTAATAGGCGGGAGATGCGAAGTCAAATGGGAGGTTTTGCCAAGTTGCCGTGGCTAAACGTCACATCCCCGGAACTCTGCCCGAGAGGTAGTTACTGCGCAGCCGTTGGCCCGATCCGTCGCGTCAGATCTCTGAACCGATCATCGGAACGGAACTTATCAAACGCAGGCTCTGACTGCAGCCAGTAGAGCAACTCCGTGGAACGCTTCTGATACGCCTTTCCCAGGCTCGCAAACATTGCATCTGTCTCCGGGTGGCTTTAGTATCCGCAGCTTTGATCTGCCAGTAGAGGACAAAAACGATCCAGACCACGGGAAAGAAAGATTCGCAGAACCAAAGCATGCGGACCTCCGGGCGCTAAAAGGACTATGTAGGCGGACCAGGTTAGTTCCAGACCGAGCATCGCCACCTGTTCGTCTGCCAGAGCTAGCCTCCGCTCACGCGCCTCCGAGCGCGCAAACAGCCCCGCTACCCAAGCGTAAGTCAGTTTGCGAGTTGAGCCAAGAAGGTTGGGCGATTCGTTAAGACTGTCGAAAACGGGCCGACACCGCTTATCGAGTGGTTAATGAGATGCCTATGAAGCTCCGCAGTTGCCTGATGCCATCGGATGGGTTCTACTATTCGTCGTTGAAAAAACACTTAGCGGGGAGACTCACTCATGAAACGCGTGACAGGCATTGGCGGAATTTTTTTTCAGTCTGAGAGTCCAGATCATTTGTACGATTGGTATGAGAAGCATCTTGGTATTAAGCGGGAGGCGCACGGACAGGGCGCTACATTTGAGTGGCGCGAGTTGCAATCGCCGGACGGAAGCCAGCCGGGTGCAAAGGGGGCGACGGCTTGGTCGATCTTTCCGAGAAGCACGAAGTATTTTGGCGAGAGCAAGGCCCGCTTCATGGTGAACTATCGTGTG
>QIAL01000551.1 GCA_003225535.1 Acidobacteriota bacterium | reverse complement strand
CATCCAGCCACTTTTTGTAAGTCTTCGTCAGTTCGTGCTTCAAGGCCTGCGCATTCTTCTTGCGCTGTTTTTCGTTCTGGGGACGCTTTAGCGGGTCCACGGCATCCGCGGGTTGCGACTGCGGGGTAGCAGCCTTATCGGCGGACTGTTGACTTGGCTGGAGCTCATCTTTTGACTGGTCTTTGGGCTGTTCTTTTGGCGGATCCTGGGCGACGGCGACCGAGGCCATGAAACCCAAAATTAAAATGAGCGTAAATTGAAGGGTTCGGTGAAAACAAAGCCGGAACATGAGGGGACTCCTACCAGACAACCGTCGTCTGCTTATTTTAGGCTCTTAGCCATTGTGAAAGCAAGGTTAAGTCTTGCCCGGAGAACTAATTGAGGCCCTTGTACCGCGTTAGCTAGGAAGCTGTGGAAATACGCCGAGTTGCCTGAGGGGGCGAAAAAGATAGTCGAAATCAGGCTGATTTACTCAGGCCCGGGTAGGACGGGCGAGACGCCCATCCCCACAGCCGCCGGGGACGGCGGCGCTACGATAAGCACTGCCATCTTCTTGGACTGCGGGTCTATAATAGGGTGTTCCGGGGGCGGGTCGGTAACACTCCCCACGTAACGGGTCTCGGCACTCCTAAACTTAATCTGATCGGGAACTTTCTCTGGGACAGGCACGTAACAGAGGATGTGTGCCCGTCACCGTGACCGGTGGGGATCGTTGGTTTTCTTGGAAGATTAACGTTATGGCGCGTATCTGAACACCAGGAAAAAGGTTTCCCCGAATGTGACGGGAGCTATGAAAGCTTGGAAAAAAATCGCTATCGGTGTCGGGGTGCTGGTTGTGCTGGCGCTCATCATCGGCTTCACGGTTCATCAGAGCAGCAAGAACGTGGCAACCGTGCAGACCGGAAAAGCGCAGCGCCAGGATCTCTCCACGATCGTGAGCGCTTCGGGCGAGATTAAGCCGAAGACTTACGTCAATATCGGGGCAAACGCTTTCGGAAAGATCACCCGCCTGTATGTGAAGGAGGGGGATCACGTAAGGAAGGGACAGATGCTGGCGCAACTGGAAAACGTACAGTCGTCGGCCGACGTCAATGCGAACGAGGCTTCGTTGCAGGCGGCGCAGACGGATGCAGTCGCGGCGGATGCGGCGCTTAAGACCTCGCAGGCGGATCTGCTACGGGCGCAGGCTGACCAGGAGCGCAACAAGCTGGACTGGGAACGCGCCCAGAGCCTCTACAAGGACGGCCTGATTTCGAAGTCGGATTTCGACAGCCGCAAGAATGCGTGGGCGACCGCCGATGCGGGATTAACCCAGGCTGAGGCCCGGGTAGCGCAGGCCAAAGCGCAGAAGGACTCGGCTGACCGGCACATCACACAGGCAAAGGCCATGCTGACGCGCTATGCGGATGCGTTACAGAAGACCACGTATCCGGCGCCATTCGATGGCGTGATTACGAACCTGCCCGTACGTGAGGGTGAAACGGTGGTGATCGGCATTCAGAACGCGCAGGGCAGTACGCTGATGACGCTTGCGGATATGTCCGTCATCACGGCCGAAGTGAAGGTCGACGAGACTGACATAGTGAACGTGAGGCTGGGACAACCGGCCGAAGTGACGATCGACGCCATACCGAAGAAGATTTTTCACGGCAAGGTGTCAGAGATCGGAGATAACGCGATCGTGCGCTCCAGCGGCGTTTCGACTTCGCAGCAGAACGTGGCCAGCGAAGAGGCCAAGGACTTCAAAGTCGTAGTGACGTTGACCGACGCTCCGACGGATTTGCGGCCCGGGTTGTCGACGACGGCGAAGGTTACGACCGCGACTCGAAGCAGCGTGCTCTCGGTGCCGATCCAGGCGCTCACCATGCGAACCAAGGAGCAAATGGATCAGCAGAACAACGCCCCGGGATCGGTTCATGCTGCATCGCCGCCTGTGAAGGATGTTGCATCCAAATCAAAAACCGATGACGAACTGCAGGGAGTGTTCGTGATCCGCAACAAGAAGGCGGTCTTCGTGCCGGTTGCGACCGGGATTACCGGCCGCACTGATATCGAGGTGGTCGACGGACTGAAAGAAGGGGACGAGGTTATCACCGGGAGCTATAAGGTGCTGCGCAGCCTGCGCCCGGGGAGCAGCGTCAAGATCGACAATAAAGCACCCAAGAAAGAAGAAGAAGAAACTTCATAACGTTAGCGGCGCTGGAGCGTCCAAAAGGAAACAGTAAGGTCTCAGAAATCGGAGCCCAAAGCAGAAAGAACAGAGCCTACATCGGAGAGGTCGAGTGGCACCGGACCAGGAGAAAAACATGGCAACCGCAGAAGTCATCAACATGCCCAATACCGCAATCCCCAGCCCTACGACTGTAGCGCCGCCGGAATCGTGCATGATCGCGGCTGAAGATCTTTGGAAGACCTACGACATGGGATCGGAGCAGCAGGTGCACGCCCTGCGGGGAAAATCAACCCTGATGAACCTGATCGGCTGCCTGGACACGCCCTCGCAGGGCAAGTACTGGCTAAACAGCCAATTGGTCAGCGAACTCGACGACGATGAACTGGCGCGGATTCGCAATAAAGAAATCGGGTTTGTATTCCAGACATTCAACCTGCTGGCGCGCGCCACGGCCCTGCATAATGTCGAGTTGCCTTTGATATACGCCGGCGTGCCGACCGAGGAACGGATGGAAAGAGCAAAGGGAGCCCTGAGCGCGGTCGGGATGGAATCTCGCATGAGTCACAAGCCCAACGAACTCTCGGGCGGGCAGAGGCAGCGTGTCGCGATTGCGCGCGCGCTGGTGAACAAGCCCTCGATCATACTGGCTGACGAACCCACTGGAAACCTCGACTCGCAGACTGGTGTCGAAATCATGGCACTGTTTGATCGTCTGCAGTCTGAGGGAAACACGATCATCCTGGTCACGCACGAGCATGATATTGCCGAATACGCACATCGCGTAATTCACATTAAAGACGGCGTGATTGCCAGCGACCAGAAGAGCAGCGGTCGGCGTAACTAGCGCCAGTTTTGTTTTGAAAGGAAATCCGCCCAGCCGCGTGGCTGGGCGTTTTTTTGTTTGGAGCATCCAGACGGCGACCTGCCCGCTGATTCTCGCTCCCGGAGACTCCGTAGTGCAGTCTTGGGCAACAGATAAGGCCTCGGTGCTATTGTTGCAGGAGAGGACATAGGGAATGGCATTTCCTGATGATGATCCGACGGTCCAGCAAGGTGACCGTACAATGCAACTGATTGACTGGTTGGTGGGACGCTTGGAAGAGTGCCTCGGCGAGGTTCTGCCGCTCCAGACAGATGATCTTTTGAAAGACTATGCGAAGGATGCTCGTAACAGCATGGCGTCAGCCATCGAGCAGTTGAGCCTTGCACGTGTCAAAAAAGAGCAGCAACTCGGGGGGCGCACCAGCTAGAAAAACGCACACTATACGGACAGTGCTTTCACAGCCAGCTGCGGTTTTGAGTGAAAGGGCCTGATAGCGACAGCTACAGCTTACAGAAAACACCCTATTCTTAGGACTGCCGCTGGGAACGTAATCTCACTGTTGTAGTGTCTGGATCTTGTATGGCCGATGCGTCTATTCACAATTCCCCTGTTCGCGTTCTTGTAGTAGATGATTTTGAACCGTGGCGACAGCAGGTCCGTAACTCCACGCTTCGCTGGATGCCGCACGCCCTAGTCGTCGAAGCATCTGATGGATTAGAGGCTGTTCGCGTGGCTCCAGAACTCCAACCCGATCTGGTTTTGCTCGACATTGGCCTTCCCAGCCTGAACGGAATTGAAGTTGCGCATCGAGTATGCAAAACCGTTCCCGATGCGAAGGTACTTTTCTTGTCTCAGGAAAAAGACGCAGACGTAGTACGAGCGGCTTTGAACAACGGAGCGAAAGGATTCGTTCTAAAGTTAGACGCAGGGAGCGAGCTTTTACCCGCCATTGAAGCCGTCCTTAGGGACGAAGTCTTTGTCAGTAGCCGTGTAAGGGATATCGCTTAGTCACGCAACAGAAGGCGGTCCCGTTTTTTCCACCGCAAGTAATCTTCCATTGACGAGTGATCGCAACTCAGTTTCCGGCATAGAAAATTCTGAGTGGCCGCAATTCAAACACACCACAATCTTCGGAAATACGAATACTGCAGGCTTTTCCAGACCTTCCAGGCCGGGGAAATGAATGCAAATCTCCGAGCTGAATTTGGAGTGATTTCCTGATAGGCACGATCTGCACATATATCGACCGCCTTTGCATCGGTCATCATCGTAGCCACGAAGGGCAAATCCTCTGGCGCGACGATCGGTGACCAAATTGTACGCTACCGTACATATACGATCAACTGCCAGACACCGTGCGGACACTTGTTGAAAGATCCCCTCTCTAACAATGTCGGCGGTGTCAAGACGTTTTCGAGCACACGGCTGCATCCGCTCCGATTTGAGCGCCATTTCGCTCTTGCTGAAGTTTGCCAAACCAATCTTGGACTCGTTTCTAATAGTTTCAGGTCAAATACTCAGTCCGACCCAACCTTCTCTTCGATCGCAACCTCGATCATGATTACTACTTCGAACTCCCCGCAAAAGGGAGCGGGATGCCCAATCATTACGGCGGTGATTTACTGCACACCATGGGGATGTCCGGGCTCTCCCGCGTGCGGCCAAGCAACATCGCCGCATTTCTGTGACCGCATGGGAGCTGAAAGAGTGTGCGTGAGGACTCCCTCTTTCGCCCCGTTGGGGCTGGATTATTTCCCACCTGGTTCCCACGGCTTACGCCGTTTGCTGTATTCTTTCGCCGCTTCGCGGCTAGAAGTGCTGGCTCTGTTCCACCCTGAATCTGCAAAGCGAGATCTCACGCACACACTAGAATCCGCACCCTTTCAAGGCGGCTCACCTGGTGAGATCTACAGAAGGCGACAACATCCACTTCGAAAGCGCTCTAGGTTTTTGAAGTGGTAATACCGAGCGAACTTGCGTGGGCATCGGCACCGGTTGGAACCTCGGCGATCATGACCCGGTCGCGGCCTTCCCGCTTGGCACGATAAAGCGCGGCATCGGCGGCCTGGAGCAGATCGCGTTCGCTCGTCCCATGATTTGGGAGAGCGGCCACTCCGATGGAAGCGGTAATGAGTCCAAGAGATTGGCCATTGTGCATGATTACGAGCTCGCGCAGTTTCGTTCGGATGCGTTGGGCACGGGCCTCGGCCCTCCGCGCGAATGCTGCGCACAAGAAATGATCCGGTTTCCCGCAAGACGGCATCGCCGGCATCGTGGCCGTAGGTGTCGTTGAAATTCTTGAAGTGGTCCAGATCGAGCATCAGGATGCCCAGGGCCTGTTCGGAGCGGATGGCGCGGCGGATTTCGCGATCGAGCATTTCCTGCAGATAGCGGCGATTGTACAAACCGGTAAGCGGATCTTTGGTGGACTGAGCGCGCAAGGCTTCACGGAGCCGAATGTTCGCCACGGAGAGTCCGACCTGCGCCGCGAAGGTGGTCTGGAAAGACATCTCCGCTTCACCCACGTTGGGGTCCTGATCCGTCGCCTGAATGTGAAGAATTCCGAGAGCCTCTCCCTGCGCGAGGATGGGCACGCACAAATAGGTGGACTGGACTCCAGCGGCATGGCCACAGCGGGCGGTGCTGTCACCCGCAAGGACCAGATGCGGATGCCCGGCGCGTAATGCCCAGCAGGACTCCGGTTCGAAGGATGTAATCGGGAGTTGGCAGTCGTGCCACTGACCTGCAACTTCGACAAGATTGTGCGATGGATTGAACAAGGCGACAGCACCACGGCGCGAGGGGAAGATCTTAGGCGCAAAACCCAGCGCAGCCGTGAATACTTCTTCTCGAGTCTGACAGCTCTGTAATAGCTCGCCCATCTTGGCCAGCAGGGTCGCCCGCCGCGAACGTTCCTTCAGAGCCTGCATCATCTCTTCGTTGTGCTCATCGAGCGTCCGGCGGGCGAGGTCTTTTTCCCACATCTCCTGCTGCAGGCGGGTATTGGCGTCGGCCAATTCTTCCGTACGCTCCTTAATCTGCTGTTCAAGGATCTGCTGGTAGTGCTTCTGCTCCTCAATGTCGGTGCAGGTTCCAAACCATTGCAGGACGACTCCCCGATCGTCGCGCAGGGGGACGGCCCGATCGAGAAACCAGCGATAACCGTGGGTCGCATCGTGGAGACGGTACTCGATTTCGAAAGTCTCGCCCGAGCGCATGCATTTCTCCCACTTCTCCTGGCAAGGAGCGCGGTCATCGGGATGAACGGCATCCATCCAGCCATTCCCCAAGCATTCGCTCTGTTGCGTGCCTGTCATCTCATACCAACGCTTGTTGATGAACGACGTGCGGCCATTCGAGTCGGCGATCCAGACGATCTGCGGGATGGCCTCGGCCAGAGTCTGGAAACGGACTGCATTGGCCTGGTCCGGATTTTCCCCTTTTAGCGATTGGAGCGCTATCCACGACGCAACGACCGCAGCCAGAATTACCGGCAACAGCGTCGAATAGTGGTGAGGAACGAATCCGAGAAATGGCGCTCTAGCGAACAGCGCCGCTGCGAGAGTTGCCGCGACAAGCAGGATTCCGGTTGCGAGACACCAGATCCGACGCGCTCTGTGCTTTCGCGGTAATCGGCCGGCGAGTTCCAGAGTTGAATAGGCGGAAAACACAGCAAGCACGATGGCGAGGGCAAGCATACCTTGCTCTTCGGTTGACTGAAGCATGAACGAGCCCGACGTAAAAGCCTCCTGGAGAAATTGGGGCAGTGTTCCCTTGACACGAATTGCTGAAGGAATGATCGGCAGAAAGAAGGGAAAACTTTGTTAGAAATCGGTAATCGGCTTGTGGCCGGGGCGCCGAAAGAGAGGAACTGTTACGAGACTCGTACCGCGCGCTGAAAGCGGACTCGGTGGACCTTCCGACGTGCCGGGCTTTCACATCCCGCCGCTCCGCGGCTGGCACTCGGTTCGTTCAAGAGGGCTCGATACGGAAGTTCGATGCAGACTCAGGCGGAAAGCAAAAGAGACGCAGCTGGCTGCGTCTCTGGTGAGATTCTGGAGAGTGATTACGGGTTCGTACTGACCGTCTTCACCGTAGCCTCGTCGGATGGAGTTCCGTGCCCGGCGACGAAGAAATTGTGGTCGTACATGTTGCGGTACATACGACCGGCAATTTCGGCGGCCTTGGGGCCGAACGTCGGGCGTCCGCCTTGCAGGAAGATCACTACTACGACGCGACCCACGCTGGTGTTGGCGTAGGAAGCGAACCATCCATAGCGCGTTCCCTCGTGCGAGCAGGTTCCAGTCTTGCCCAAGATTTCTTCTTCGTTGAAATTCACGCGCAGGCTGCGGGCCGTGCCGTAGTGGACGGCACCCAGCATCCCGTCGGAGAGGTCGGGGATGATGGGAGCAATATCCAACTGGCGCTTGACGCGCGGCTGGAAACTGGCAACTTCTTCCGGAGTCGTCGGATGCTGCAAGTAGTAGAGAGTTCCACCGTTTGCAATCGCCGAGACCATGGCGCCGAGTTGCAGCGGGGTCATCGAAACGCCTTCGCCGTAGGAACACATCTTGCCTACGCCGCCGAGCTTTTCGGGAATGGCAGCGTCAGGATATGCGCCAATCTGTTCCCCGGGAATGTCATATCCGGCAAGTTCGCCGAGTCCGTATTCGTGCGCGTAGTACGCGACCTTTTCGAAACCGAGCTTGCGGCCGAGAGTCTCGAAGTACGTGTTATTGGAGTGGGCCAGAGCCTCAGTCAAATTCATGTGATAGCGGCGGCCGAGAGAGACTTCGGTTTCTTTCGAGACCAGGCCTTCGCTTAAGGCTGCCAGCGCGACGGAGAGCTTGATGGTGGAACAGGGTTGAGCGCCGCTGGAGAGAGCCAGCTTCTGGTTCACCATGGCGAGCATGCGGCCGCTGGTCGGCTCGATCGCAACGATGGTGCCGTTCATGTTGCCGAGTGCGTCGATTGCCGCCTGGCGCACAACAGCATCTTCACCGGCCGTAACGTCTCCAGCGCTGATATCTTCGGCGAACGAGCTCATGTGGAACCGCTCGTAATAACGGCGGCGGCGGTGAGTCGTCGCGGAAACACGCGTCAGGTTCGTCGTACGGCTTTTGGCCAGATGATGGATCCGGCGACGCGTGCGAGGGGTTTCGCTGACCTTTTTGGAATTGGATTTCGTGGAGGTATGGGTGTTGATATTTGCGGCCCAACTCATGCCAAAGGGCAGACATGTGTAAAGGGTCAAAACGAAACGAAGTAGCCTTCCCTTGGACATCTGGTCTAATTCACTCCCCAAGAATCTAGGAACTTTGATGCACGCAGCGTACCAGCGAGAGGTAACCTCACGACTTCGGCCAGCTGAGCTGATAGTACGAGACTTACCACTTTTCCACAATGCTAAAGTTCTAATCGGCAAAAACTGCATTTCTGATCTAACTTACTCCGGACGAGCCACATAGGCGCAGATTACCTCGGTTCCCACCCCTTCGGTAACGAGTTACCGGATTACTAGAAAGGTACTGCTTATGTGCAAATTTTTTCTCATTGCATAAACACTGGGGCTAAAGCCCCGACCGTCCCACGCAATGTGGCGCGGCCCTGAAGGGCCGCTCTTCCACGGTTATGGCAAGTGATGATGCGGATTGAGGGGCCGCTTTCACTCCTCTTGCTCGGAAAGTACGGGCACTGAGTAAATCCGAGCGTCGCATTAAATTCACATCACGTCGTTGCGCTTGCGCAGGAACGCGGGCACGTCGAGATCGTCCTGCTCGAAGTTCGCCGCCAAGTTCGTCAGGACGCTGGACCGCATGGCGTCGAGCGAAACTGCTTCGGCAGCGACCTGCTCGGACGCTGACGAGTGGGGTGGTTCTTCGATGAACGAGTGATCGTCACTCATCCGTTCGCGCGACATGGTTGGCTCTGCCATCATGATGTGCTTCGGAGGATCGGGCGTGGGATCACGCGGGCCGAGGGCATCGGGGAAATCCATGGCCTCGTCGTGGGCAGCCGCAAACGAAACGCGCGTTTCCTGCGGGCGGTGGCGCGTGGTTGGGGCTTCGCGGAATCCGGTGGCGATGACGGTGATCTTCACGCCGTCTTTCATCTTCTCGTCGAGCACGGCGCCGAAGATGATGTTGGCATCTTCGTGGGCGGCCTCCTGGATGATCGAGCAGGCCTGCTGCACTTCGGCGAGTTTCAGCGACGACGAACCGGTGATGTTGATGAGAATGCCGCGAGCTCCGTCGATGGCTCCGGCTTCGAGCAGGGGCGAAGCGATAGCTCGCTGTGCGGCGTCGCTGGTGCGCTTGGCTCCGCACGCTGAGGCGGTACCCATCACGGCGTATCCCATGCGCGCCATGATCGTCTTCACGTCGGCGAAGTCGCGGTTGATGATGCCGGGAATGGTGATTATGTCGGAAATTCCCTGCACGCCTTGACGCAGAATGTCGTCGGCGATGCGGAAGGATTCGAAGAAGCCGGCGTCTTCGGCGACGGCGAGCAGTTTTTCGTTGGGAATGACAATTGTGGTATCGACGGATTCCATCAGTTCGGAGATGCCGCGTTCGGCTTGCTGCATGCGGCGTTTGCCTTCGAATGAGAAGGGCTTGGTGACGACAGCGACGGTCAGTGCGCCCATTTCGCTGGCGAGCGAGGCGATGATGGGAGCGGCGCCGGTGCCGGTGCCTCCACCGAGGCCGGTAGTGACGAACACCATGTCGGCGCCTTCGAGGGCTTCGATGATCTTGTCGGAGTCTTCGAGGGCGGCTTTGCGTCCGACTTCGGGATTCGCGCCTGCGCCGAGGCCGTTCGTCAGTTTTACGCCGAGCTGCAGCTTCACGGGGGCATGCGACATGCGCAGCGCCTGCAGGTCGGTGTTGGCAACGATGAATTCGATGCCCTCCACACCGGCGTCAATCATGCGGTTGACGGCGTTGCCGCCGCCTCCGCCTACACCGATGACTTTAATCTTGGCGTCGTTCCGGGCTTCCTCGTTAAAGCTGATGCGAATGTCGTTGTTCATTTGTTACTCCTGGTAAATTCTTCGGTTCTGTCTGCTTTCGTGCTCGTGCTAAGAAGTGGCCAGGGGACAGGAGTCAGCACGTCATCACGCAACTGACCTCTGGCCCCTGATCCCTGCCCTTCACGCTCCCTTTCCTACCAACAGCGCTTTCAATCTTGTGCCCCAGCGGTCTTCCTGCTGGCCGCGGGCGATGCGGGCGCGGTGGCCGTAGTTCGCCATGCCGAGCACCGTCGCGAATTCGGGCTCAGAAAGAGTTGACGGCATCTTGGCCAGCGGTGCGGGCCATGACAGCCGTACCGAGCGGCGCAGCACCGATTCCGCGACATCGAAGATTCCCGGCAGCCGTGACGCGCCGCCCGTCAATACCATGCCCGCGATGCACATATCGAACATGCCGGACTGGCGCAGCGTGTCGCGCATCATTTCGAACAGTTCGCGAGCGCGCGGTTCGAGAATCTCGGCGATGAGACGCTGCGGCATGAGACGCGACGGGCGATCTCCGACCGAGGGAACTTCGACTTCATTGCCTTCCGGGATCAAGGTGACGATTGCGTTACCGAAAATCTTCTTAATCTTCTCGGCCTCGGATAGAGGCGTGCAGAGGCCGACCGAAAGATCGCTGGTGAAGTGGTCACCGCCCACCGGGATCACGCCCGTCCATGCGACGGCTCCCTGCTGAAATATGATGAGCTCGGTAGAACCGGCACCGATGTCGGCTAGACATACGCCGAGTTCCCGCTCGTCAGAGCGCAGCACCGAGTCGGCGGCGGCGAGAGGTTCGAAGACGGTGTCATCGACGTGCACGCCAGCTTTGTTCACGGCGGTAATGACATTCTGGGTTGCGCTGGTGGCGGCCGTCACCATGTGGACGCGCACTTCGAGGCGTGCGGCCATCATGCCGAGCGGATCGTGGATACCAGCCTGCTCGTCGAGGATGAATTCCTGCGGAAGAAGATGGAGGATCTCGCGATCGGCGGGCAGCGGGATGGCGCGCGCGCGCTCGACGGCCTGCTTGATCTCGTCACGGCCAATCTCGTGCGGCCGCGTGCCCAGGCTGATGCCCCCATGCGTATTGACGCCGCGGATGTGCGCTCCGCCGATGCCGATAATGGCGTGCTCAACCGGCGCACCGGCGACATCTTCGGCGGCCTCGACTGCCTTTTGAATCGATGCTACGGCTTTGTCGAGTTCCACGATCACGCCCTTGCGCGAGCCGCGGGATTCAGCGATGCCATGTCCGCGATAACGCAGGCCGGCTTCGGTGAACTCCGCCATAAACGCGCAAGTCTTGGCGCTGCCTATATCAATTGCCGTTAGAAAGCTTCCCTGCTGGTTTCCCATGTTTATAAATTCGTTCGCACCATTTAGTTCGGTCCCGTCGAAGGTTTCGCAACCGCCGGACTTGGCTTCGGAATCGTCGCGTTCGCGGCGACCGCCGCAGATGGCTTCTTCCCGTACGTCTTTGGCGTATGTTTGGACGGCTCTTTCCGAGCAGGTTTGCTCGCCCTCGCGACGACCTTCTTCGCTCTCGGTCGGGCCGCTGGCTTCTTTGCGGCCGTTTTCGGATCAAGTTTCTTGTCGGTCAACTCAAATGCCGGCTTCGGAATTGAGCGATCGTGCGGATTGAGGTGCGTGATCAACGCTGCCGGCTTCACGCCTGCCGCAACTGCCGCCTTCGCTGCCGCTACTGTGAGCGCCGCCTGCTTCGGCTTCCCTTCCATATCCGGATTGACGATCACCTGGTTGTCGTAGCGAAGATTTACCGACTCGAGTTTCTGGAACTGTTGCCGCCACTCCTGCACGTGGCTGACGTAGGTCTTGTAACGCTTCAGATAATCGGATGAGCCGAGTTCGACCAGCACATCGCCCTGGGGATCGTTCACCCGAACTTTCAGATTGTCGAGGTCGGAGAGGTCTACCTCGCTGAGATCCTGCGAATAGCGCGCACCGCCCGAGTCCAATTGTTCGACCAGTTCGTTGTAGGCCTTCATGCGTGGAACACGCGTGGAGAGCGGCTCACCGGGATTCATTCCAAGAATGACCGGGAACGAATATTTGTGTTTCTGGGGCAGTTCCATCAGCGTGCCAATGGCGTCAATCAGGAAAATGCGCGGGCCCACGCGCGCGAAAGCTACGGGCGTGCGCTCGTGGATTTCGACTTTCAAACGATTGGGCACGAAGCGCATGACGCTGGCCGATTCGACCCACGGGATCTGCTCGAGTTGCGCCTTCTGTTGCGTAAGCGGCACGAAGAAGGTGTTGCGGCCAATGTCGGCGCCCATGACTTCCATGATCTGCGCCTTGGTCACGTTCTCAATACCGGTGACTTCAATGTTGTCGCTCGACTCGATGCGGAAACGCCACGAGCGCTCGCCGTAGTTGTAGACAGCGATGGCGACGACGGCGCCGACGCCCAAAATGCCAAGGGCGAAGCAGGCCCACATCACGCGATTGACAGTTCTCTTGGGAAGCGAACTGCGGCGGGCGGAGACGCGTTTTTGTCCCCGCAGGAAAGGCGATTCCTCAGCGATATCCAGATCAACCAGGCGCGCGTCATCGAGTTCCTCGCGCGCGGACGTGGAATTCCCGGCGTAGGGCGGGTACAACTCTTCCTGCAAGATGGTGGGACTCGGTTTCCGCGCCATCAGTTCAGGTCAGTTGTCGCCAGGAATCGCTGAGCCTCTTCAATATAGCTGCAAATCTCGCATTGAGATACGGGAAAAATTTGGGGATTTCCACAGATGGGAACCGGGTTGGGTACGAGCACGAGAGTGCCAGCGTTTGGATGCGCAAGGGAATCAGAGGGTGGAAGAACGGAGGCAGGAATTTGGTCCCGGAGGGACCGACGATAGTAGCCCGCCAGTTTTACTGGCGGGTAGGTGGGGCGGATGGATTTCGTGCCGTCGGCACGCTTGAAACTTGCCAAAGTGCGTGGTCGCGGTTCAGGCGTCCCGTCCGGGACGCGGTTCTCAATCACCGCTGGCATCCCGCCAGTGGAACTGGCGGGCTATTGTCGGTTGTCCCTCCGGGACATTGGGTTTCTGTAGGGTGCGAGCGGAAGATGCGCTCGCGACAGCCGGCGGGACGCCGGCGCTACAAAAAGCCACAACAAAAGAAACAGGCGCGGCATATTTTCCGCGCCCGTGCTTCCAGGAGGTTCGGACTAATGCTGTGTTAAACGGGACCCGGTCCCGAGTATTCGACATGAACCGTTGGAGCGGGGACTTTAATCCTCGGCATGCGCGGGATGTTCACCCGCACTCGTGGGCAAGTGATTCTAGGTACTTGAACTACAACAGGGTTGAAATTGGCTTCCACCAAACGGACGCGTGCCAGCTTGGCTTGCACCTGAG
>QIAL01000550.1 GCA_003225535.1 Acidobacteriota bacterium | reverse complement strand
AATCTTGCATTCAAATCGTCCGTAGTCGTTGGTGTTTGAAACAGGAAGGTGAGTTCGTCAAGCAGAGATGGTTCAACCTCCTCGTCTGCATCCAAACTTAGAATCCATTTTCCTGTCGCCTTGTCGATCGCCGAATTCTTCTGCGCCGCAAATCCCTTCCACTCCTCAACGAACACCTGCGCGCCGTGAGATTTCGCGATCTCCACCGTGCGATCGGTTGAGCTGGAGTCGACGACGATGATTTCTCCCTTGCCATCGGCGACCAGCGGCTGCACGCTCTGAAGCGTGCGGCCGATGTTAGCTTCTTCGTTATAGGTGATGATGACGACCGAAAGTTGCATGGCGCAGAGTGTTTGCGAACTCGGAATTGTCTCACAGCCGGTTCAACCTTGAGATGTATGCTGGCAACAACCGTGGAAGAGCGGCGCTTCAGCGCCGCGTCAGCCGTTCGCAATCTCGCGGACTTTAGCCCCGGTGGATCGCCTCGCTGCTTCCGAGATCAGAAACACAATCAAGATCACCAACTCCGGCTCAATCGGATGCCGATACCGTGCATGCGGAAAGACGAAGTAATACACCGTCGGATACGTGAGCACGAGCCCGGCAAAGAGCCACGCGCCCGCCCGCTTCTGCCGCACAGCCCGGCCGAGTCCCCACAGTGCCAAGACGGATGTTGCCAGAAATGCCGATGTGCGGAAGTCCACCGGCGAAACGCTATTGCTCTCTCGGGGCACTCCGTTCCAGTAGTAGAAGAAGCGCTTCAGGCTGATGACTGCAAATCGCCCAGGATGTGCGCGAATCCAGTAGAAGGCCTCCTGCTTGCACGACTCGCCATAAGCAAGTTCCCCCATCTGATGGAATTTCTCCCACTCCAGCTTGTTGTGATGCGGCTGAAGGTACGGCATCAGCATACCTTCGGCGTAAGGACCATTGCCCAAACGGAACTGCAGTCCGAAATCGTCGCGAAGCAGGAAGTGTCCGAAGACCGCGTAATTGCGGACGAGCCAAGGCGACAACGCTGTCCAGAAAACGACGGAAGCGATCACAATCCCGCCGACCGACGCCAGTCCTCGGCGATAACGCTGCCGCCAGATCCACAACCCGCAGAAGGGCAGGAACGTGAGCATCGTGGGATTGGCCAGCACGCCTATGCCGTAGAGCGCGCCGAACAGCGCCCAGCCTTGCCATCCCGGCCAGCCTTGCAGCTCCAGTGCCAGCAGGAACACGCACGCGAGGATGAACGGCGTAAACGTCGTATCCCAGATCCAGTGAATCGACCAGTACCACACGTAGGGATTCAGCCCCCACGCATACGCCGACCATCTCGCGACGTTCTCGCCGAATGTCTTGCGAGCAATCAGAAAAATGGGAATGCAGGTGAGCGTTGCGAAAAGACTGTTGACGCTCAGCAGAACCCACGCCGATGCGAGCGTGTAAACGCCGAACACCTTGAAAACTCCGCCAATCAGAAAGGGATAAAGCGGCGGTTCCCATGCCGTCGGTCCGGTATTGCCGTCATAGGGATTGCTGAAGCCTTGCCCCTGCGCGATGGAGCGTCCGATGCGGCCCATTTCCCAGCCAAATTCGAAGTTGTCATTGCCGGGGCGAGTTCGATACTGATGAAAGACTCCGACCGACGCGACTTGCAGTACGAAGGAAAGAGGTAGAAGCCACAGAAAGAATCTTGGAAGCCTCGGTCGGCGGAAGCCCTGGTCTTTTTCAAGTCGTTCACGCGGCGCTGGAGCGCCGCTCTTCAACGTCTCCATTGCAGCGTAGTGTATCAGGCGATCTACGCGCGAGAGTTTCTCTGGCTCTCAGTAGCAGTTCTCCGCGAACTCAGCGGTAAAGATTTCAGCGCAGAGTTCGCCGAAAAGATCGCGCCGAGATCGCAGAGAAAGCCGAAAAGTTACTGCCCTCCGGACTGACCTGGCTGAATCGATGCTGAAGGAGCACTCGGCTGGGCGTCAGGCTGTACATCCGGACGCGGAGCCACATACGGCACGTTCGGCAAATGCGTGACCTGGCCTCGGGTGGCGTCGGCGATGTCGATGCCGGCATGTTCCAGCAGCAGTCCTGTTGCGCGGTCGAGTTCGAGACGCGACTTTTCGTACGCTGCCTTGGCCGAAACCAGGTTCGATTCGCCCGTCGTCAGCGTTGCCGCGTCCTGCAGGATGGTCACCTGCGTGGTGAGTCCTACCTTCAGCTTCTGCTGATCTGCGTCCAGCGTCTGCCGGGCCAGATCGACTGCGGACTGCGCCGCCTGCACTGCGGTCCGATTCTGTTTCACATCGAATTGCGCGTTGCGCACTTCGATCCGCACCTGATTTTCAAGCTGATGCTGCCGCACCTGCGCCTGGCGGTATTCGAGTTGCGCGCGCACCTGGTTCGACTGCGCGAGTCGGTTGCGAATCGGGATATTCAGTGACAGTCCGATTCCTTTATCGGGCGCGGTTCCGTTCACCATCTGGTTGAGCGTTCCGCCGTAGCTCACGGAAGTCGCACCGTGAAATATCGGAGGAGGTGAGCATGCGTTGCCTTGGAATGTACACTGCGAATTCAAATCTCCGCCCACGCCAGAACCTCCGTAATAAGCAAAGGCATCCAGAGTGGGCAGCATGGAGTTCTTCACGGCGCGGTTGTTAATATCGCGCGAGCTCAGATCAATGCGCGTCTCCACCAGCTCGGCGCGATGTTTCATCGCGTCGTTGATCAAATCCTGGATGGGAGTGACCGGTTCCTCCTGCGGCACCTGCATGATGGAGGTGGGAATCACCTCAGCTTCCGTTGTTCTGCGCCACAATCAGATTCTGCTGGTCGGTGGCAACTGTGCTCTGGGCGCTCACCACTTGAATGGGCGGCACCGTCCCGACCTGGGCCTGGCGTTTCGCGTCATCAAGAGCCTTCTGCGCGTAGGTGAGAGACTCCTGTTGCACGCGAACATTTTCGAACGCGTACACAAAATCCCAGTACATGTTTTCAATCTGGTCGACCGTGGTAATGACCTGCAGTCGGAAGGCGACGTCGGAGATCTCGCGGTTGTTCTTTGCAATGCGAATGAATCGCATGTTTGGCAGCGACCCAAAGCCCTGCAACAGGTTTTGTGTGATCCGAAATTGAAAGTTCGATCCCAGTTGTGGAGTCAGAAGGCTTACGGTGCTGTTGGTCGCCAGGTGGGTATTGTTGAAGCCTGCTGTCAGCGTGGTTCCCCAATGAAATCCTTGCGTATAGGCAAAGTTCGCAGAGTAGGTATTTTGCGCAACGATCCCTCCAGGGGCCGGGCTGAATACATTGGTGGATGCCGTCTCGTTCTTGTCGAGCTGGAGTGAACTTATCAGCAGCGGGTCGAAGCTGGTGATGTTCGATCCGATGCCGAGAGTCGAACTGACGAGTCCGAGCGTGCCGGTGCCGGCGCCGCCGGCGGCAACTGTGGTCCCGCCGGTTCCGGAACCGACCGTGCCGCCAAGCCCGCCCACGCCGCCGCCGGGAGTGTTCTGCACGATACCTGTATTCACGCCGAGAATGCTCGCGCCGGACTTGGCCCGGAGCAGGTCGGCGTCGGCGATGTTCAGGTTGTAACGCGCGAGATCGAGGTCGAGGTTGTTCTCCAGCGCCAGGGCGATCGCGTCGTCGATCGAGAGATAGATCTTGCCATCCCGCATCAGGGAATCGATGCGCGACGAATTTGCAAACGATGGTTGCGCCAGTTCCCGCGGCAGATAAGGCTGCAGCATATGAGGGAAGGCCGGCCGGGGCTGTGAATAGTCGGTCAGATGGACGGCGCGAGCCTGTTCCGGCTGCGGCGCGGACGGCGTCGACTGCGAAGGTGCCGCGGGTACGCTTTGTTGCGCAGCCATCGACAGCGGCACGGCTGCAATCAAAAGAACGACAGAGGAATGCCGCACTGCCAACCTGAAAGCACAAATCAGACGCGGGAAGGACATGAGCTTCTCCTTGCTAGGGAAAAATTAGCGCAAAGCATTGCAGGATCAGAGATCAGAAAGCGCAAAGTTGGATGCAGAACGCGAAAAAGCGTCTCTTCATCTTAGCGGCAGAAGTTTGCTGCGAGGCGTCGAGGATTGTAAAGAATTGTGAGGAAAAGAAACGCCGCTGTGCGAGCACAGCGGCGTTCGAATTTGTGAAGCAGGCCTATTGTTGTGGTTGCGCCGTGGGAGTGGCGGTCGGTAGTTCCTTGCGGGGTGCAACGTAAGGAATGGTGGGCATGCGCGTGACCTGCCCGCGTGCGGCGTCGTCGATGCTGATGCCGTTCTTATCGAGCAACGAGCCAGTAGCGCGTTCCATCTCAACCCGCGATTTTTCGTACGCAGCCATTGCCGACATCAGCGTCGATTCGGCCGTTGCCAGTGCGCTGCGAGTCTGCAGGACCGCAGTGGTGGTCGAAGTGCCGAATTGATATTTCTTCTGCTCGGCATCCAGCGACTGACGCGCGTAGTCGACGGCAGCCTGAGCCGATGCCACGCTGGCGCGGTTTTGCTCGACTGCGAACTGGGCCTGGCGAACTTCGATGCTCACCCGGTTCTCGGTCTGCTGCAGCGCCATCTGCTGCTGCCGGTATTCCAACTCGCCGCGAATCTGAATCGCCTGAGCAGCCCGGTTCCGCAGCGGGATATTGAGCTGCAGTCCGACCCCCTTGTCGGGGGCGGTGGAATTGACGAGTTGATTGAGGGTTCCCCCGTAGCTAATCGGCGAAGCTGCTGTCGGCGAACAACCGAAACCAGGATTATCCGGGTTACCGCAAAGGTTGGTGGGATTCTGCGAGCCGCCCAATCCATACCCGCCGTAGTAGGCGTATGCATCCAAAGTTGGTAACAGGGCGCTGTGCAGTGCTTGGTTGCTGACCTGCTGGCTGTTCAACTGAATCCGCGACTCGATAAGCTCCGCCCGGTGCTGCAGCGCTTCATTCACCAACTCCTCGGTTGGTTGAACTTGCTCGTTTTCCGGAACTTCCATCGTCGAAGTAGGAATCACATCGGCATTTGCCAGCGTCGGATCGTGAAGTGTGCGGCTGAGCGCGTTCTTCATGATCAACTGTTCCAACTGCAGGTTCGTCTTCGCAACCGTCAATGCCTGCTCATCGGCTGCGACCGTGCTTTGTGCCCGCACAGCTTCAATCGGCGCGAGGCTACCGATCTCCACCTGCTTCTTCGTGTCAGAAAAGGTCTTCTGCGAGAAGCTCAAAGATTCTTGCTTCACCCGCAGATTTTCATAGGCATAGACCAGATCCCAATACATGTTCTCGATCTGATCGACGGTGGTGATGATCTGCAGGCGGAATGCTACATCGGAAAGTTCACGGTTGTTCTTGGCTAGACGGATAAAGCGCGTGTTTGGTGCGAACCCGAATCCCTGAAGCAGATGCTGTGTCAGTTTGAACTGGAAATTGGAATTCAACTGTGGGCTCAGTGGTTGGAAAGGAGCGTTACCGACCGAGGTGCGACTGTTATTGAAACCAACCGACAAGTTGGTTCCCCACTGGAACCCCTGATTGTACTGAAAATTGGCGGTGGTTGTGTTTTGCGGCGAAGCAGGGCTAAAGGTGCTAGACGGGAGGATGTGGAAGTGATCACTCTGAAACGATCCCGTCAGAATTGGGTCAAAACTCGTGATGAGCGGACCGAATAGACCGCCAGCCGTCGAACCGACGATACCACCAACGCCCACACCGGCCCCGCCAGCGCCCAGACTAGTTCCGCCGGTACCGGAACCGACCTGCGTTCCGATGCCGCCGACCCCGCCGCCCGGAGTGTTCTGCACGATGCCGACATTCACGCCCAGAATCTGAGCGCCGGCCTTGGCACGCAGCACATCAGTGTCGGCGATGTTCAGGGTGTAGCGTGCGATCGCGATATCAAGATTGTTCTCAAGCGCCAGGGCGATGGCGTCATTTACCGACAGATAGAGCTTGCCTTCGCGCATCAGAGAGTCGATACGCGCCGTGTTCGCCAGATTCGGCGGGTCAACCTGTCGCGAGGTATAGGGGCCGATGGGGTTGGGAAAGTGCCTCACCGGCTTGCTGTAGTTCAGCGCCGGAACCGGCTTGGCTTCGGGAGTATTCTGCGGCGTTGGCGCGGCGGGCGGTTCCTGTGCCCAACAGGCCATGGTCAGCGTTGCGAATAGACTTGCCGTGGTGGCGAGCCGGATGGTCGAGGTTATAGGTGCAAATGGCATCTACTCATCTCCGATCGTAAAAACCACGTTGATTAATGCTTGGTTACGAAAAAAACAGGTTTTGCCCGCTGCAATCGTCCTGAAACAAAATCTCTACTCAGGCATTGGTACGCAAAGCAGCGGCGGAAGGTTCCGGAAAGCTGGACAAACAAGGACCTTCCTTGGTGCCTTCGGTTTTGCGGACTGCAGCGTCTCGAGGCCGAGCTTCGACCAGAGGGTCCAAGATCGAAGCCAGGTTTCTGTGGAAACCGTTTAGTATAGCTGACCGAAACACGAAATCGCTTCCGCCGCATCCGTTTAACGAGATCCCTGCATGGATTTAAATGATTTCGATGATTCGGCGCCCCCGCCGGACTCTAAAGTTCGCCGGCGCAATCTCAAATTGATCCTTTCCTATGATGGGGCGGAATTCTCCGGGTGGCAGGTGCAGCCTGACGCGGTGACGGTGCAGGGGACACTCGCCTCAGCCATTGGACGAATCACGGGCGAAAAGGTATTGCCGCAAGGCTCCGGGCGCACCGACGCGGGAGTGCACGCCCTGGCGCAGGTTATGACATTTGTCACATCGTCATCGGTCCCCACAGACAATTTTCTGAAGGCGCTGAACGATATCCTGCCGCCGTCGATACGCGTGCTTGATGTGAAAGAAATGCCAGCGGGGTTTCATGCGCGGCACTCGGCGCAACGAAAGCTGTATCGTTACCGGATTTACAGGGAAACGATCTGCCCGCCATTTCTCGCGCGATATGTGTGGCACTATCCGTATCCGCTAAACGAGGAAGCAATGATCGGTGCCGCAGGCCTGGTTGTCGGAGAGCAAGATTTCACCTCGTTTGCCGCCGTCGATCCGGAACGTGGACGGGAAGGCGAGCCGGTCTCAAATGTGCGGACGATCTTCTCTTCAACATGGGAACGCGTGGGAGAGGAATTGGTTTACACGGTAAGCGGCTCCGGATTTCTGCACCACATGGTCCGGAACCTGGTCGGAACATTCATCCTGGTCGGGCGCGGCACGCTGCTGGCCGACGATGTCACGCGGATTCTGGAAGCACGCAACCGGTCGTCGGCAGGGGCGACCGCACCCGCGTCGGGGCTTTATTTGGTCCAAGTCGATTACTAGGAGCCAAGAATTTTGTGGAGACAGCCGCCTTCGGCTGTCCGGCCGCGCGAGCGGCCGTCTTTGCCCCCTGCAACGGAAATTCCAGCTGAGATCACGGATATATCGAGTAAGAAGGAATTGCTTTCATGGGCAGCAGCGCAGTCAAGAACAGTCGCCCTTCGGGCGATGGACAGCCGAAGGCGGCTGTCCCCACACAATTTGTGCTCGGGTATTTCCCGTGAAGGAGGCTCCAGGCAAGAGACGTAGCCAGCTACGTTTCTGGGGAATACCATTACTCCATGGCGACCGATCTGCAAATTGCGGCTCGAAAGATTTCGTCGGTGAATCCCGCCACCGGCGAAGTCCTGCAGGAACTGGAAAGCGCCGGAGAAGCCGAGGTTGCTGCCGCTGTGGAGCGTGCGCACACCGCGCAGGCAGCCTGGGCCGATCTCGGTCTGCAGCACCGCATCGCCGTTTTGCGTGAGTTTCAGGAGAAGCTTTACTTGAGGAAGTCAGAGGTCGCGGCGGCGATTACCCGTGAAGTCGGAAAGCCTCTGGCGGAGGCGCTCGTCACCGAGGTGCTCGTCGTTCTCGATGCTGCGCGATTCCTCATTCACAACGCATTCAGTTTGCTGCGCGATGAACCTGTCCCCCACGGCAATCTGGTTACCAAGCTGAAGCGCGGATGGCTGGTTCGCGAACCGCACGGCGTAATCGGAATCATCTCGCCGTGGAACTATCCGTTTTCGATTCCGGCGACGGAGACGCTGGCCGCACTGGTCGCAGGAAACGCCGTGGTGCTAAAACCCTCGGAGTTGACGCCGCTGGTGGCGCTGGAGTTGGCTTCGCTGTTGCATGCGGCGGGTGTGCCCGAGGATGTATTTCAGGTGGTGGTGGGCGAGGGGGCAGCCGGAGCGGCTCTGGTGCATTCACCCATCAACAAACTGGTGTTCACGGGAAGCGTTGGTACCGGCAAACGGATCGCCGCCGCCGCAGCCGACAGCCTGCTTCCAGTGGTCCTCGAACTGGGTGGGAAAGATCCCATGCTGGTGCTCGATGACGCTGACGTCGATGTAGCTTCGAGCGCCGCGGTGTGGGGAGCTTTCGTCAACGCCGGGCAGGCCTGCCTGTCGGTCGAGCGTTGCTACGTGCATCGCAGTTTGTATGAGTCCTTTGCCCAGGCATGTGCAACTAAGACGAAGAAGCTGCGCGTGGGAAACGGCATGGATCCACACACGGATGTGGGGCCGATGATTCAGGAGCGGCAGGTCCGGATCGTGGAGTCGCACGTGGAAGACGCGAAGTCACGCGGAGCGCGGGTTCTCACAGGTGGTACGCGCCTGCCCGAGTTGGGGCCAAATTACTACGCTCCCACGGTATTGGCGGACGTGACGCACGACATGCGCATCATGCGCGAGGAAACATTCGGTCCCGTGCTGCCGGTAATGGCGTGCGACGATGTCGACGAAGCCGTGCGCCTGGCAAACGATTCCGAATATGGCTTGGCGGCCAGCGTGTGGACGCGCGATCCGAAACGCGGAGAGCGCCTGGCCCGCCGCATTCACGCCGGCACGGTCATGGTGAACGACGTGATCTCGTGTTTCGGCATCAGCGAGGCCCCGCACGGTGGTGTGAAGGCCAGCGGTGTGGGCCGTACTCACGGTCGCTTCGGACTCGAGGAGATGGTGCGCGTGAAATATCTGGATACCGACCGCCTGCCGGGAATGAAGAAAGTCTGGTGGCATGGATATGGCGAGGATTTCCGGCGTCAGATGGAAGGCTTCCTGGATATGCAATTCGCGAGCAATTTGACCGCGCGTCTGCGCGGAGCCCTGCGCGCAACCGGGACGCTCTGGCGTAATCGGCTATGAATCGGCCCTGAATCGTGAAACCGTGGGGAATCGGATACTTCAATTAACGATGCCGTGGCATACTCAATCGCGGAGTGGATTATGGTGCTGGTTCCTTCAATCTTGTATTTTGCTTTGCTGATATTTGTGGCTAGTTTTGCAATCTTGTGGTCAAACTGGCCAGAAAAGCAAGGTGGTTGGCTTTTGGCCACGAAGCAGAAGATGCCGCCAATAGTGCAACTGTGGCACCCCAAGCATGTGTTCCCAATTTACATTTTGTGCGGGGTGCTTCTTCTACTGTTTACCTACCTCGAATACAAAGCTCTAGAGGGTCTGGGGACACCGTAGCAGGATGTTCGTGCCAAACGATCTTTAGCTGCCGCCAGGAGGCGATAACAATTATTGACCTGGCATAAAGGTTTGAGTTTTGGCGCTGATCGCAGGCGACGGAGTTATAGCACGTCAGTTTGCGCGGAATCGGCAGAATACAGCCGTGAACCGACCGTGCAGCATTACTCCGTCCATTTGTCTCCGTGACTCGGCGGGTGCGAGATCACCAGTAGCCGCAAGGGGCTCGAGGAAGGATTGCGAATCTGGTGGCGTACACCCGGCATGATGCGAATGCCGCTTCCCGCAGGCACGAGCACGGGATCGCCTTCCACTTCCATCATGGCCTCTCCCGCAAGGATGTAGAAAAACTGCTGCGCCTTCTTGTGATAATGCCGCACCTCGGCCGCGCCTGGAGGAATGAGTTCCTCGATCACCGTCAACTCCGGATCTTTGACCAGATGCCACGCATCGCACTCGTGTCCCCATCGGTAGTGCTCGGCGTTGACCCGGCTGACGGTGCCCGGGCGAGCCACGAGTGATTTTTCCGGCCCGGCCTCTCCGGAAAGACTTGCCTTCTTCCCCATGTGTTGCGCCTCCAAGCTTCAGTGTAAGCTGGATGGCCATGAGCGAGCCGACCGAATTCCACGCCCAACGTCATTTATTTCGCCACACCTTAGCCACGCTTGCCTACCGCTGCGGGAAGACGTTGCGCAACGCGCCCGGCGGGTTTGCAGAATTCCAGGCGGGCGAGGGTGCGCGCACTCCGGTGGAGATCCTCGCGCATATCGGCGACCTGCTCGACTGGGGATTGTCAATGGCCAACGGCGAACGCAAATGGAATGACTCCAAGCCGCTGCCCTGGGATGACGAGGTGAATAGGTTCTTCGCGGCAGTGAAGAAATTTGACGACTATCTGGCGTCCGGCGCGCCGCTGCAGGCGTCCCTGGAGAATTTGTTTCAGGGGCCGGTCGCCGATGCGTTCACCCACAGCGGACAGATCGGTATCCTGCGGCGAATGGCCGGCTCTCCGGTGAAGCCGGAAAACTACTTCAAGGCAGAGATTCAGGCGGGACGCGTGGGCGCGGATCAGATTCCACCGAAACGCGAGTTCTAGCAGTTTGTGTAGGGGCGGACGCCTCGTCCGCCCCGCGACCCTGAGCGAAGCGAAGGGGAGCGTGCTGGCATTCGGTGGACTCCAGCTATTTGTTTTGCACCCGGCGCCTGCATTGCGCGCTTCACGCGCAACCCCGGACGAAGGCGTCCGGGGCTACATACTTCAGACTGTTCGATTGCGGTAGAGCGACGCGTCGACCTGCTGCCTCATGAGTTCTGTGTTCAACGAAACTCCCAGGAATTCGACAATTTTCCGGTTGACCTCTTCGGGGTGCTCCAGCGCTTCGTGGTATGCAACCCGCATCGATTTCACGTAAGGTTTCCCGTCGAGCCAGGCATAGACCTCGCGTAAGTGCTTTTCGAAGGCCGCGGCCATCGCCGCCGGATTCGCACCCTCTTTGTAGGTTCCACGGCGCCGCAACATCTGATCCTGTGACGCCAATACTTCCGGCAGCGGCCGCTGCATAAAGATCACACGGTAATCGTGACCTGAAGGCAGGGACAGCAGCAGTCGCGAGATCACCTTCACGACTTTGCCCTCCGCTTCGACAATGCAGCCGGGATCTTCAGGAAGTTGCTTGATGCGTTCCCACTCGAGATACCCGCGCGGATTATCGGCGTCCGACCTGCGCTCGCCGTCATCATCAAAGAAGTACCGGAGCGCGGCAGGCCGGAAACGATCGTGATCATGAAGTTATCAGCCTAGCAGATCAAAGACGACGAGCAAGGAGCAATGAGCGACGAGCTATGAGCAATGAGCAAAGTTGGATTGCTCACCGCTCAATGCTCACTGCTCATCGCTCAGAAGTTTTCGGTTACAATGAGCGCATTAGGCCGAATCCGGCGGAGCGAAAGCCCGCTCGAATTGAGGGTATGTCCTTTGGCGACTGGCGAAGTGACCACTTCCGGCTCCGAGAATATTCCGCAGCTTCCCAACCATAAGGTGAAGATCAAAAAGCAGGGCCAGCGTGCGTGCAACGAAAAAGATGCCAAAGGAAAGTTCTGTGGCGGGCATCTAAAGCTCTGGTCCTACAAGACCGACGTGGTGGAACGCGAATGTGGTGACGTCGAGAAGGCCTGGGGTCCGAATGCCGAAGTGTATCGCTGCGAAAACTGCAAGGCGCTGTACCTGCCCACTCCTGGGGAGAGCAAGGTCAACGTCGCGGGCACGGGAATGATCTCGGTATTCGGATTGACGCTGCCGCCGAAGGAAAAATAAACAAGCTGTTAGCTATTGGCTCTTAGCTGTGAGCTTGAAACTGTGTGGGCTCGGCGGATGGGGACTTCCGTTACAGCAGGGAATTCATTCCGGACGCGTGCTGCGTCTTAGGGAGCTAAGAGCTAAAGGCTAAGAGCTAATAGCTGCTCGCCATGAACACCTCCGACCTCATCTACGACTGGAACAAGAACTTCCCGCCCGGGCTAAAGCCTCCGGGACCGGTTCTGCTCAATGACGAGAGCCTCCGCGACGGGTTGCAGTCGCCTTCGGTGCGCGATCCTTCGATTCCCGAGAAGATTGAAATTCTTCATCTCATGGAGGCGCTCGGGATCAATTCTCTCGATCTCGGGCTGCCTGGAGCAGGGCCGCGCGCCGTAGAAGCCGTGACCGCGCTGGCCCGCGAGATTGCCGCGCACAAGATGAAGATTCAGGCCAACTGCGCCGCGCGTACGCTCGAGAACGATATTCGGCCGATTGCTGAGATCGTGCAGAAGACCGGCCTGCGCATCGAGGCCGCGACGTTCATCGGCTCCAGCCCAATTCGCCGCTTCACCGAAGGCTGGACGGATGACTTCCTGTTGAAGACGACTGAGAAGGCCGTAAAGTATGCGGTTTCACTTGGCCTTGATGTCATGTACGTCACTGAGGACACGAGTCGCTGCGATCCAGAAACAGTGAAGCGGCTGTACAAGACGGCGATCGAATGCGGCGCGCGTGCGATTTGCATTTGCGACACCGCCGGGCATGCCACGCCCATGGGCGCCTTGGCTCTCGTGCGATTCGTGATCGCAGAGGTGGTTAAACCCTCAGGCGAAAAGATTCGCGTCGACTGGCACGGTCACAGCGACCGCGGGCTGGCGATTGCCAACTCCATGGCTGCGATCATTGCGGGGGCACATAGCGTGCACGCCTGCGCCATCGGTCTGGGCGAGCGTGTCGGCAACACCCAGATCGACCAGATGCTGGTCAACCTCAAGCTGATGGGCATCGCGCCCTGGGACCAGCAGGACCTGACCAAGCTCAAGGAATATTGCGAAGCGGTATCGCGCGCGACCGGAGTGCCAATCCCGCGCAATTATCCTGTTGTTGGCGACGATGCATTCCGCACCGCG
>QIAL01000693.1 GCA_003225535.1 Acidobacteriota bacterium | reverse complement strand
CGGGAAGCGGTGGTGATTGACCAATCCTCCCAGCCTGTTGAAAAACCCCTAGCAGAGTTTATGGATTGCCTGAGCTTGCTGCCTCTGGCCTCGTTGACGAGATATTCAAGCAAAAAAGTGATAAAGAGTGTTTATAGTAAAGAAGAGAATGGATGAGGTTGACAAGAGGGGAAAGAGTGGGATGCAATGAAGGAGGAGGAGCAAATAATATGATGGGTTTCAAAGAGCGGGCATTTGCCCCATTGGTAGCAGTATCCCTAGAGGAACTTGTTCCTCAGGACCATTTTTACCGCCATCTGCAAAAAGTCTTAGATCTCTCGTTTGTGCATGATTTGGTTCGTGAGCGTTATGCTATTGTCGGTCGCCCATCCATTGACCCGGTGGTGTTTTTCAAACTGCAATTGGTCATGTTCTTTGAAGACATCCGCTCCGAACGCTTGCTGATGCGTCAGGTGGCAGATCGATTAAGTGTACGCTGGTACCTGGGATATGATTTGGATGAGCCGCTTCCTGATCATTCGACGCTGAGCAAGATCCGTCAGCGGTATGGACTCTCGGTATTTCGGCGGTTCTTCGAGTCTATTGTCGAACAATGTCAGCAGGCCAAACTGGTGTGGGGCAAAGAGCTGTACTTTGATTCTACTCAAGTCAATGCCAATGCGGATCTGGATTCGCTCGCTCCTCGTTTTGCTGTTGAAGCACGAGAAGCCATCCAAGAGCATTTAGATGCCCTTTTTGGTACAGGACCAGAACAGCCTGAAAACACCGAGGAAAGCGGTGATGTGCTCCCACTTCCCGAACAACCGCCAGAGAACACCGCTAGCGTCATGCCTTCGCCTCTGCCTACTGCCATCTCCGAACAGCTGCGAGAGGAACTTGCGACGGACAATGCTACCCGACATGACTGGATTGCGCAGGAAGGTCGGCAACAGCGAGAAGTCCATGGGCACTACCGGCGGACGGCTGATTTTCGGATCAGTACGACTGATCCTGATGCGACACCAATGCACCTCAAGGGTGGAGGAATCCACTTGGGCTACCACACGCACTACGTCGTGGATGGAGGCAAACGTCGTATCATTCTGGCGGTGCTCGTGACACCCGGTGAGGTGATGGATAATCACCCGATGCTCGATTTACTCTGGTATGTGTTCTTTCGCTGGCGTGTGCGACCCAAACAGGCCACAGGCGATACCAAGTATGGGACCATCGAGAACATCAAAGCTATCGAAGATGCACACATTCGGGCCTACGTTCCCTTGCCAGATTGGGAGCACATGACCCCCTATTATGGACCTGCTCAATTTACGTATGATGCTGCTCATGATTTGTATCACTGTCCTCAAGGGCAGCCATTACGTCCGTTTCGCAGAGAACCGAAAGCGGAGAAAGTGGAGTATCGTGCGGATCCAACCATCTGTAATGTCTGTCCAGTCAAAGCACAGTGTACGCAGAGTGACCAGGGGCGACAAGTGCATCGCTCTTTTTATGCTGATTACTTAGAACGTGTGAAGAGCTATCACCAGACTTTTGCCTACAAAAAGGCCATGAACAAGCGCAAGGTGTGGGTCGAACCGCTCTTCGGAGAAGCCAAACAATGGCATGGGATGCGGCGTTTTCGCTTGCGGCGGCTCTGGCGTGTCAATTGTGAAGCTCTGGTGATTGCCTCTGGACAGAATCTCAAACGCTTGCTGCAGAAGCGAGGATGGGGAAGGCGTCCGTTTCCCACAGAGGCGATGGCAGTGGTGCCTCCTGCGAGCTTGCAGGCAGAGAGGTCCCCAAGACCTGACATGCGAAAAAGCCACAAACCTCGCGTCGGTGTGGCATCTTTGACCTCCTTTCGTGCCACAAACCCCTTCTTTGCAACACAAATCAACATCTTTTCTTGTTTTTATCGCTTTTTACATCATTTTTACATTTCTAAATAAAAACTGTTTGCTTATATTTTACATTTCTAATTATCTGTTGATCTTATATCCCTATCAAAGGAAAATGCTCCACTATCAAGCTCATACATTCCCCGGTAAGCTCATCAAAGACTTTTTCAACAGGCTGACTGGATTCTCAGACAGCCTGAGACATGGCACATTTTCACATTACATGCAATGGCTACCGCCAGGCATGGCAGCACAGTCTATTCAACAGGCAGCCAGAGGGAACTGGGGTGCTAGTTTCGCCTGGTTGGGAGTGCTCACTGTGATCAGCATAGTGATCCTCTACCTGTGGCAGATCTTTGTCCAGCGACGTCTAGCAACAGCCGACGAAGGTGGAAGTGTGGCAAAAAGTGTGCGCCATCACCATACAGCATCG
>QIAL01000692.1 GCA_003225535.1 Acidobacteriota bacterium | reverse complement strand
TGATCCACTCCGCACAGATGTCGAGACTCAACAAAGCTGACCACCGAGTCCAATCGCGCGACTTGGCTTCAGGGAAATCCGCCGGAACCAACACGCGCTCCGCGCCGCGTCGCCACGCACCCCGACGCTCGTGCTGCTCGCTCTTCTCCGCGCGTGCTCGTTCCGGCTACAGAACGAGGCAGTTGCCTCACGCTTCGGTTATGCCGGATCCGGCATAACCGAAGCGACGGTGACCATCACCTCGACACAATCGTGTCTGGGTTCATAAAGAGGCGCTCATTCGACCAGCCTAAGGTGCCGGGGTAACAGCGAGCACTCGCGAGTTGTAGGCAATGCTATCGCCGCTCGGGTCGTGGAACTCCAATATGACACTCTTAATTTCGCGGGGACGAAGAACGTCGTCGCCGCCCACGCCAACGCTGATGTATGGGCTGCCGAGTGGCGCGAGAACAGCCGTCGTTCCGTCTGCGTTGAATAGCGCGACATTGGGGCTGAGATTGTCCAGTACGAGCCAGAGCGGAGCGGGTACCGGCGTCGTGCCGGTGTTTGCAATCTGCACCACTTGAGAGACGTGTCCTGTTTGGCGGTCATGCACGAATCCGCCGCCATTCACCGACACACTTGGGGGAGCCGGGATTGCACCCGGCACGAACAAGTCGCTCAGGTCATTGACCGTGGCGACGTTGTTGTAACCGCCGAATACGTTGGTCTCGCTCACGGGAATGGGGTTGTTGATGAACGGCAGTTCGAAAATTTCTTCCATGGTCTTGATGTCGGAGGAATGGTTCAACGGCACCGAACTGGCGTAGCCATTGCCCTTGGCCAGCGGTGAGATGACGATTTCCGGAATCCTGCGGTCGGCGGCGTCTCCGCGTTCAGTTTCATCCCACCAAATGATGATCGCGCCATTGTCCTGATAAGCGGGCGAGGCCATGATTTGCGGGATGACGGTCGCGAGAAAGTTGTCGCCTTGCGCAATGGCGGCCTGGTCGCCAGTGTAATGGATGCCCCGATAGGTGAATCCCCCGCTCAACGAGCTATGGGCGTCATTAAACTGGTTGGGTGTGATCCAGTTGTATTGCCCGAGCGTGTCGTTGTTGAGGTCGTCAAAGAATTGCGCGAGGGGATAGACGTTCTGGACGGCTGTATCGGAGAAGAACGCCATCGGGTTGTGCTTGACGGCATAGTTGTATTGAGTGGTGCCGTAGTAGCGATTGACCGGGCCGTTGGTTCCCGAGGCGTTGTTGGTCGGACTCAAGCCCAATTGAACGTCTTCCTGATAATTCTTCCACGAAATACCCGCTGCGTTGAACTGGGCCGTGAGGTGTGGAGCATCGAAAATATTGTGATTGGCGGATCGAGGCTCAGCATCGGTGTGGATACCAAAATCCGTTCCGGCTTCTGCCCAGACGTAGTTGGGCTCGGAGGGATGAACGCCTTTACCCGCATTGAAATAGGCCGTTGCATACGAAACCTGCGCGGCGTTTGGATGGCCCGGCGTGATGAGACTGTTGATGTAAGGCGCGGCGGTGTTGCCGAGAATTTGCTGCGGACTGTTCGTCGGGTCCGGTTGCGTGAAGTTG
>QIAL01000691.1 GCA_003225535.1 Acidobacteriota bacterium | reverse complement strand
ACGCTCCTGGCACAACTACCTGATTTTCTACAACGGGCCGATGAAACGGGTTTTCAAAGACGATTCCGCAACCTTCGACGTTTTCTCCCGACCATTCTCCGTCTGGTCTGGTGGCTATAGCTGTGTCGCGACAGAGCATTGGGATTGCCGCGCACGTGTGCGACTTTTGTGCTGTTTTTTAACACCCACAAACGTTAAATAGGGCGAACGTATTTGTATCGTATGACCGAATCGGAGTGGCAAACCCGCAAGCAATGAACTCGACGCCAAACTGCGCTCGCTGAATCCGCCTTGGGAAATCGTCAGGTATCGGGAAGGCCTCGATCTTTCGTCGTTCGGTTGTCACGCCGTCAAAGAACTGCCGACCGCAAACGGCCCCGCGCCAACTCAAAATGAAGAACCGAATCTTGCCGCTGTATGAATGGGTCAGCAAAAACAACCCGGCACCCGAGAAGCAATATGACAAAGGATGGTGGGATACGATTGAGTTCTACTATCGGTTGGCGGATACTTTCCCCGGTTGCAATGCCAGCGTCATCAGCACCTACACCATTCAAACTCCGCCACCTTGCGAGGAATTGCTTCTGCCCACCGTCCTGCTCCATCTTCCCGCAGCCGCGGTTGTGCTGCAGCATGACTTTGCACCGCTTCCTCCATTCTGGACGTTGGCAATAGAACGCCAGACAAGCTCGCCGATTGACGTCTTTGGCCTCTTTGAGCCGGGTGCGATCACGCCGAACCGCAATCTTGCTCGATTGCCAAACACGTGGCGCTTTCAACCTATGGCCAAAGACCCGAAACGCTTCTGCTGCCAGGTTGGTGACGAATTCCACGTCCTCACCTTTCTCTGGATTTTAAGTCGTGGAAAACCTCCGACTTTGCGGCGCAAGCGGCGTTAGCTGGCAATTGGTTTATCCGCGCCATCCGTGTTAAAACACTGGCATTTCCGACATCGTCGAAGCCGCAACCACTCCCTCTCCTCCATCGGAGGGAGGAGAGGGCCGGGGAGAGGAGGAGCGTTTGTCCCACCAGCTCGGGATTGCGCGGATGAAGCAAGAAAAGAATTTCGTGAAATCCGTGCGTTCCGTGGTTAGAATGACGACATGAACTGGAAAGAGCACATCACCGCCAACCCTGCCGTCCTTGTGGGCAAACCCGTCGTTAAGGGGACGCGACTCTCGGTTGAATTCATTCTGGAATTGATCGCCGAGGGTTGGTCGGAAGCCGACATGCTCCGCAATTATCCCGGCCTCACGCGCGAACAAATACTCGCCTGCGTGGCCTACGCCAAGGATCGTCTCAGCGACGAAAAGCTTCTCGCCATCCCCGCCTGAACAACGCCCGCGGCGATGCGACTCTGCGCCAACGAGAACGTGCCGGGCGATTGCGTGGCCGTCCTGCGCCAGCGTGGACACGACGTTCTGTGGGTCCGGGAAATTGCGCGTGGCAGCGGGGACGACGCTGTGCTCGCCAAAGCGCAATCCGAGGCACGGGTGCTTATCACGTTCGACAAGGATTTCGGCGAACTGGTTTTCCGGCGTGGCAAGGCCGCTTCGCGCGGCATCGTCTTGTTCCGCTTGCGCAAACTCTCACCGGACTTTGTAGCCAGGCGAGTGGCGCAAATCCTTGAGTCCACCGCCGAATGGGAGGGCCATTACGGCGTGGTGGACGAACACTCGATCCGACTACGGCCATTGCCCTGACGCATAAGCGCCCGACTGCCGGATCAGGCAAATGAGATTTGCACTTATTGCGTGAAGATATTTCGTGCGTGTGATCCTATATGCAAAACGGAGCAGCCGAGCGGCGGGTCAAGATGGACCGCAGAGGGCAGCAGGGCGAGGAATATCTTGACGCGCCGCCCGGCGACCCACAATCAAACCACGATTCACGCGCACGACCCAAAAGCGGATGCGTTTCTGTGATCCTGGCAGGTTGACAATCAATGATGCGGTGCGCTCGCAGATCGTGGGTGTTTATCCTGGCGCTTCGGTTGGGATGTTGGCGACGGGAGATGGAGCGGTTCCGAAGGAGGGAAGCAGGGGCCGGAGGAAGGTATTCGATGAAGGGAAGGAAGTACTCCATTGAGATGCTTCAACGGGGCCGCGCCCAACGCGTAGCCGTGACGAGGGAGTTTAGCGGGAACGTTGCCTCCAAATCCACGCTGGAATAACCTCCATCCCATGCCGCCATCACCGGACGGAACAGCTTCCCGACAGAAGCCTGAAGCGATGCCGATGCGCGATTACTCGCTCAGCGCGATGGCGACCCGTTTTGAGCTGGCAGAAATGCCGTCTGGCAGGCGCACGTTCCA
>QIAL01000652.1:2850-4338 GCA_003225535.1 Acidobacteriota bacterium | reverse complement strand
AGATTGATGGGCTTGGCTTGTTGTGGAGGCCACTCGGCGTAAGTGCGCCAGGTATTGGATCCGCTCTGAAAGGTGCTGCCTTGCCAAGCCGGCTTGTCGCCCTTGCCGTGCAGGTAATAGCGGAAGAAAGGCGCTTCGATGTTTTCGCGGAATTCGCGCGCGGTTTCGTGTCCTCCGAACGGGATGAGGCCGATGCTGTCGCCCTTGTCAGTTTGCCATTCTCCGTGGAACCACGGGCCCGCCACTATGAAATTCGTGCGATCGGGATCGTGTTCGCTGGCATGGCGAAAAATCTGCCACGGTCCCCAGGGATCTTCCTGGTCCCAAAATCCAGCGACGTTCAGGTTGGGCACGGTGGAGGCGTGCAACTGGTTGACCCAAGCCTCTTTTTTCCAAAAGTCATCGTAGTCGGGATGCTCCATCGTCGAGTTCCAGTAAGGAATTGAGCCGTGGATGTATTTCGAATTGACGTTGGAGAGCGGACCGAGATCGAGATACCACTGGTAAGTGTCGTAGGTTTCGAAATCGAAATGCACGTTCTTGTTCTTGTCCGCCTGTTCCATGACGGCGTATTCAAAGTTGTAGCTCTCGCGCAGCGCGCCGAAACGATGATCGTCGTCGTTCATCCACTGGTCCACGGGAGAAGCCTGCTCGCTGATCGCTTTCAGCGCGGGATGCGGGTGAAGCAGAGTGAGCGCGGTGGTCAGGCAATCGTATGAGACGCCGAACATACCAACCTTGCCGTTATTATCGGGAACGTTCTTGAGCAGCCATTCGATGGAGTCAAAGGCGTCGGTCGTTTCATTGGTGGCTTTGGGATCATTCAGATCGACCCAGGAAGAGAGCTTGAATTCGCCCTCCGACCGGAAGCGTCCACGCAGGTTTTGAATCACGAAAATATAGCCGTCTTGCGACAATTCCTTAGCCGACGTCGAAATCTTCTCGGGCGGTTTGGCGGGAACTCCATAAGGGGTGCGGCGGAAGAGAAGGGGCAGAGGCTCATGCTGATCAACCGGCGTAAGGATCACGGTCTGCAGGTGTACGCCGTCCCGCATGGGAATCATGACTTCCTGGTACTTGTAGGGCGACGCGCTGGATTTTTGGTCGGTGTTAGATTGCTGGGCTGCAGCGGCGGAAATCAGAAGTAGACCAAAGACGGCTAGACGGACAATTGAGCGCACTATTCCCCCTGAATGTCAGCCGAGTGCCCGCCAGGCTACGCACTCGACCAGCAAATATCTTTTTGTGGGCAAAGACTCGCGCGCATCTTACGGGCGAGGAGAAGATAAAGTCAACGAAGGGCGGCCGCGCACGGCCAGAACTATGCCGATCGCCCTCAAGCCGACTTTTCGGAGCTTATTAGAACGACAGCCTGGCACTCACCTGAAGTTCGCGACCAGGGGTCATGGCCATGGTAATGGTTCCGAATTGCGGAGTGTTGACGAAGCGGTTGGGCGTACCCAGGTTCACTTGGTTGAGAGCATTGAA
>QIAL01000652.1:0-2827 GCA_003225535.1 Acidobacteriota bacterium | reverse complement strand
TGGCGGGGCCGTAGATGGAGTTTCTGCCGACGTCGCCAAAGGTATAAGCGCGGGGCGTCGCAAACGCCGCAGGATTAAACCACTGGGCGGAGCTGTGGGTTCCGGGCCCGAATAGCGGTTGCCCGGTGTAGCTGGCGCGGATCGGGTTTTCGCCAAGCACCGTGCCGGAGTTGGCCGTGTCGCCGAAGACCGAGATGGTGAAGGGCATTCCGGATTGCACCTGGTAGATGGTGGTGAAGTGCCAGTTCTGAGTCAACAGGCGAGTCCATTGATTGTGCCGGTACGCTGGGATATCAAGCACGCTGCTCAATGCAAAACGATGGCGCACGTCGCAGCCCGGACCCTTCTCAGCTTTGAGATCGCTGTTGTTTTGCGGGATGGCGGATTCGTCCATGGCGGAACGAAAATCCGGAGCATTGGTCAGATTTTTGGAGAATGTGTAGTTCGCAAGGAAGCTCAAGCCACGCCAGTAACGCCGACGCAGGTTAACGTAACCGGCGTCGTACCAGCTCTGGGCGGTATTTTCCAGCAGGTTAATGGTGCTCACGGGAAAGGTTTCGCTTTGCACTATGGCGTTGGTGCTGCTGGGAGTGAGCTTGGTACCGGGCACGAAAGTCAAAGTCTTGAAGGGCCGGCGCGGTCCCAGCGGGCCCGGTCCTGGAGGCGCGTTGTTGATCAAGTGCGAACGTTGCAGATGGAAGCCGCGCGCCCCCAGGTAGCCGACTTCCAGGGTGGTGTTCGGTCCAAAGCTCTTTTCCACTTGTCCATTCCATTGCTGTATATATTCCGCCGGCGCATGCGGGTCGAACGCAGTGAAACTCACGGTGGTCGCAGGCAATGTGCCGGTTCCCAGCACCGGCGTGCCGAAATTCAGGTGATTGGTAAAGAGCGCTGCGGGTGGAGTGAAGTTGTCGGCCTGCTGCGTTTCCGGGAAGACGTACGGCACATTGTGTCGCTGGTTGCACCAGGTGTTCTGGTCCACTGGCGTGTAGAAAATACCATAGGCGCCATGTAGTACCAGCCCGAAGCGCGGAAGATTCCTGGCGACTCCGATGCGGGGCGCGAAATTGTGCTTGTTGGAGTACATCAGCCCCTTGGGATAACCAAGCTGGCCACCGATGAAGACGGAAGGAACCCCGCCATTGAAAATCAGATTGGTGTTCGTACTCTGAAGGTCATAAAGCGGACTGGTGTATTCGTAGCGAACCCCGAGATTCAGAGTCGTGTTGGGGTTGACCTGCCAGCTGTCTTCACCGAAGGTGTCCCAACCCCAATTGCGCAGATTCATTTGCGGCACGCCCGCCTGACGCTGCTTCACGGTGGGCAGGCTGAGAAGCAGGCTGGCGAATCCCGAGCCACTGCCATCGTTGAACCCGAACTGGGACGTGTATCCGCTGGTGAACTGGTAGAAGCCGCGGTTCTGGAAAAATCCCCACATCGGCCAGATGTAGCGGCGAGCATCACCGCCGACGCGGATGCCATGGTGTCCGCGCTGCCAGGCAAAGGTGTCGCGGAGTTCTATGGTCGTATCCCAGGCATGCATGGGAGTGGCGGCGAAAGTGTCGCCGATGCCCGTGTAGCCTTGGGCGGCAAACCACGGCGCCCCCCAGGCCCCCTGGCCACCGAAGCCGATGCCCTGGATGCCAAGTTCCCCGACAATGTCATTGATGCCGTTATTTTGCGAGGTGCGATCCATGGAGAGGCGCGAAAAAGCGAGCGATGCAGTATTAAGCTTCGTGCTGGAAAACACGTGATTCCAGGAGATCACAGCTTGTTGGGAGAGATTGTCGAAGTTCGCTGCGAAGCCGGGAAGATTCTCGGTGGTCGAGGTCACACCGCTACTGGGAGAGAAGCCATTTTCCGCCCCGAGGGAATAACGGACCATCAGCGTGTCGTTGTTGGAAAAGATGTGGTCGACGCGCGCCGTGCCCTGGTCCTGGAAGTGGGTTTCGTTACGTACATCAAGGTAGTTATTCGAGTCCACTCCCGAGGCCATCATGGTCATGTTGGGCGCGGGAAGATACTTGAGCAGGAAAGCTTGCAATTGCGGATTGATTTGGCCGGAAGGGATCTGGTTGTTGGGAAACGGCGAACGGGTGTAGGGGTAATTCAACGGGCCAACCGGCAGCGCGGGATTGTAGTTGGGGTTTGCTACTGCCGTGGTCGGGTCGTAGATTCTGGCCTTGCTCATGCTGAAGTCGCCATTGATTTCGTCTGGCGTGGGGACGGTGAGAATCTGTGCGTCGGCCTGCGATACGCGCCAAAATTATTCTGAACTAGGTGATTGTTGCCCATGGAAGCGAAGGGACTGGCATCCATCGCGCCATTGCGCAGAAACTCATAGGCGGTGCCGTGGAATTGGCTGGTGCCTGAGCGAGTAACGATATTGATTTGCCCACCTCCAGCGCCTCCCATGTCAGCGGTGTAGCTGCTGGTGACGACTTGAAATTCCATGACGGCATCGGGCGAGGGGCTGAGATTCTGGGTGTTGAACGTGGGATCTGTGTTGGTTGCGCCGTCGAGCAGAAAGAAGTTGGCGTTGGGACGGCTGCCGCCGATCACGATCGCCGAACGCTGGCCGGGTCGCCAATAGAGGGGATTGGTTTCGCCGGTCTGCGCCCCGAAGCCCACATGGGCTCCGGGCACGCTCAACACAAGATCAATCAACATGCGACCGTTGAGCGGTAATTCCTGAATGGATTTGGGTTCGACGACCTCTCCGACGCTGGCATCGGTGGTGCGCAGCACGTCAGCAGATGCGGTGACGCGCACTCCTTCTTTGACCGGGCCAACCTTGAGGCTTACGTCGAGCGCCAACTTTTGTCCG
>QIAL01000549.1:2778-11128 GCA_003225535.1 Acidobacteriota bacterium | reverse complement strand
ATCTTCTTTCACATCGCGAACGATATTGGTGAGTTGAAAGGCAAGGCCGCAATGCTCGGCAAGAGGTTCAGCGGCTGGATCGCGGTACCCAAAGACATGGATGCAAACCAGACCTACAACCGATGCGACGCGATAACAGTAGAGGCGGAGATCCTCAAACGTTCTGTAGTGGATGACACCGGACCCGGTTTGCATGGATGCCTCAGCCTCTTCCACGTCCATGGCAGTGCCGTGTGCCAGTTCATCCAGCAGGCCCGCCGGAATCGCGTAGCGGCGCTGGGCGTCGGTCAAAGCCAGCAGGATAGCGTCATCCGTGGGATTGCCTTGCTGAGCGTTATGCAGGGCGTTGAGCCACGCTTCGAGCTGCTGACGGCGCTCAACCATACTCAGCTTCGGGTCATCGGTAATGTCGTCGCAACGCCGCATGAAGGCGTAGACGGCGCATAACGCTTCCCGCTTGCGTCGAGGCAGGACGAGAAACGCATAGTAAAAGTTCTTCGCTGCCACCCGGGTGATGCCCTTGCAGACGGAGTAGGCCATGACGAGCTGCGGCGGAGCCGGAGTCCAAGGCATAGGGACGGGCTGCGTGCCGGCGCTCATCGGGTGCCTCCCGAGAGGCCGAACATCTTGGCGAGGGCTGCATGTGCGACAAGGGCCAGTTTGCGCGATTTGGAAATTGCTGGCCGATTGCCGAGCACGGCGTAGTTCGGCTTCTCGATGGCGTTCAGGATTTCCATGCCGCCGCGGCTGAAGAGATCGAGGTCAACGGCGAGTTCGCGATCGACCTTGCCGACAAGAGGCAGGCCCTGACGGAACCAGTCGCGGGCGCGCTCGACTTCGAACTTCATCATTTCGCAGAAAGCAGGCGTGTTCTGATGGCGCGCAATGTCATCTTCAGTCACGCCGAAGCGGCGAAGATCTTCGAGTGGCAGATAGATCCGGTCCTTGGCGTAGTCGACACTGACATCCTGCCAAAAGTTGGCGAGCTGCAGCGCGGTGCAGGTGAAGTCGGAAAGCTGCTGGCGCTCGGCGTCGCGGTACCCGCAGAGATAGAGAACCAGATGGCCGACGGGATTCGCCGAGTAGTGGCAATACGCCAGAACATCATCGAAGGTTTCGAAGCGGGTGACCGTCTGGTCCTGGCGGAAGGCGGTCAGCAGGTCAGAGAACTCGTGCTTCGGAATATCGAACTGGCGAACCGTTTCGGCCAGCGCCACGAATACGGGATGTTTTGGCGAGCCGTCGTAACAGGAGTCGAGCTCGCGTTGCCACTGGTCAAGAAGTTCGAGCGAGGCCGCGGTGTCTCCAACTTCGTCGCCGAGATCGTCCGAGATCCTGCAATAGGCGTACACGTTGAAGAAATGTTGGCGCAGGCGGCCGGGAAGGAACCAACTGGCTACCGAGAAGTTCTCGTAATGCGTCTGAGCCAGCCGCGCGCAGTAGGCGCGGGCTTCGTCGAGCGAAGGCGCGGTAGCCGGAATAGCGTAGGCGGCGGGCAGCCGGCTCCAGCCGAGAGCGGCAGGAGTGGAGAACTCTGGGTTTGGCGTCGCGACTTGGGTCATCCCTAATCTCGTCTCAGGATTTCACGCGAACTCACTATCAATGACATCGTGAGAATTCCTCCACGCACTGACGGCAGTACTGGCGGGGTAGGGATCCTTCGACGCCGTATGGCGATTCGCTCACCGCCATACTCCGCTCAGGATGACAGAGCATCGAGGGCGTCTCCATCCACTCAGTGTCCTGGGATGATGGCCGTCTTGATATCCCCTCCACGGTTCAGCATGTGGCGGAGGACCTGCTGCAGGCGCGACAGGGGCGCTTCACCGGTGATGTAGTCGGTCGGACGGATCTTCTTGGCGGCGATCAAACCGAAGGCCCGGCGCACGGTTTCCGGTGTATGGTGGAACGTGGCTTTCAGGGTGATTTCGGAGTAGTGCAGGCGATTCGTCTCGAGCTGCACCTTGGTTCCGCTGGCGCATCCGCCGAAGAAGTTGACGGTTCCACCCTTGCGGACCATGTCGACGGCCCATTCCCAGGCTTCCGGCTTGCCGACCGCTTCAATGACGACGTCGCAACCGCGCTTCTGCGGGGACAGTGCGCGGACGGCATCGACGACGTTCGCCGCCTTGGTGGTTTGGATGATCTCATGTGCGCCCATCTGGCGGGCGGCTTCGACTTGCCCATCGCGTTTGACGACCGAGATCACGTTGCAGCCGATGGCGCGGGCGACCTGAACGAACATCAGCCCGATAGGTCCACCGCCGAGGATGGTGACCGTGTCGCCGATCTCAACTCCAGTTTCGTGCAAGCCGCGAAGCACGCAGGCGAGGGGCTCTGTCATCGCAGCATCTTCAAAGCTGACGTTGGAAGGAATGACCAGCATGTTCGCTTCAACAATGCGCCGCGGTACACGAATGTACTCCGCATAAGCGCCGTTGTTGAAGAGCAAGTCTTCGCAAAGGTTTTCCTGGTGCTTGGAGCAGTAGAAGCACATCTGGCAAGGCGCGGAGTTCAGGGCTACGACGCGCATGCCCTTCTTGAAGCCGTTGACGTTAGCACCAACCTCCTCAATGACTCCAGCGAGTTCGTGGCCGAAAAGCGCCGGAGGCACGATCATGCGCGCGTGATAGCCGCGCTGGTACACCTTGAGATCGGTGCCGCAAGTCAAGGCGACCTGAACTTTGACGAGAACCTCGCCATCGCCGACGCGCGGGATGGGTACTTTTTCGATCTTGAGGTCTTCTTTGCCGTACAGGACGGCGGCAGTCATTTTTCCGTTCACAGCTGAGTTCCTTCCCACAAACTACCGGGCTGAATCACAACCTTCATGGACGACGGCTGCGGATGAGCGGCCAGATCAAGCGCTTCCGTGCTCTGGGACAAAGGGAAGCGGTGGCTGATCAGCCGTTCTAAATCCATCTCTCGATTCATCACAAAGCGAACTGACTCGTCCTGCAAGTCGACTGATGCGCTGTAGGACCCCACTAAAGTCTTCTCGTCGACACAGATTGCGGCAGGATCGATCACTGCCTCCCCGTGCTGTGTCTGTGCAAATAGCAAAATTCGACCACCTGGACGGGCTGCGTCCATCGCAGTACGAATCAGGGAGTTTCCGCCGACTGCGAGAATGACCGCATCGGCGCCGCGCCCCTGGGTCAATTCGCGGACGCGCTCGACCACATTTGTCCGCGAAGCTTCAATTGTAAGGTCTAGTTCGAAACTTGATCCTATTTTAAGCCTCTCGGGATACAAATCGGAAGTAATTAAGGTAGCCCCTGCCCGTTTCGCCAACACGCTTAATATGATGCCGATCGGTCCCTGGCCGATGGTAAGGACAGTCTCGCCGGGGCGCAGATTCAGGGCGTATACGCCCTTCGTGCAAGTATTTACGGGCTCGACAAAACATGCCTGTTCAAAAGAAACACTCTCTGGAATGCGTACGGTACCGTACTGAACAATCCAGTCCATCACGCGAACGTATTCGGCGAAACCTCCGCCGGAAGGCTCGAACCCTGCCGTGCAGCCAACTTTCTTATAAGTGAGGCACTGGGCGAAGGTCTTGTTCTGGCAGTAGAAACACTTGCGACAGGGAATGTGGTGGAAGACCATGACGCGGTCCCCCGGCCGGTACGCGGTAACGCCCTTGCCAACCGCGGCGACGACACCTGAAGTTTCGTGTCCGAAGATGCGCGGGGCCGAATGCGAGCCTGTAGAGATCTTCTTTAGGTCAGTGCCGCAGACGCCGCAGGAGTGTACACGGACGAGCATCTCGCCCGGACCAATTTTGGGGACAGGTACAGTCTCGAGACGGACGTCGTTGACGCCACGGTAGACTGCGGCTTGCATTGTTGCTGGGATCGACCGTGAATCGGTTTCGACCGAGTACTGTCCGGCAATGGCCATGGAAGAGTCTTAGATGATGATAGCAAGGAGTTTGGTGCAAACGTAGCACCGGCGTCCCGCCGGCCTGTCGCGAGGCGTGTTGCCGCTTCGCATTCTCAAAGATATCGACTTTACACCCGGCCGCCGAGTCGGCAGCGAGACAGCCGGCGCGGACGCCGGCGCTACAGTTTCATGCTATGCTGCGCTGAACTTTCGGCTTCAGGAAACGCTTGTGCTGACTGAACTTCGGCTCGAGAACTACGCGGTCATCGACAACCTGGTGGTGGAGTTTGGTCCGGGATTGAACCTGCTGACTGGCGAAACCGGGGCGGGGAAGTCGATCCTGATCGATGCGCTGGCGCTGCTGCTCGGCGAAAAAGCCTCGACGGAGGTGATCCGTTCTGGGGCCGAGCGCGCTGTCATCGCTGCTGTTTTCGAGGCGGAAGGCGCGGCCGAGAAGGCGCTGGAGAAGATCCTCGACACTAACGGATTGGATGAATCCGATGACGGCTCGCTGATTCTGCGGCGCGAGATCGCGGCTGGCGGCAAGGGGCGAGTGTTCGTCAACAATCAGCCCGCCACCGTGTCCGTGCTGAAGCTGCTAGCTCCTCACTTGGCAATCATCCACGCGCAAAACGAATCCATCCTCTCATTTGACGGTCCGGCACGGCTGGAGTTACTGGATGCATTCGCAGGCAGCGAGATCGAGCCTGTCTCGGCCTCCTATACCGCGTGGAAGGAGATTCGCACGCGGATCGAGGAACTGGAGCGCGGAGAGCAGGACAAACTGCGTTTAGTTGATCTATGGACGTTCCAGAAACGGGAGATCGAAGAGGCTCGATTGCAGAGCGGGGAAGATGAGCGGCTGGAATCCGAGAAACGCGTGCTTGCCAATGCCGAGAGGATTTACAGCGCGGCGATGAATGCCTTTGATCTGCTATACGAAGGCAACGGTTCGACGGCGGCTTCGTTACGAGGCGCGCAGAAGCAGGTCGAGGAATTGGCGCGCTACGAGCCCAAGTTTCAGGATGCGCTCGCCGCGCTTGAGTCGGCGCGTATCAGCGTCGAAGATGTGGGTGCCACGCTGCGAGATTACGCGGGAGGAATCCAGGCTTCGCCGGAGCACCTTGCGCAAGTGGAAGACCGGCTGGCGCTGCTCGATCGGTTGAAGCGGAAGTACGGAGCAACGGTCGACGAGGTGATTGAATTCGGCGCAGACGTTTCGCGCAAGCTTGTCGAGGTGGAGAACAAAGACGAAATCCTGCGGCAGCTGCGAGATGAGTTGGCGAAGGCCGCAAACGAGTATCTGAAGTCTGCAAGAACGCTCTCGAAGAAGCGGGCCGACGCTGCGCGCAAGTTGGAGAAACTCGTCGAATCCGAGATCAACGATCTGGCAATGAAGTCGACATTCCGTATTCAGAAAACGACATCGGAAGAGGAGCGGGAATGGACGGCGTCCGGGATCGACCAGGTCGTGTACATGATCTCGACCAATCCAGGCGAGCCGATGCGCCAACTGGAGCACATTGCTTCCGGCGGGGAGTTATCGAGGGTGATGCTGGCGCTGAAGGCTTGTGTCGAGAGCGGGAAAGAAGTCAAAATTCCCACCCCTTCGACCTCGCTTAGGGCAGGCCTGTCTCCGCAGAAAACGCGGAGACAGGGATGGGTCACTCAGAAGACGCTGGTTTTTGACGAGATCGATACCGGGATTGGCGGGCGGGCGGCCGAGGCGGTCGGAAAGAAACTGAAGTCGCTGGCCAGATCGAATCAGGTGCTATGCGTGACGCACCTGCCGCAGATCGCTACCTTCGGCGATCAGCACTTTGTGATCGAAAAGAAAGAACATGGCGGACGCACCCGGACGAGCATTCGTCCTGTGACTGGCGAGGAACGCACCGAGGAAGTGGCCCGCATGCTGAGCGGAGCCAAGCTGACCGAAACCTCACGCAAGCACGCCGAGCAAATGATCAAGGCGAACGCCTGATCATCGCCGGCGATGAGCAATGAGTAGTGAGCAATGAGTAAAACCTGAGGTGTTCACCGCTTAGTGCTCACCGCTCAATGCTCACAACTCATGGCTCAGACTTCACCACTCAAAATTTCAGCTGAGAATAAAGGCTAGAAACCGTTATTGGCTGATGGATACTTCGTTGTTCTCGGCGAGGGTGGTATTGACCGAACTATCATTTACCCGAATGGAGAAGTTGACCGTGATGGTCGCCTTGGTTTCGACCGCCATGCCATTTTGAAAGACCGGCTTGAACTTCCATTTCCCTACTGCCTGCTGCGCTGCGCTGGCCAGGATTGCTGGGCCACTCATCACGTGCAGGTTTTCAATGGTTCCATCAGCACCTATCAGAGCCTGCAGTACAACCGATCCCTGCACGTTCATGTGTTGCGCCAGCGGCGGATAGGACGGCGGGATAGCTTCAGCAAGGCGCTCACGCTGCGCCGCGTTGGTCGCAGGAGCCGCGACTGGAGCAGCTTGGCGGGCTACCGGCGCCACCGGATTCGTAATCTCAAGCTTCTTGCTGTTGCTTCCCGGATGCACCTTGTGATGTGAGTCGCCCGCTATTACTTCGACGTCCAGCGGAGGTAGCGCGGTGCGGTTGGAGACCACCGCCGGGGCATCGGCTGGTTTCGCCGAGGCCAAGGGCGTGGCGGCAACCGCAACCTGCTTCTTTGCAGCGTGAACCGGAGCAGGAGTCTTCGTTTCCGCAGGCTTCGTTGGGGTCTGGGTCGCGACCTGTGGCGTCACTTGAGGTGCCACGGTCGGCTGAACATAGTCGGCGTCAACGATGGTCGATTCGGAGCCGAACCAGAACTGACGGTCCTTAATCAGGACGGCGGCCAGCGCGACCAGCAACAGGGCCAGCGCGATCACCAACCGCGATTGCTGATTGGCGGGGGCGATTGGAACCCGGGCCGCTACCATCCGTCTTTGGCTTAATTCCATCATTTTGTTCGCTGACCTGGGAGTCTGCGAGAAGTCGCAATCATGGTGCAATAAACTGCCCAGAACAACAATGGCACGGGGTGGCGAGGTAGGGGCACTACCGGGCCATAGGGCTCGAAACGCAGACCAATGTGCTCATAGGTGTGTTGGGGTGTGATTCCTGTCACAGCAGGGTTCTGCGGGTAGCCCTACAGTCAGCCAATGACTGTCACGAATAAGCCTACGCGCGCTGCCTGGCTGCAAGGTCCTTCTGGCCGATGCGAAACCGTCCCGAACGGGCAATTTCTACCTTGGAGAATCGTCTTGCTGGGCGCACCCGGCGTCGGCAAGGGTACCCAAGCCGATCTCCTGAACCAGCGGCTGCTTGCCTGCCATCTGTCGACCGGCGACGTTTTCCGAGCGGCGGCAACCCGGAGCGAAGGCGAGCTCAGCCCTGCCATGAAGGAGGCCCTGGGATACATGCGCCGGGGTGAACTGGTGCCCGATACGACCGTTTGGGATCTGGTCCAGGAACGCGGGGCATGCCTGCACTGCGCTGGCGGGTTCATCCTCGATGGCTTCCCGCGGACCGCGGCACAGGCGGTTTCGCTGAAGCAGTTCCTGAACAAGGATGGGTTAGGACTGACTGCCGTGGTGACCTATGAACTGCCGCAGAGCGAGATCGTGGCCCGTCTGGGTGGCCGCAGAACGTGTGAGAAGTGTAAAGCTGTCTACCACATCACAGAACGTTCTCCAAAAGTCGAAGGGCGTTGCGATCATTGCGAGGGTGCGCTGTTTCAGCGTGAAGACGACCGGCCGGAGGCTATCAAGGTTCGCCTCGAGGCTTACGACCGGAGCACCGCGCCGCTGATCGAGTTCTATCGGAAGGCCGGGTTGCTGCTGCCGGTCTCAGCCGCAGGAACGCCAGAAGAGATCTACGAGCGGACGGTTCCTGAACTCGAGGTGAGGCGGCTGACTCAGTTTGCCGAGCAGATGTGGGCGGCGGCCGAGAATCGGCGTTCGGGGTTGTAACTTGAATTTGGCTTTCGTGCCCAGTGCCGGGTGCCGGGCAGCCAAGTCTTAAATCCTGCGAAATGCGGCCTCTCGGGCTGGCTTTCGCATTTCCGTTGGCAGGCCAGAATTCTCCATTCGCTGCTAATCCTAGCCATTTCTTTGGCTTACGTTGACCATCCCGATTCTTTCCGGTAGCTTTCTAATATCGCCACAATGGGGTTCGTGTACCCTAGTAGACAACGGAAGTTGGGGTGGTTTTGCATCTAGGTATTAATGCCAGGATGCCCAGGTCCTCGGCGCCATGTCGGCCCGGGATGACAAAAGGAAAAATTGGGAGAAGCCAATATCGTGGCTGGAATTCTAGCGAAAAGTGACGCAAAGACCTTGCTGCTGCTGAAGCCTCGTGGATTCTGCGCGGGCGTGGTACGGGCCATCGACGTGGTGCGCATTGCATTGGAGGCGTTTGGGCCGCCGATCTATGTTCGCAAAGAAATCGTCCACAACAGCTTTGTCGTG
>QIAL01000549.1:0-2759 GCA_003225535.1 Acidobacteriota bacterium | reverse complement strand
ATTATTTATAGCGCGCATGGGGTGTCCCCCGAAGTGCGCGAGCACAGCGCCCGGCGTGGGCTACGCGTGATCGATGCCACTTGCCCGCTGGTGACCAAGGTCCACGTCGAAGCCGTGAAGTTCGCCAAGGAAGGCTATTCCCTGATTTTGATCGGTCATCGGGATCACGATGAAGTAATTGGAACTCTGGGCGAGGCTCCGCTCGTAACACAGGTGGTGGGATCGCCGGAGCAGGTGGCGGCGCTGGAGGTCCCGGATCCGAATCGCGTGGCCTATCTGACGCAAACGACGTTGAGCCTTGACGAGACGAAGGACATTATCGCGGCGTTGAAGCTGAGGTTTCCGAATATCAAAGGACCGGCGGCGCAAGACATCTGCTATGCGACCGAGAACCGGCAGGTCGCGGTGAAGCAAGTCGCTTCCGAGTCGGATTTGCTGCTGGTCGTAGGCTCGGAGAACAGTTCGAACTCGAATCGACTGGTTGAGGTAGCCCGCAATCTGGGCACAAACGCACACCTCATCGACAGTTGCAATGACATTGAAACGGGTTGGTTGAAGGGCGTGAAAACCATAGCCTTGACCGCAGGAGCGTCGGCTCCCGAGCATCTGGTCGAGGAGACGATCACGTTCCTGCGCGCGAAAGGTTTCAACAACGTGCAGGAACTGGAAGTGATGCCGGAAAACGTGCGCTTCGGACTGCCACCGGAGATCGTTGAGGCGATTGCATCGGCTCCGGCAAATTAGTCGTAGAGACGTTGCTTGCAACGTCTTTGCCGGCGTTCGCACACTTCTCGTGGCGAGATTAGACGTAACAAGCTACGTTTCTACGAGAGATGTGAAGACATGGAGTAGATGAATGGATAACAACTCCCCCGATTCCCACTTAGCAGAAGCTCTTCCAGGTTCGAATCCGCAGCTTCGTTTCGGCAAAATCGAGGAACTTGGCGCCCATGTCAGCGCGGCGATCGCGGCGGCGCGGAAGTACCTTTTTTCGCAGCAGACCGGGGAAGGATACTGGTGCGGGGAACTCGAGGCAGACACTACTCTCGAATCAGACTACATTCTGCTCCACACGCTGCTTGGAACCGGGAATACGGAGCGTTTCCAGAAGGCGGCGAACTGGATCTTGCGCCATCAGAACGAAGATGGCGGATGGGGTATCTACACCGGCGGACCGTCGAACGTTAGCGCCTCAGTGAAGGCCTACTTTGGATTGAAGTTGGCAGGCTATGCGGCCGAGCATCCTGTGCTGGAGCGTGCACGCAAGAAGATTCTGGGGATGGGCGGCGTCACCGAGGTCAACACATTCACCAAGATCTATCTGTGCTTCTTCGGGCAGTACGACTACGATGCCGTTCCGGCGATTCCACCCGAGATCGTCCTCTTTCCGAACTGGTTCTGGTTTAACATCTACGAGATTTCGTCGTGGTCGCGCGCCATCCTGGTGCCACTCTCCATCTGCTACGCCAAGAAGCCCTTTAAGAAAATTCCCCGCGAGATGGGCGTCGAGGAACTATTCGTTGGCGGCATGCACAAGTCGCGCATGCATCTGCATTGGGCGAAGAAGATATTCTCCTGGCGGAATTTCTTCCTGGTCATCGACCGCGTCACCCACTGGTTCGAGCGCGTACACGTGCGGCCGCTGCGCTCCATCGCTTTGCGGAAAGCGGAGAAGTGGGTGCTCGAGCGCTTCGAGATGAGTGACGGGCTGGGCGCGATTTATCCGTCGATCATGAACTCGATTATTGCTCTGCGGTGTCTGGGGTACTCTCTGGACGATCCGCAGGTCATTCGCGCCATGGATGAGTTCGAAAAACTGGGGATCGAAGAGGAAGACACCTTCCGCATGCAGCCTTGTATGTCTCCGGTGTGGGATACGGCATACGCGCTGTTCGCACTGGGTGAGTCGGGAGTCCCGGCCAATGATCCGCGGATGGTGAAGTGCGCGGACTGGATCCTGCAGAAGCAGGTGCGCAACGTCGGCGACTGGAAGGTCAAAAACAAGAATGGGCAGCCGGGCGGCTGGTACTTCGAGTTTAACAACGAGTTTTATCCCGATGTGGATGACAGCGCGATGGTTTGCCTGGCGCTGAGCCGCGTGGAGCATCCCAATGGACGTTATCAGCGGGAGTCGGTGCAGCGGGCGATCGACTGGATCTTCTCGATGCAGTGCAAGAACGGCGGCTGGGCCTCGTTCGACAAAGACAACGACCGCATGGTGTTCCAGTACGTCCCATTTGCCGATCACAACGCCATGCTCGATCCGCCGACGGTTGACATCACCGGGCGGATTCTGGAGATGCTCGCCACCTACGGGTACGACAAGAATCATCCAGCGGTGAAGAAGGCGATCAAGTTCGTGCGGAACGAGCAGGAGCCGGACGGAAGCTGGTTCGGCCGCTGGGGTGTGAATTACATCTATGGTACGGCACTCGTGCTGCGTGGACTGGAAGCAATCGGCATGGACCTGCATGAACCGTGCATCCAGCAGGGCGCCGAGTGGCTGCGCATGGTGCAGAATTCCGATGGCGGATGGGGCGAGACCGTGGGTTCCTATGATGACCCCACTCAGCGGGGACAAGGCGACAGCACACCGTCACAAACGGCTTGGGCGATCCTGGGACTGCTTGCTGCTGGCGACACGCGCAGCGATTCCGTCGCACGCGGCATTGCTCACCTGATGCGCACGCAGAAGAAAGATGGCTCGTGGGATGAGAAGTTCTGCACCGGAACCGGCTTCCCGCGCGTGTTCTACCTGA
>QIAL01000649.1 GCA_003225535.1 Acidobacteriota bacterium | reverse complement strand
TCCTCATCGATCCGCAGATGATCGATTCCGCCATTCTGCGAAGCGGCAGTAACCATCGATTGAAACGCGTCTACTAGTTCGCTGCGCGCGCTGTAATTGAGCGCCAACGTCAGGACCATCCCAGAGTTTCGTGCGGTAGCTTCTCGGGCCCAGGCCATACGCTCCTGCACGTCTCCCGGCAACTCATGCTGGCGCCCGATATATTCCAGCCGGATATTGTTCTTGTTCAGCGTGGGAACTTCGGCCTTCAGATAACGGCTGAGCAGCGACATGAGGAAGCTGACTTCGCCGACCGGACGCTTTTTCCAGTTTTCTTCCGAGAACGCATAAAGCGTGAGCGCCGGA
>QIAL01000650.1 GCA_003225535.1 Acidobacteriota bacterium | reverse complement strand
CTGTCGAATTTCAACAGTTTCCCGGTATTGAGATAGCTATCAGGATGAAGCGGCTTCAGGGGAGGTGGCGGCTTTGAATCCAAGATTTTGTTACTGCATTACACGCCAAGCCGCATAGTACCACAGCACCGGGGCCGCAAAGAGCAGGGCATCAATGCGGTCCAGCATGCCACCGTGCCCGGGCAAAATCGCACCCGAATCTTTCACTCCCGCCCCGCGCTTGATCAGCGACTCGACCAGATCTCCCAATTGCGCCGCGACATTCAGCAGAATCGTTAGCACGACGATCGGCCCCATGGCGGGTTGCTCCAGCCTGAAAATTCCATCCCTCCGCTCAATCAGTCCCGCCCGCAACAACCATGAACTCAGTGGCAGAGCGTAATGGAATAAGAGCCATCCCACGCCGACGCTCGCCACCAATGACGCTGCGGCTCCCTCCCAAGTTTTCTTAGGACTGATCCGCGGCGCCATCAGATGCCGCCCCATCGACTTGCCGACGAAGTAGGCGAAAATGTCTCCCGCCCAAACCACCAGCAGCAAATACAGGACGTAAAAAGCCCCTTCTGAAAGCTGCCGTAGTTGCACTAGCATCCCCATCGGGAGTGCGATGTAGGTGAATGCAAAGACCGATGCCGCTGCCGCCGGATATCCGGCGCGCAGGTCTTCGCCGCGCATGGCGCGCGTAAGGAGAATAAAGGGCGCGATCGCAGCGGAGAATCCCAGGATGATCAGAAATTTTCCAGTCGAAAGGAGTGGTGAATCGCCCAGGATTCCAAGGGCCACAAAGAACAATGCCGTTAGAACATAGGTTGGGAACGGCATCGGTTTCGCGCAATACGATTCGGTGAGCTTCAGGAATTCGTGAATGGTGAGGAGCGCAACCAGACCGGCGACGGCCGCCAGCGCAGGCACCGGCGCTCGGAGAATCAGCACCAGCACAATCGGAATCAGTACGACTGCGGTCGCTATTCGTTTAAGCAAGGGAAGTGGTCTTTGAAAGGAACGTGCAATTATAACGACAGAGAGGCACAGAGTCTCACTGAGCGTATTTCTCCTCTGTGTA
>QIAL01000651.1 GCA_003225535.1 Acidobacteriota bacterium | reverse complement strand
GCCGTCTCGGGCACGGAAACGCCGCGTGCCGCCGACACCGCCTCAACGGCCGCACCGGGACTCATGCCATTCTTGATGAGCAAACAAGCTGCAACCAACCCGCTTCGCCCGACTCCTTGGCGGCAATGAATCAAAAGATTCCGCCCAGCCGACAGCTCGTTATTCATTTTGTCCAATACCTCTCCAAGCTTTGTCTCGGACTTCGGAACTTGACGGTCCGCAATTGGAAAGGAATAAAA
>QIAL01000648.1 GCA_003225535.1 Acidobacteriota bacterium | reverse complement strand
CAATCATGCGTCGAGACTTAGTCCATTGGCCCTTCGTCAAAATTCCGAGGCGATGCGCGGACCTGACAAGCTCACTCATCGGAATCCTCATATTCAGCCTGCCGACCCTTGCAGCGAGACCTCGAAGAGGCGAAAAGAATTCATCAACTATCCGACGAACTCCCGCCAGTACTTCTGCGTCATTGGTGCCCCAGAAATCTACGAGTTGCCTGGTCTTGTGGTTGTAAACGAATTTTTGACCGCAATCCAAGCAAACGATGTAGGTTCCTCGGCCATGGACAGATCGGCATCCGGGTAGGTTGGATGGGATTGACTCGCGCAGTGTTATCGGAGGACCCTTATGTCGATGGGGACAGACAAAAACAAGACGAAGCAATGTCCGTAGAAAGAGCGGGGCCACGAGGAGCATACTCCACCACGGCTCCGCGCGGGGCCGCGATCTTTCCGCTTTGAACTGGTTTTTCGCTGCCGAGCAATACAGAACTATAGACCCCTCGATTCTACATGCTCGGTCCACTTTTTTCTGCGGTTGAGGTTGCACGTGAGCACCTCAGTAGGATGGTAGAGCCGCCCAGCCCCGCTGGGAACTGTCAAAAGTCACAGTTCTACCTACGAAAATAGGAACTGGGCCGCTCGCTGAGAAGAAGAAGACGAATGGCGAGAGGGATTGGAATCAGGAGCATTCGTGCCAGCTAAAACTGACTCATCTGATTAACGCTAACCGGTAAAGCCACGCGCCCACCAGCCCCCGAAATCTTGCTCTGCCCTGACCGACAACCGGCAACCGGTCCGAGGACTGAGTCCCAGGATAGTCTGGCGGCCTACTGTAATTGTTGACAGTTTATTTGCGTTCGGAGGTTCACTAACTTATAGCCTCCATGACACCACAGCCCGAACCCACTGGTCGGCTTAGATTCAGTCGCGTAGCCACAGTCCGCGTTCTCATCGCAGAGGATTTCGCATTATATCGGGCGATTCATTTTATCGCCCGCAAGCATGCCCGACTTGCAGGTCATCGGTGGTGGCACATGTTGCAAGAACCAGTTTTCCCTCTGAAAAGGCATACCTCGCGGGTCGACGCACCGGAGGTCGTCTTGGTCATTTGGAGCTGTGATGGAAATGATGAGATTTCCCACGTTCGAGATTTGAGCTTTGGGGGGCTGTTTGTCGAGACGGCAAGTCCAAGGGCCGTGGGCGCGACGGCCGTGCTCGATTTCCTTGTCCAAGAAGGACAGATCAGGGCCGACGCCGTAGTGCGGCATCTAAGACCCGGTCATGGCGTAGGCCTTGAGTTCACGGCAATAATGGATGGAGATAGTACACCACTGGCTGCCTTGTTGAACCGGCTGAGCCGATCATGCTGAGCTTGGAGATACTTCTAAGGCTCAAGTCCCTAGTTGTCCCTGTTGCGGCGGCAAACAATTCTTTCGATCGAGAAGAAGCGGCCTCAAAGATTGGTTCCTTCACCATGTGCTGTTGCAAAACCCTTATCGCTGCGCGGTCTGCGATCTGCGGTTCTTTCGCGCCAGCCACGGCCATCATCACAGAGCACATCAGCACCACCACATCTAGCAATTTGCGCTGGAACCCGGGGTAAGTCCCGATTAACGCTAGTGCTCTATCGGAGGCGCGTTTTCACAAAAGCGTGAAGTCCGGGCGAGGTGCTCCGCGCGCGTTCGATAGAGCCGTTTGAAGGTGGGCGCTGGCGGTTGCGGCGGATGCGGGCTAATGGCTGCACCGATCTAACGGCTATGGGAATTGAATCTTTTTTCGTTCG
>QIAL01000647.1 GCA_003225535.1 Acidobacteriota bacterium | reverse complement strand
GTCGGGCTTGCCGATATTGACTTGGCTGCGCTTCTTCGCCTGGCTGGCCCTGGGGCTGACGATTTACTTCTTTTACAGCCGGCACCGCAGTGAGTTCGCCAGGAAGTAACGGCTGATCGTCTGCGATCTGACGGATGGGGCCCGGGCAAGCAGCCGGGCTTCGCCCGGCGGACAGCCGAGGGCGGCTGTCCCCACATTTACAGATTCAACGCAACAACTTCCTACTTCACCACTTTCTACTTCGCCCATTCCTTCGACAGGAACAGATAGCGATCGCGCAGGGCGTCTTTGTGGGCCGCCGGTTCGGCGCTTAGGATCATCACCGGCCAGCCGTCTGATGCCGTGTAGGGCGGCCATTTGGGGAGACCGGGGCCGTTGGGATTTCCGTTCTTGGCGAAGTTTGCCCAGAACTTTTGCATCATCTCGCTGACCTGGCGATCGCTGTCGCGCCAAGTGACGTCGGTCTTCGAATCGAGTTGTCCGAAGACGTATTCGATCTCGGCGGAGTGGTAGGCGCCCATTCGCGGCGCATCCGGGTTCTTGGAAAAAGGCGCCATGTCGAAGCGGTAGCGATAAACCGGTTGCTTGCCGGTTTTGCTTTGCGCTTCGATCCAGGCCCAGGTAGAGAGCGCGATGAATGTATCGCCCGCGTAGTCCTGGGCGGAACGCAGGGCGTGTTCGCCGGTGTCGGCGGGATAGAGCTTCAGGAATTCACTTGCCTTGTCGCCGAAATCCTTTTGCGCCGTGGCCTTGAAGCTCTCGGCGGTAGACTTCTGCGGAGAGATTTCGAAGCTGCCTTCGTCGTGGTTCCAGCCCGCTATCAGCGCGGCGTCATTCTGTTTGCCGGCGGCGAAAATAGCGGGGACGGATTCTGGCAGGAAATATCCGTCGACGTCAGGGCCGAAGTCGAAGCCTCGGGATTGAGGAGGCGCAAAGGCTGCAAGCAGCTTCTCTGCGGGAATCGCGCGCAATTCGGCCAAGCTCGATGCGCCGAGCTTTTCTTTCATGAGTTTCGCATCCTTTTCGGCCCGCGCCGACATCGCGTCAAACGAGAGACCGCTGCGCGAGAAGGCTGCGCCGCTTTCGCCGATTGCCTTCTGGAAGAGTCCTTTCGCCAGAGGTGAAGCCATTTGGGCGCTGACAGAAAACGATCCGGCGCTTTCGCCGAAAATGGTGACGTTCCCCGGATCTCCGCCGAATGCGGCGATATTGTCGTGCACCCACTGAAGAGCGGCGAGTTGATCGAGCAGGCCATAGTTGCCGGCGGAGTTATGTCCGGACTCTGCCGCCAGTTCTGGATGCACGAGGAAACCGAAGACGCCGAGGCGGTAGTTCATCGATACGACAATGACGCCCTGCTGCGCGAGATTGTAACCGTTTTGGCGCGCCTCAGAGGTGGTGCCGGCCACGAAGCCTCCACCATAAATCCAAACCATGACGGGGAGTTTCGGATCGACATGTTTGTCGGCAACCCAGACATTCAGGGTGAGGCAGTCCTCGCTGCCGCCCGGATCATGAAACACCATGTCACCGAAGACGTTTCCCTGCAGGCAATGGGAACCGAATTCCGTTGCCTTCTTCACACCGGTCCACTTCGCGGCGGGAACCGGCGCCTTCCAGCGCAGATCGCCGACCGGTGGCGCGGCGTACCGCATGC
>QIAL01000646.1 GCA_003225535.1 Acidobacteriota bacterium | reverse complement strand
TTCGGATTGTAAAGGAAAAGTGGAATGGCTGCCCTCGCAAATCTCGAACCTGCCATCTACAATCGGAAATCATGAATGGAACTCATCCGCCGAATGCCTTTATCCGTCAGCTACCCAAGGCAGAACTGCATTTACATCTGGAAGGAGCCATTGAGCCAGCGATGCTGGTCGAACTGCGCAAACAGCACGGAGAGAACGCCACACTGGCCGA
>QIAL01000645.1 GCA_003225535.1 Acidobacteriota bacterium | reverse complement strand
TCGCCCTTCACTGGTTTTCACCAGCCTTTTGGTTTCCCCGCCGAACTATTGTAAATGTTGTGCTTCCTGCCGATAGTGTCCGCCTTGCTTCGCCCATGCCGGTATTCTCCTTGAGGGCAGGATTGGGGGAACGCGCGTGACTGCGATCGTGAAAGAAGAGCTGCTGGACGACCGGCTCGCCAAGCTTGAGACGGCACGGTCATGGAGCCCTCGGCTGGTCTCCAAGCTCGAAAGCCATATCCGCTCCGCTGATGACGAGGCGCTGTTTCGAATTAATCCGTTCGCATTCGCGCGCGAACGAAGCCTGCGAGAAGACGAGGTCATCGATCTCTTTCTCTATGCCACGTCGCTGGGTCTCTTTGGCATGGACTGGCTGCTCCTTTGCCCAAAATGCTCTTGCGTCGTCGAGAGCCTTCGTAGCCTCGAAGCGGTTCACAGCCATTATCATTGCACTGCCTGCCAGATCGACCTCGAAGCGTCGCTCGACGACCAGATCGCGATCACCTTCACCGTCAGCCCGCAGATTCGCGCGATCGCATTTCACCATCCTGAGCAGCTGTCTGCGCACGATTACTGCTTCAAGTATGGCGCAACGCGCGACGGCGTCTTGCCGGACGGCAGGCCCTTCGTAGACGTCAAGATCGCGCTGACCAAGGCGGTGAGCTATCTGCCGCCCGGTGAGACCACGCGGATGGCCATCGAAGCGAGCGAAGGGTCCATTCTCGGCATAAGCCCCGAAGGCAAGGCGAGCCTGCTGTTCTCTATCGAGGGAGCGCCCTCGGCGACCGGTCAGGTCGCGCACGTTCTCTACGAGAAGGAAGTGCGAGAGCACGCAGCGGGATGCGTGGCGCCGGGCGCGATCACCTTCGAGGTGAAGAATGCTACCGCCGAACGGGGGACCTTCTTTCTTGCAGTGTTGCCACCGGGCACCAAGGTGGGTCAGGCGCCGATCACGTTCCTGCCCTTCCTTACAGGCAAGCGCTTGCTTACCACCCAGGCCTTTCGCGACCTCTTCAGGTCCGAGGTGATTCGAACGAGCGAGGGCATCGGCGTTAAGGACATCACTTTACTGTTCACCGACGTCAAGGGTTCCACGGCCCTGTACGATCGTATCGGCGATCTCAATGCCTTTGCACTCGTGCAGCAGCATTTCGAGCGTCTACAGGACATTGCCGCCCGCTTTCGTGGCGCGATCATCAAGACCATTGGCGATGCCGTGATGGCGGCCTTCCTGAACCCATCGGATGCTGTAGCTGCCGCGCTGGCCATGCGCGCCGACATCGCCGGATTCAACCACGGCCAATCGGATCGCCAGCTGATTCTCAAAATCGGCATCCACAAGGGCGCCGCGATTGCCGTCACGCTGAACGAACGCCTCGACTATTTCGGCCAGACTGTAAACATCGCCGCCCGCGTGCAGCATCTCGCCGGTGCCGACGAAATCTACGTTTCCGAAGACGCCTACGACGCCGGCGTGGAAGCCGTCCTCGAGCCGTTCAAAGTCGACTCGAAGATTGCCAAGCTTCGAGGAATCCAGCAGGACCAGCGAGTCTTTTGCGTCCCCGCCCCGACTGGGGGCGAACCGGCTCGGCAATGACGCATCCGACATGGTCTCGATGTCGGATATTGGCACAAAGCGGACATTACCCACATGACGCCGATCTAGCGGCCACTTCCGCTAATGACCCAAGGCAGATATGTGCGCATTCCGCGAGACGCCTGCATTGTTCTAGACACGGCGATGCTCAACGGGTCGCACGCAACCGCGGGCCCTCAGAAGAACATCAAGCCACTAGGTTTAGTGGTTGGCACCTTATCGTCATTCGTGGCTTTCCAGCTTCCAGTCGTAGGGCGACTGGACGAAAATAGATGCTGGGAAAGCATGTAGCAGCGGAGGGTTGCTTGCTTTGATTGCGCTACGGAGGGGGAAGCTATGTTTCGTGCGCTCGCTTTTGCAGCATTGTGTTGGAGTGCGCTGGCCACTTCGGCGGTCGCACAGAACACCGCCGAGTGGGGCCAAGTCGGTGGCTGGAAAATTCGCGTGGACAGGACCATAGGAAATGGCTGCTTCGCATACCAAACCTATCAAGATGGATCACTCATTCGTCTTGGTTTCAACCCAGAAAGTAAGACAATCTATTTCCTGCTCGGCAATGCCTCGTGGCAATCGCTGGAGGCAGGGAAGAAGTACCAAATCACGTTCGAGTTCGACAGCGTTGACCGATATGACGGCGAGCTGGTGGGCACGACGGTGGGCGACAACAAGACGGTATTCCTCGATCACAACAACGTAAGCTTGCAATTCACCGAAGCATTCATGCAGCG
>QIAL01000644.1 GCA_003225535.1 Acidobacteriota bacterium | reverse complement strand
GACATGCTTCTGTTTTGCGTAAGAAAGCATCTCGGCTACGCTGGCCGGAATCGGATCTTTCAGCGGGTCCCAATCACCCTTGCGGATTCTTTCACCGAGATTGAGCCAGAGAACATATTCCCAACTCCATGAGTCCGTGCTGTTCATACGGACGGATAGCTTTGAGTTTGCCGGTGCATAGAGAAGATTCTTTATGCCCAACTCCGCCGTCGTATCGATAATGCGCTTGTACTCAGCTTGTCCTTCGGGCGTGCCGACATCGATCTGGTAGTCATTGAGAGTCCAGCCAACTTCAACAGAGATCGGCTCCGGTGCTGGACTGAGCAGAAACGCGCGAACGCAAGCCGTAAACGCAGAGATCTCTGACTGATCCATGCCATCGTCGGGAGTCAACCGCGGCGCAGGTTGCCATTCCGGAATCATCTCGCGAGGCTGCCGCCGGCGACTGAGAGAGTAAGCGCCGATGCAGGCGATGTCGCTGGCAAATTGTCCCCACGATTGTCGCCATGGCATTTCCGGGGCATAGCCCAGACTGGCCCCTTGCCCGTCGTGCTCGGCTTGCAGAAAAGGATTCTGGATTGTCAGGAACAGACCATGGCCGCTGGCAAGTCGCAAGAACTCACCGAGATCCTTGCCGGGCAATAGGGTACTGCTCTGTTCGATAGTCGCTCCGAACTGCGGCACATAGGTGGATGGCACGTATGCGGAGTCCACCGTATTCTGCAGCACCACATCCCACGGCACAACCCGATGCACAGTGAATTCCGAGCCCGAGGTGCGCAATACCCTGAGCTGTTTGCTTACAAATTTCCAACTTACGCCCAGCCGGTAGAGAACCTGAACTCGATAGCTGGATAACTCATATTCGTAGGTAATCTCGCCGGGCGCCGTCTTCTTTATTTTCGGTTGCGCGTCCCCACTGCGCAGAGTGTTGTTGTCGATTACGAGCAACCAGTCATCCTTTGTAAGGGTAATCTGGGCTCCCGATTTGGAGTCTTTTAAGGACACCAAGCCCCTCGGACCAAAGGTCGCGACCGTAGTCGGGTTGCTTATTTCAAGACTCGCTGCGGACGACTTGACGGGGAACAAGACCAGCAGGCAGACAAAACTCAGGAGAACTTTATCTGCTGGTGACATCGATGGCCTCGCTCCGCTGGTCGCAGAAATCCTTGAGCAACACCTTCGAGAGGCGATTTTGTGCTGTCTTCCCGTATCGCTCTGGTGACTGAAGCATTCCTTCAGGTGTCCACATTGTTAGGAATTGCCGCGGTGGGGGATTGGACTAAAACGTGATCCGGGCACTCACAATCATATTCCGTGGGATATTTGCCCCGCTCACCGCGCCGAAGTTAGCGCCATCATTTGCATTTGCGTCAACGTTATTGAGGTTTACCCGGTTAAACGCATTGAGCATGTCAAGCCGCAGTTCGAGGGCGACGCGCTCGGTGATCGCCGTTGCCTTCTTGACGGCGAGGTCTGTCTGCGCGAAACCCGGATTATGGAACTGATTAACTCTTTCGTTGCCTTCCTGTCCTAAGGCAGGCAGTGAGAAGGGACCGCAATTGTCCAGGTTGGTACCGGCGCAACGCGGGAAAATCCCGTTCCGGAAGGATGTGCGGTCTTTTGGCTGGCTGTAACTGGAGACGTTCGGATAGTCGTAGTTGTTGCCATCCGCATTGAAATCGCCACTGTCGGGCGCAAATGCGAGATTTGCGACGCTAGGCGGCTGTGTGGGATCGATCAACAGACCGTGGAACGCCGCGCTGGTATACACCGTAAACGGTGTGCCCGATTGCATCGTGGTCACGCCGGCGAGTGTCCAGCCCGAGGTGACTCGGCCGAACAGCCCGTGGCCTCGGCCGCTGCCAGGCAGTTCATAGCTCCAGCCCAGGGAGAAGCGATTGGGAGCATTCCATGACGATGGACTGTAGAAGCTACCGTACGGATAAACGCCGGGATAAGTATTCCAGTCATCTTTCGCGTCAGAACGTGTATAGGAGGCTGTCAGAAAGCCCCTTCTCGCGAATCGTCCCTTGATTGCCGCGAAGATACCGTCATAGTTCCCTCGTGCACCATTCGCGGCGTAGGTGATACTTCCGAAGCTGGTGTTTAGACGCGTCTGGGTGCCACCGCAAGAACTTCCCGTGCAGTTGAGGTGTTGCAGCAAATCGCCGTTGAAGACATTGATGTCTACACCGTATGACGTACACCCCGTGCAGCCTCCGTTGAAGACCTGGTTGTCAGA
>QIAL01000643.1 GCA_003225535.1 Acidobacteriota bacterium | reverse complement strand
GGCCGAGTTGGTCCCGGTGAAGTATCCTGCAGATGTGGGTTACACCCCCGGTGACATCTGGGATCTCTACGTCAAAGACAACCGTGTCGTGTACTTCGACTACCACCGCGGCGGGGCTAAGCCGCCAAGCCGCGTCTTCGCAACGTGGGAAGGCTACAAAAAGGCCGGTCCAATTTTGTTCTCAACCGAGCATCGCGGCACCGCCGACGGCAAGCCCTTGCACATCTTCCTTACTGGCGTTGCAGTCAAGGTGACGGGATCAGATGCGTGGATCGACGCGAAATAAGGCGGGCTTATTCGCGGATACCCCGCTCAAGCCCAAACCGAGCTTGAATGGGGCACCCGTCGGGCTGATTCGAACAATGGATGCTGTTCGATGCGCTTCAGACTACCTGGCGATCACCACTGTGGTGCAGGAACTGCTCAGTTTGGGCAGATCTCGGTTTGCAGCCGTGCGGATCTCGAGTCGTGGACGTTCGTTCCGAATGATTGGACAATAGGAGTCCGGCTCCAGCAGTGCGCCTTGCAAGCTTCGCCGTCCGGCACACCCGCCATGGCACGAGTCGCGGAATTCGCATTCCTTGCAGGTTTGCGGAAGTGTCCGTGCCTGCTCGAAAGGTGTGGAGTTCAGGATATGTACACCAGCAGAGATGAGGTCTGAGAGCGGTTCCCCTGCCCCCGGCCAATAGACGCAGGGTTGTGTCGTGCCTTTTGGTGTTACTCGTACAGTGCTCACGCCACAACCGCCTCGAAGTGGTGGGAGCCCCACCATTGCCCGAACCAGCGGCTCGCCAATCGCAATGACATCGGTCTCCTCAAAGAGGCGGCGGAACCCTTCCCAGTACTCTTCGTAGCTGAGCGCATAAATGTCCGATCGCACGGCTTGGTACACATTCACTCGCAACGGAGCGTCAAACTGTTTGGCTACTCGCGCCACATCGGCTAAACGCAGGTAGTTCGACTTCATCATGACGGCGACGATGGTTACTGGAATACGCAGCCTTAGACATCGTGCTGCCTGCTGGTGGATGAGTTCCCAATTGCCGTGTCCGCGCTGTGCATCCTGTTCGGCTTGCGTCGCGTAATCGAGCGAGAACTCGATGTCATGAAAGGCGCGCAGTTCATCGTCTTCCAGAACAGCAACGCTGTGACCATTGGAGGTGACGGTGAGCTTGACCGGTTTTGTTCGCAGGTAGGCAAGGATCGCCTTGAAGTCGGGATGCATGCCGTTCTCGCCGGTGCCGAGATTCACCGATCGTACGGGCAGCCGTTCCATGACTGCCTTTACTTGATCGAGAGAAAGACGATCCGTGCGAGTTGGATCGCGGTAGCAGAAAGCGCAGGCGAGATTGCATTCGTTGGTAAGTCCTAGCCCGAGCGCAATACCGACGTCAGGCGCGACGCGGGATGCAGTGAACGAAGACTGGGCTGTGACGTTGTTCATGCACCTTCCTTCATGATTGGTTCTGCGCGATGTGCTAGGCAATGCGTGTAGCGGGCGACTGCGGCAAACTCCGGTCGCCTGCCGAGCTTACGCTCTAGCTCAAAAATTCGTTTGTACTCATCAGTTCGGGAAACCGTAGACGGCAAGTAATCCGACATGACCCGTACGCCACGCTCGGCAGTTAGCGCGAGTGACGATTCGAGCAGCATGGCTTGCAGGCCGACAGCGGTGAATAGCCTCACCCTACCCTCGTACAGAGACTCATCTCCCCACTCCGCGGTGAGGTTACGCTCGGCTGCGAGCAAGTCGCCGTTTACTAGCGCAGCTTTCAACACCTCGCCTGGGCGGTTGCGTACCAAGACCGAGATCATGCTTGAGGAATCTCGTAGGGCCCGAGCCGCAGTGCCCAATACCGCAATTGGGTCCTCGACAAATTCCAGAACGTTGTGACAGAGGATAAGATCGAACGATGCAGCAGGAAATAACGTTGCCAATTGCGAGGCGTCGCCGTGTTCCAGCGCAATCCTCTCGGTGACTCCTGCTTCTCGCGCGGCGCGCTCGGCG
>QIAL01000548.1 GCA_003225535.1 Acidobacteriota bacterium | reverse complement strand
GCAGAGTTCTGAGCTATTGCTGAAAACACAAAGAGGGCTCGAAGGCAAGCCCTCTTGTGCCTTTTTGCCGGACCCCAACTAATTCCGCGTTTGCGACGTTCGCTTGAAAAAACATGCTGACCTGCATACGCAAAATATGTCCTGTAGCTTCTTACTCTGGAAAATTCTCCCGCAAATTTTGGACGTTCCGGGCGCGCGCGGGAAGCGCGGCGTTTCAATACGGTTTGGTTTGAGGGACTTTCTGGGCGAGCGGCTTGTCGTTTGTTACAGTCTGGCCCTTGTCGTACCTCATCCGGTTGCCGCCGATCTCAGGCGTATCGGAGTGGTCGATCGGCTTCATGGCGACGACTTGGTAGCGTCGTTTCTTGTGATCGCCATCAGGAATTTTCATCTCGATCACGTCTTTGGAAATCTTGAACTCGCCTTCCTGTCCGATCGGCAGCAGCCTTGGATGTTTATGATCCAGCGGACGAATGTGGTACTCCATATCGTCAGTGCGCAACATGTATTGCGGACACAACTTCTCATCGGAATCGACGTGAGTGGCGCCGACCGACGCGAACACGCTGCCTAGCCCGGTCAGGCCGCGTTCCTTGGCGCCACATGGCACAGCTTCCATCTTTTCGATCATGGCGCGCTGGCCATGTTTCTTGTCAACAAAAACGGGGACGTCAAGCGACAAACAAAATATTGTGATAAGAACTGGTTTCTTGTTCATGACGCCTCTTTTCAGTCCAGGAATTTGTTCCGGTCCTTCGCCGATGCGACAGGGAAAGACGGGTGACAGAAGTCCGCCTTTCCGTTCCGCACCACGGGGCACTTACTTCTTCGGCTGAGAAGCCGGAAGTTTGGCTGTGCCTTTCACCATCGCGCCTTTTGACGTTGCGTCAAACGCCTGCGCTGACTTGACGAAGGATTGCGGGTTCTCGGTTAGTTCCTCACGCGTCTGAGGGTGGCTCTCCACGCTATAATGTGCGGCCTATGCGCCTCTTGTTGAAATTCAATTTGATCTTGATCCTCGTCTTCGGTGGCGGAGCAGCCGCAGCCGGATACTTCGCTCGTTCCTTTTTACAGCAGACGGCGCACGACCAAGTGGTACAGCAGGCGCGGCTGATGATGGGATCGGCCGGCGCCATGCGGACCTACACTTCCAAGCAGGTCGGCCCTCTGCTCCAGGAGCACCAGGCGCGAATCGACACGTTCCTGGCGCAAACCGTTCCCGCCTATGCTGCGACGGAAGCCTTCAACTATATGCGTGGGGATTATCCCGAATATACCTACAAGGAAGCGACGCTCAATCCCACGAACCTGCGTGACCGCGCTGTCGATTGGGAGGCTGACGTCATTCAGGTCTTCCGCGGGCATCCTGAACAGAAGGAGTTTTCCGGAGAGCGCGACACGCCGGCTGGACGAGAGTTGTTCTTGGCCAAGCCCATCGTGGCTGTGGGGCCATGCCTTCGTTGCCACAATACCTGGCAAGAAGCGCCTCCGGCCATGGTCCGGGTTTATGGCAAGGACAACGGATTTGACTGGAAGATGGGGGATACGGTCGGCGCACAGATTATTTCCGTTCCCATGTCGGTCCCGCTCGGGATTGCCGACCGCGCTTTTCGCAGCCTGATGTTCTCCCTGGGAGGGATCGCGTTGGCGACACTACTATTGCTCGATCTTGCGATCGTCACAATCGTGATTCGGCCGGTCACGCGTTTGTCGAAGGCTGCCGACCAGATCAGCAAAGGCGATCTCAGCGTGCCGGAACTCGCGATCAAGGGTTCGGATGAGATCTCGCAGCTGGCCGAGTCCTTTAACCGCATGTACCTGAGCCTGGTGAAAGCGATCCGCATGCTGGAACAGGAGTAACCGTACTAGAGAGGCTGGGAGCGCAAGAATTTTTCGCGGTCTTTAGGGCTGGCGATTTCGGAGGCAAGCTCCTGATAAAGCTCTGCCACGCTGCGGGCGTTTTTGGCGGCGCGACTGACAAGAAACTTGGCCATCGGACCCACGAACAGAGCAAGATTCTTGCGCGCATTTTCCAGCACTGCGGGATCCCATGATTTCGAGGTGGTCGAGGTCTGCGGCACGGCCGGAGTTGGGGTAGCCTCAACCCTGGCCGGCACATTGATCGGCATGGTAGCTGTTGGAGCGTCACCGTCAGATAACGGGAGCCCACTGACCATCATTGCCGGGTCTGAAATCGAAGGCCTCTCCAAGGCGACTCGGCTCAACGCAGCATAGAATTCCCCGGCACTCTGAAATCTTGCCTCCGGCAGTTTTTCCAGAGATTTGCTGATGACACGAGAGAGTTCCGGCGGCAGATGCGGAGCCAACTCGGTTGCGGGACGCGGCTTTCCTTCCATGTGCGCCTTGAGGATGCTGTAAAAGCTGGTGCCCTGCACCGGCGGCTGTCCTGTAACCATCTCGTAAAGGGTGACTCCTACTGAATACAAATCGGAGCGCGCATCCACTGCCTCAGCCTTCATTTGCTCCGGGGACATGTAGAACAGCGAGCCCAGCGCAACCCCTTCACCGGTCAGCCTCGGATCTCCGCTGCGGCTCGCGATCCCGAAGTCGGTAAGTTTGATTGTGTCGTTGGGAGCAACCAGGATGTTCGACGGTTTGATGTCTCGGTGTACAACACCCTGGCGGTGCGCGAATGCGAGGGCATCGAGCACCTGCTGAATGAAGCGGACTGCGCGAGGTGTGTCGATAGGTCCCTGAAGCATGCGGGAGTGGAGGGACATTCCCTCAACGTACTCCATAATCATGAGAATCTGATCGTTGGCGCGAAGGGCGGTTCTCAGGGAAGCGATGCCGGGATGCTCAAGAGCGGCGACGACTTTGATTTCGCGCAGAAAGCGCTCAGCCAGATCGGCACGCGGGTCCGTACCTGGGAGCAGAACTTTCATGGCCTCGATGCGGTCGGAAAGGAGGTTGCGAACCTTGAAAACCTTGCCCATTCCGCCCCGGCCGATGACAGAAATGATTTGGTAATCTCCGATGGTCGTGCCGACTTCGAAGATGGTTGGGCCTGTGGACATCAGCGGACAGTATACGGCGATTGAGAGCTGTGATCTTCCCTGATTCAAGGTTCGGCTATTGTTTATCCGGTACCTTCTCCGCGGGCTTTTCGAATATTTTCGGGTCCACAGCCGGGTTGATTTCGATCTTCTTGTACTCGACTACGCTCGTTTCCTCTCCGTTCTGCTTGTTCTTGCGCTGGAGAGGAATGGTCAGCCCATTGATGGCCTTCCAGTCATCCATGGCGGTCTCGCCCTGTGCCGGCCCGGTTCTCCCAAGCGTTACATAAGTTTCCTTCAGGATGTGCCCATCTGCCGGATTCACGAACCAGCGGATTGCGGCGCCTGCTGCGTTTACGTCCACGATGCGGGCTTCAATGTCCCCCACCTTCTCGGTTCCTCCCGCTTGGAAGAAGACATCCGGATCCTTCCAGTGCGACGCGATGAAGATGGGATCGCGCTTGATTTGCTCCAGAGTCTCGCTTTTCTGCTCTGAAGGCATCGCCTGTGTGCCCATGCCCGCCATCGAGGCGAATCCCGTATCGGGCGTTACGACGATCGTCATGGTGCCTTGTGGAGTTTGCAGTTCGGCATGAACACGGTCGGGGTACACAATGGTCGTTTGCATTTGCATTGGAAGGTCGCCTTGCGGCGTTTTCCGCGTCATCGCGAGTTCAGCTTTGACCGATTTGACCGTAGAAAGCTTCGCTTCGCCTCCCATGGCAGCGACGACTTTCGAAGCAAGCTCCTTGCCCTCGGAATTCGACGCGGTGGGCTTCGAGCTCTCGTCCTGCTTCGCTCCAGGAGGAGGTGGAATGGTTATGTCGATGTCCTTCACCGATCCGAGGGATGAGAGTGGCTTGCCGAACTCCTTGAGGTTACCGACCACCAGCCTTGCCAGCTGATCCTTGTGCAGGTATTTAGCCGCGACGCGGTTCACATCGGCAGCGGTAACCTTTTTGACTTCGTCCTGGTACTTGTCGAGCCAGTCGGGAGGATACCCGTAATACTCGTAGACCATGCGCTCGCCAAGAATTTTGTCCGGCGAGTCAAGACGAAACACAAACGCGTTCAGGATGGCATCCTTAGCGTTCTTGATTTCTTCTTCAGTGATCGGCTTCTTGGATAGATCATCGATGTCTTCGTCGAGCGCTTGAATCGCATCGACGGTGCTCTCACTCTTGGTGCTCATGGCAATTTGCAGGATGCCCTGATGGCCGAAGTTCGTTCCCACGCCGCCACCTACGCCATAAGCCAGCCCGCGCTTGGTGCGGATGTCGTTGAAGAGGCGGGAGGAGAACCCGCCACCGAAGGCTTCGTTGAAAACACTGATTGCATAGTAGTCGGGATTGTCGCGCGTGGTGCCCAGCGCAACCATGCGGATGTTGCTCTGGTTCACGTCCTCTTTAGAGACGAAGTAGTTTCGAAGGCGGAGCGCAGACGCGCCTCCATCGCTGCCGAATCGAAGTCTCCACTGATGCCAAGAATGATGTCGTTGGGGTGGACATACTTCTTGTGCCAGTCGATCAGATCCTGGCGCGTGATCGCAGCGACGGTGGCGTACTCGGGTACGCGGGCGTAAGGATTATCGGCGCCATAAGCGAGTTTGGTGGCCTCGCGGTGAGTGATCCCTCCCACATCGTCGTTTCGCCGGGAGATGCTATCTTCCTCGCCCTTCTTGGCGATATCGATCTTGTCGTCGCGGAATTCCGGATTTTGCAGTACGTCCTGGAAAGCTTTGAAAACGTCGTCGAGGTCGCCCTTGAGGCAGGAGAAGCTGATCGTGGTGGAATCCGGGCCAGGGCCAGTTTCTACCTTGGCGGCACGCACTTCGAGAAAATCGTCAAGTTGGTCGCCGGTCTGGGTCTTGGTGCCGCCGGTACGCCAGACTTCGCCGAAGATGTCGACAAGGCCCGTCTTATTCGCGGGTTCGTTGACTGAGCCGCCGCGGATGCGTGCGGTGCCATCGATCAGGGGTAGTTCATGATCTTCCTGCAGGAAGATCACCATGCCGTTCGATAGTTCGACGCGCTTGGGCTGTTGCGGTTTGAAAGAATGCAAGGGAGGAATTGGAATCTGCTTCCAGGTGGCTTGCGCAGAAAGGTAGTTCGGTGAAAGCACGGAAGCGACCAACAAGAGACCCAAGATGTGCCGCTTCATTGCGCACCTCCCTGATCGGCCGGAGCGTTTCCTTGTTCAGCGCCGGGCGAGCCTCTGCCACCGGGTGCGTTCTCGATGACTCCCACGGTGCGGTTGGTATCGACGAAAACTTCGTTCGCTACGCGCCTAATGTCGGCCTTGGTCACCGCATCGATGCGATCCACGGAGCGGAACAGCTCTTGCCAATCCCCGTAACGTGTTTGGTAAGTCGCCAGTTGGGTAGCCAGTCCGCCGTTATCGGCCAGGCCTCGGATCAGGTTGGCTTTGCTGCGAGTCTTGATCATCTTTAATTCGTCGTCGCTGATGTCTTCTTTCTTGAGGCGCTCGATTTCAGCGTGAATCGCTTCGCCGATTTCCTGCGGCTTGTGGCCAGGCAAGGGAACTGCGAGAAACGCGAAGAGATGCGGATACTTAATGCCAGGATATCCAGTGAAGCCCTCGGAAAATGAAGCAATCTTCTTATCTCGTACCAGGGAGCGGTACAGTCGCGAGGTGCGGCCTTCCGAGAGAAGGTCCGTAATGGCATCGAATACAGCGTCGTCTTTGCTGCGGTAGTCGGGCCGGTGATAGCCCTCGATGTAAATCGGCTGCGACATGTCCTTCAGCACGACGCGACGCTCGGAGTTTTGCGGAGGTTCCGTAGTAGTGGCCTCGTCGGGATCCGGGCGGGTGGGCAGCCGTCCGAAATATTTCTCAAGGATCGGCAATGCTTGCGCAGCTTTCACATCACCGGCTATCGCCACCACCATGTTTGATGGGATGTAGTAGGTGTCAAAAAATTTCTGCGCATCGGTAGCTGAGAAGTGATTGAGATCGGACATCCAGCCGACCGTGGGCCGATGGTAGGGATGTGCCGCGAAAGCCTCTTCCGTGAACTGCTCCAGCAGCCGGCCGAAGGGATTGCTATCGGTGCGCATGCGCCGCTCTTCGATGACTACGTTGCGCTCCTTATAGAATTCCCGCATTACGGGATGCAGGAAGCGCTCGGACTCAAGATAGGCCCAGAGTTCCAGGCGATTCTCGGGAAAAGAGTAGTGGTACGCGGTCTCGTCGTAGTTGGTGAAGGCATTCATGTCTTCACCGCCATTCTGCTCGACGATTTTTCCGAACTCATTGGGGACGACGTACTTGTCCGAGCCGGCAATCGCATCTTGCCAGGCCTTCTCAAGTTGCTTGAGCTTGGCCGCATCCTGGCCTACGCTCTTGTCCCGCTCTTTGATATAGGCCGCATAGGCAATCTCTACTTTTTCCAGCGCGAGCTTTTCAGCGGAATAGTTCGTCGTTCCGATCTTGTCAGTCCCCTTGAAAGCCATGTGCTCAAACATGTGAGCTAGCCCTGTGGCGCGCATCGGGTCCTGGGTCGAACCAGCATCCACCAGGGTGAAAAAGGAGAATACGGGCGCTTCGGGACGCTCACATATGATGAGGGTCAGTCCGTTGCCGAGTTTCTTGACCGTGACGCGCTTCTTGAAGGAGGCGACGTCCTGCGCAAGAGCAACGGTGGAAAGGATCAGGAGTAGAAAAGCGCCTTTAAGGCAGGAGTATTTCATCGAACCTCCGACGGCTGGGCGGACATTTTTGCAAAGAACATAGTCTTTGGACGGGCGAACAGGGCAGAAGTTTGAAAGTACGTGGGTGGCAGGGGCGTTGTCAAACGGTCGACCACGGCCCAGGACGGCAAAGTTAGGATCAACCCTGTATTTTGCGCCTGACAGAAAATCAGGCAAAATGGCAGGGCGGAGCGCACGTGACTGACTCAACCGTCGAAATTCAGGGCAGGAATTTGAAGCTCTCGAACCTGGAGAAGGTTCTCTATCCCGCCACCGGATTTACCAAGAAGGACGTCATCGACTATTACGCGCGGATCGCGCCGGCAATTCTTCCCCATCTGCACGGTCGCGCCCTTACACGCAAGCGCTATCCCGATGGCGTGGAAGGTGAACCCTTCTTCGAGAAGAACGCTCCCATGCACAAGCCAGATTGGGTGAAGACAGTACCCGTCTGGAGCGGACGGAACCGGCGTACCGTTCACTACGTGCTCTGCGATGATCTGGCGACGTTGATCTGGCTGGCGAATCTGGCAGCGCTCGAACTGCACCCGTCGCTGGCTCTCGCGACAGACATTACATGCCCGACGGTGATGGTCTTCGATCTCGACCCGGGGCCACCGGCGAATATCGTGCACTGCTGCCAGGTGGCGATCTGGTTGCGGGAGATCTTCGAGCATCTAGGGTTGAAGAGCTTTCCCAAGACTTCCGGATCGAAGGGCCTTCAGCTTTATGTACCGCTGAATACCCCCACGACATTTGAAGCGACCAAGCTCTTTTCTCATGCGCTGGCGCAGTTGCTGGAGCACGAGCACCGGGACCTTGTCGTATCGGACATGAAGAAGAATATCCGCACCGGAAAGGTGTTCGTCGACTGGAGCCAGAACGACGAGCATAAAACCACGATCGCTCTGTATTCGCTGCGAGCACGGGAGCGTCCAACGGTTTCGACACCGGTCACATGGGACGAGGTTGAGCGCGCGCTGAAGAAGAAAGACGCGGGATTGCTGGTGTTCGAGTCCTCCAACACGATTGCACGCTTCGAGAAGATGGGAGATCTATTCGAGCCGGTGCTCGAATTGAAGCAGAAGTTACCGGATCTGAAAGCTGCCGCGGTGGCTCAGACGCCCGAGGCGATTGAGATTGCGGCAGAGGCGGACGATCATCCTCTCCGCAAACCAGCCTCGAAGAAATCCGCGAAGAAGCCCGCCGCACGCAAGAAGCGCGCCAAGGTATAATTCCCGGTCTATTCTCAAAGGCGCTGGAATCTCGACATCATGGCGCAACTTTTCGCAGGAACTTCAGGATGGGCGTACCCGACTTGGAAGCCCGACTTCTATCCCGAGAAGCTGGCCCAGAAGAAATTCCTGGGATACTACGCCACCCGGCTCAACACCGTGGAAGTGAATTTCACCTTCCGTCAGCTGGTAAAAGAAACGACGATTCAGAATTGGCTGGGAGAAACGCCGGCGCATTTTCGCCTCGGCGTGAAGGCGCATCAGGTCATCACGCATATCAAGCGGCTGAAGGGGACTGAGGAGTTCTTGCCTCGATTCCTGGCGACGATCGAGCCTCTGGCCGCGGCCGGCAAGCTGGGACCGGTTTTGTTTCAGCTTCCTCCCAATCTGAAGGCGGACTCGGCATTGCTCAGGGATTTTCTGGCCATTCTTCCGCGTGCAGTTCCGACGGCCTTTGAGTTTCGACACGACTCGTGGTTCAGCGATGAGACTTGGGAACTGCTGAAATTCGCAAATGCGGGATTATGCGTCGCTGAGACCGAGACCAGGACCACACCCGACGTTGTCACCGCAGCTTTCGCCTACTATCGCTTTCGCAAGCCAACTTATACCGGAGACGAGCGGCGGGCGATGGTGGATCGCATGCGCGAGCATATCGCCGAAGGACGCAATGTGTTCTGCTACTTCAAGCACGAAGAAACGCCGCAGGGAGCGCTATATGCGGTGGAAGTGCTGCGGGAAGTGAACGGCGAGGAGGGAAGCTGATGCGCCGAGCGTCGGCCGCGATAATAACATCGGTTCTCGCTTTCGCAGGGTATGCCCTCCACGCTCAAGACGCGAAACTCCGCACCGTACACGTATTCGTCGCGCTGGCCGACAATCAACATCAGGGGATCGTTCCCGTGGCGCCGGTTCTGGGTAACGGAGAAGATCCTGCGCGCAATCTGTATTGGGGTTCAGCCTACGGCGTGAAGACATTCTTCTCGCGCTCGCCGGAGTGGGAGCGCCTCAATTGTGTTCAAAAGCCGAAGCCGGCAATTCTTGAGCGGTGCGTATTCAAATACCGAACCGCGAACGTCTATCTGATCTCTGATGCCTACCGGGGAATCGAAATCAAGCAAGCGATCTGGGATTTTCTGGACTCCGCCGCAGGAGGAAGTGCGGACGCCGTGACCATGTCGGAGGATCCTCCGGGCACGGTGCTGCATTTGCCGGCGCACGGCGGGTCAACTCTCCTGGCGTACATTGGCCACGATGGGCTGATGGACTTTCAACTTCCTCACTATCCACAGCAGAGGGATGCAAGTCATCGTGAAGCCATCGTGCTGGCGTGCGCCAGCAAGCAATTTTTCGGCGAGGCGGTACGGGCCAGCGGGGCTTATCCGCTGCTGTGGACGACCGGGCTGATGGCTCCGGAGGCATACACCCTGAAAAGCGCGCTGGACGGCTGGATCGCCGCGGAGAATCGAGAGCAGGTTCGGGACCGAGCGGCGGGCGCTTACGATAAATACCAGAAGTGTGGGATCCGGGCGGCGCATCGACTGCTTACTACCGGCTGGTGACGTGGTGAGAGAGACGTAGCAAGCTACATCTCTACGACGGGCTTATCGGGCATCTGGTTCAGTACTTCTCGCAGCGTCCGATAACGCGCATAGTAAGCTTCTCTTAAGTATGACTTCTGAGGAGTATGACTTCTGAGGCCAATGCGCGCGTGCTCTCCGGATTTCTCGACTATCTGAGAATCGAGAAGGGACTGGCGCAGTTGTCGATAGCGGCCTATACCACCGACATCGGACAGTTCGCGCAGTTTCTCGAGAAACGGAAGCGGCTCCTGATGACCGCCCGGCGGAATGACGTCCGCGAGTTTCTCCAGCAACTCTTCTCGAATCGGGTCGACGGGCGCAGCGTGGGGCGAAAGCTTTCAGCGTTTCGGCATCTCTATCGCTACCTGCTGCTCGACAAGAGAATCGAGCATGATCCGACCTTGAATATCGAATCGCCTCGGCAGTGGAAGGTTTTGCCCAAATCGCTGGCGCGGGATGAGGTCGAGGCGACGCTGGCTGCTCCAGGTCACGTGTCGAAAGCAGGCAGGCAGGATTCGGCGGCTCTGGCATTGCGTGATCGCGCCATGCTGGAATTGCTCTACGCAGGAGCGCTGCGTGTTTCTGAGTTGGTGACCGCGACGCTGGAAGACTTGAAATTGGAAGCGGGCTACATGCTGGTGCGCGGCAAAGGCGATAAAGAGCGCATTGTGCCCTTGGGGAAGCCGGCACAGGATGCGCTGACCGAGTACCTAACTCAAGGGCGGCCCAAGCTGTTGAAGCCTGCCCGAAGGGAACGGAAGACGGGTAGGGATCCTTCGACTCCGTTGTCCTCCGCTTCGCTTCGAACAACTCCGCTCAGGATGACAAATGCAATGAGCGCGACGATATCGAGAACATCGCCGTTTTTGTTTGTCGCAAAGGGTGGCCGCAAGCTGACCCGACAGCGCATCTGGCAGATGGTCGGGCAGGCGTCGGCGGCTTCGGGACGCCATGCATCCCCGCACATGCTGCGACACTCCTGCGCCACGCACATGGTGGAGAATGGAGCGGACCTGCGTACCGTCCAGACGATTCTGGGCCATGCTGATATTTCTACGACCCAGGTGTATACGCACCTGGCGCTGGATCGATTGCGGACTGTGTATCAGAAGCACCATCCGAGGGCGAAGGCGAGATAGTGGATTTTAGATTGCAGGTTTTAGATTTCAGATTGTGAATCATCCAGAGACCAGATTTTTAAATCTGCAATCTAAAATCTGCAATCTCAAATCAGAAACCTGAAACCTGAAATCTGAAATCTGAAATCAATCATGACCACAGCGCGAACCATCGTCGAAAAAGCCGTGGCGGATTTCCTTCGCCATCTGCAGGAGAAGAATTCCTCGCCACACACGATCAAGGCCTATACAGGCGATCTGGCGAATTTCTCCGCCTACGCGGGATCTCGCAATTGGAAGCAGATCGACCATATCGTGATTCGTGGATTTCTTTCTCAGCTCTATGAAAAAGGCCTGAGCAAAACATCCGTGGCTCGTGCCCTGGCTGCGCTGCGTTCGCTCTATCGGTGGCTGGCGCAAGAGGGCGAAGTTGACCAGAATCCCGCCAAGCTGGTCGCCACGCCAAAGCTGCCGAAGAAACTCCCGCGCGTGCCCACGATTGAAGAGATGAATTTCGTGCTCGATGGCAACATGCCCGAGACAGCGGCGTTCGCGGAGCGCGACCGACTGATGCTGGAATTGCTTTACGGTTGCGGAATCCGCAACTCGGAGCTAACCGGAATTAACCTTGACGATATCCGCTTGAGCGCCGAGGCCATCCTGATTCGCGGGAAAGGGAAGAAGGAACGCTACGTTCCGTTTGGCGATTCTGTAAAGACCGCGTTGCCCGCTTACCTTCAAGCCCGGCAGACACTATTGTCCGAGACGCGCAAAAATTCGAACGCCCTATTGATTAACCAACGCGGCGGGCGACTCACGACACGCAGCGTGGGGCGCATTATCAAGAAGATTGCCGTCGCAAAGGGCCTCTCGCCCGATGTTCATCCTCATACGCTGCGGCATGCATTCGGCACCCACATGCTAGAAGAAGGCGCCGACCTGCGCGCGATCCAGGAACTGCTCGGTCATGAGCGCCTAGCTACAACTCAGCGTTATACCCAACTCTCCATGAAGCACGTGCTGCAGGTCTACGACCGGACGCATCCACGCGCGAAGTAGGGTGAACTGCATGAATGTTACCTCGCGTGAAACCGTCAGGCGTTCTCGCGAAGACCTTCCCACATGGTCACGACACGAGACTTCATCTCCGCGGTGAGTTTCGCATAGGCTTCTTCTGATGCCTCGCTTTCTAGGGGAGGCGCGATGGGATCTCCAAACACAATCTTCAGCGGCTTGAATCCCTGAAACGGCTGGTTGCGCGGCCAAGCTTTGTAAAAGCCTTCAATCGCGATCGGCACGATCGGTACCTGCAAATGTATGGAGAGGATGGCCGCGCCTTTCTTGAAGATGCGAGGCGTGCCGTCGATGGAACGTTCGCCCTCGGGATAGAGAATCAACACCTTTCCATTTCGGAGACCAAATGCTCCAGCGCGCATGGCAGAAACCAGATTCGCATCAGGATCGACCACAACGACGTTGAGAGAGCGTGCCAGCCGGCGCATGAATCCCTCGCCAAAAATCTCGCTCGTACCCACGGCGAAAAGCCGCTGGAACAGATCCGCTGGCAATGTGCTCGCCAGAACAAGCGGGTCGAGGTAACTCTGATGGTTTGAGCAAAGAAGGTAAGGGCCGCTCTTTGGCAGTTTCTCAATGCCGCTTACCTTCAGATCGAACAGATCGAGCGAGACGACCTGCATCAGCCGAAACACCAGAGACCAGAACGTGGTTTTGAAACGGCTAGGACGCGCCAACTCCAAGACTTCTGGGTCGTCGGGGTCTTCGGCCAGAATGGCTTTCCATCCGGCGAAGGTGGGCCGCGCCGCTGGCTTTCCGTCCCCGCTCGCCGCACTCTGCATGACCGCGTCAATCAGGTCCCGAATGGTATAGATCTCTGCAAGTCGAGATTCTTCAACATTGCCGCCCAGTTCCTCTTCCAGGCGGCTGAGCACCTCGACTCGTTGCATGGAGTCGAGTCCGAGATCGAGTTCCAGGCTATTGGTGGGCCGCAGACTCGGCGGAGCGGAGTGCGAATTTTCCCGTACGATTTTGAGGCCACGCTGGACGTCTGGCTGTTCGAGCCACTCGGACTCTTCGGAAGTAAGAGGCTTTTCCGCGGGCAGTTCGGAATCGTCGTTGAGCTTTTTTGCCTGATTTGCCTTTACGAGCTTCTGAACCTCGAAGCGCTTGATCTTTCGCGTGGTCGTGCGGGGCAGATCGTCTTGCCAGATCTCGTAGCTGCTGATTCGCTTTGTAGTGGCGATTTGTGGGGAAAGCCCTTCGATGTCGAACCGGATGACTT
>QIAL01000642.1 GCA_003225535.1 Acidobacteriota bacterium | reverse complement strand
TGCGTTCCGCGGGAATGTGGGATTCAAAGTCGAAGCGCGACAAAGCGTCTCGAAACGATGCGGACGCATCTTCCATATACGGGGTGCCCGGGCCGATTTTTGGCCGTGTCTGACAGATCGCTCCAGCGGGAATGAAGGATTCGTGGCCGTTCAGCTTGAAGCCGACCCACCCCATAGTAGTCCGCAGGAGGCCAGCGCCGGAATAGTCCACATGCAAGGTGTAAACGCAGCCGAGATCGACTGCGACGGCGGAAGGGTTATCCACGACAAATTGACCGGGAGGCGCCCAGATGACCGCGTGAATGGTGCCGCGCTCGAGCGAGAGGCGTTTGCGGCCGGGCCCGCTTGTGAGCAGGCGGAGACGCGAGCCAGGGTCCACTTCGACGCGGCCCGTTTCATCCAGCGTAATGCTGGCGCGCGAAGAGCTATCAGTCACAAGCGTTTGGCCAATTCCCAGTTTTCCCGGTCCCGACTTTTCGCCAAGGAAATGCCAGCCAACGCGGGGTGCGCCTTCCAGACGGGCAACGTCCCATGACGGTCCGAGATTTCTACTTGACCTTTGCCGCATGAAAAGAAACGCCGTCGCAGCAAGCAGAAGGGAAGCCGCAACAGCGCTAAGTTGATATTTCCGTCTCCAATTGAAAGAGTTCCCGGGCCGCTTCACTGTATGAGTCTGAGCGATCTGATCAAAATCAGGCGCAGGCTGGTTGTGCCGGTATCGCCCCAGGACGGTCTCGAGTTTTTGGACTTCCGGGTCAGGCTCGCCGGAGCCGTCCCACAAGTAATCGTCTTTCATAAACCATTCCTTAGGCCCATGATGCGCCCCCGGCAGTCTCAGCCAATTTCTCGTGCAGCAGTTGCATACCTCGGTAAAGATTCACACGAACCGAACCGTGGGTTAGCCCCGTGCGTGCCGCGATTTCCGGCCCGGTCATCCCCTCCACCAGCCGAAGGATGAGCGGCTCGCGATATGCCTCCGGCAGCCCGCGAACCACGCCTAAAATCATCGCGGCTTCCTGATCGACTGCGTAGTTAGTCGTGCGGCTCTCGACGTGCTTCTCGTGCACAGGCTCGGTGACCTTGGCATCTGGAATCGCTTTGCGGAAGTAGTCATTCGCGCGATTCCGCGTAATGGTCCCCAGCCAGGCTCCGAAGCGAGAAACGTCACGCAATCCATGAAGCTGACGCAGCGCCAGCAGGAAAACTTCCTGGACGAGGTCATCCACTTCGCGCGGCGGAACGCGAGCCAGCAGGATGCCGTGGACCATGCGCGCGTAGCGATCGTAGAGACATCCGAACGCGGCACGATCGCCATCGCGAGCGGCGCTGACGAGCGAGTCTTCCCTGCGAGATTCGGCGGCAGGCAAGGCAATCACAGCCTGACGTTCCATGCTTGAGGTCCGAAAGTCAATGCTGTATCCCACGTTTAAGCCAGCGTGAGCCAACGCCAAGTCGATGTGCAAGACGCCGGGGGGCGGGCCAGTGTTAACAAACGTTCCTGACTTAACTAATTTTCAGGTCACGGCTTAGCCCTTCGCCCGCAAGCGGTTACGGGGCTAAGGAAAAAACTTAGCCTCCCTTGACAACAATTTTATGGGTTCCTGCGTCCAATACCATGGAGAACAAAAATCGCAAGGTACCCCGGCCTATCGGACTGTGATTGCTCCAGCGCATCGCAATTCGGCTGCAACCCACTGGAATTGACAGTGTTATACTTTGGCAGCAGGGCGAGTTCGGCCGCTGGCGAAATAGGGCATCGGGGGCCAATATAAAGGGGTTGTAGACATGGGAGAGCAAGTGAAAGAACTCATGGATTGGGCGCGGCGCCGGAAAGTACTCGCCGCGATATTTGTCGCCTTCACGCTGGTAGTCGGGATTCTGATTGGCTCGGTTGTTTCCGGCCGCGTGTCGGCGACAAAGGGCTTCGGATTTTCCGGTACAACGGCGACGGCGCTTACGGTGCCGGATCCGATTCCCGCTTCCAATTCGTTCGCCGGGATCGTAAATCGCGTGGAACCCGCGGTTGTAAACATCGCCACAACGCAAGTGCTGGAGCGCAAGCAGTCCAAGAAGCGCCGCACCCAGCCATACGATCAGGATGATCCGATGCAGGACTTCTTCGACCGTTTTTTTGACGGCCGGCAAGATGGACCTCCGCAAGCCGAGCGCAGCCTGGGTTCCGGCGTGATCGTGGACAAGCGCGGATACATCCTGACGAACAACCACGTCGTCGAACAAGCTACG
>QIAL01000641.1 GCA_003225535.1 Acidobacteriota bacterium | reverse complement strand
CGCTCCTTGTGAAGCCTTGTCCCAGAGCCCATTCCACGACCTCACGTTTAGTAAATCCCGCCGACGGCCAGTTGATTTGTTTGTCCTGTTGCATATCAGCCATGCACGAAATGGCTCGGTCGCGAATGACCCAAAGCGGACATTTGGGGATATCGGGTTCTGAGAATTACGCAGCCGTATGTAATTCGTTCTATCACTGTGATCGATCTGGCATACTGTTGCAGCCATATTTGGTCGCCGCGTGCGCTCTGTTCGGCTTTGCCTCCAGTATGAAACGAAAATGCCGATTGCGATCGGCGGTTTACAATGACCGAACCCGTCTTGAGTAAGCTAGAGCAGCGGCTAGGTGGGCGCGTATATGCGAGGCAGCGTCTGAAAATTGAGACAGACCGCGAGGCTCAGGTTTTCGGCCAGGGATTATTCAATTTCTTCCATATCGGGAACTGGTATCCAATTCATTCCGTCATTCGCATGCTGCTCAAGCTGACCGGAATGTATTGGCGCGGGCGGCGCAATACTGCGCGCGTGCAGGTCAGACACAACGATATCCACTTCAAGACTCTGCCGCCCGAGTTCGACGGTTTTACGCTGCTTCACATCAGCGATTTTCATGCCGACATGAATGACGGCGCGATGCGGCGGTTGGAAGAGATCCTTCCCGGTTTGAGCTACGACCTGTGCGTTCTTACCGGTGATTATCGCGGGGCGTCGTTCGGACAGTTTGGCGACGCGCTTGCGTGTATGCGGCCGGCGTTGGCGCGCATCAAGTCGCCAGTCTACGGTGTGCTCGGCGATCACGACAGCATCCGCATGGTCCCTGATCTCGAAGCGATGGGGATTCGCCTGCTGCTCAATGAATTTGACTCAATTACGCGTGCGGGCGCGAGCATCTATGTGGCTGGTATTGATGATGCCCATTACTTCCGAGTCGGTAACATCGAAAAGGCCGCTTCCGGCATTCCGCATCAAGCATTTTCGATCCTACTATCGCACACGCCTGAAATTTATCGGCAGGCGGCGCATGCTGGCTTCGACTTGCTATTGAGCGGCCACACCCACGGTGGGCAAATTTGTCTCCCCGGATCGATTCCTGTCACGCTCGATTCGGTTCTGCCGCGCAAGTTCGGAGCGGGCGCATGGACATATCACGAGATGGCCGGTTACACCTCGGTAGGCGTCGGATCCTCGATCGTGACAGTGCGTATCAATTGCCTTCCGGAGATCACATTGCATCGCCTGTGTTGCGGAAGCTCAATAAGGGCGGTCGCGCAAGCCCAGCCGGAA
>QIAL01000640.1 GCA_003225535.1 Acidobacteriota bacterium | reverse complement strand
ACCCCTTCGACAAGTTGGCTTTCGTGCGGCGAGATCTCCCTTCGTGGTCCTACCACCGAGACTCCGAAGGGGAGTTTTGTGGTGTTCTCAGAGAAGAATCCCGAATCGCTTGCGAAGAATGGAATTCCATTCCTCTTCTGACGAAAGGTTTCGCTCTTCCCGCTCGCCTTTGCTCGTCGTGATCAGTTTCATCTCCGACAACGTGATCCGGCCGTCGCGAGTGGCACGGCTGCAAATGCGGTTCTGCGTGAACGACGAATCGCGAGAGGTTTGATGATAGTGACACATCTCGGCGAACTCCCTGAGCCGGCGCGGTTGGAGAGAGAACGAATACTGCGGCTTCCAATTGCCATCCGGCAGAGACTTTTCCATACGCAAACGTTCGCCTTGCGCCAGGAGTCGATAGGTTCCGGTCGGGTCCCGTTGATCTTTCCCCGCCTCTAGGCGAAGTGGTTCCAGAAACGACTCGCCGAATCCAACGTCAGCCAGCCATGGATCTTCGAGATCGACCCGCAGCGTCAGATGATCAAACTCCGGTCCCTCGTCGCCGTTCGCTCGCGCAACGCGAGCAGAGAGCAGCGTCACCTGGAACCCGAGCGCGCGCAACAGCGCAGCGAAAGCGCCGTTCAATTCATAGCAGAATCCGCCGCGCCGATGGGCGACGACTTTATTCAGAATTGCCGCTTCGTCCACCGTGATTTTTCGGCCGAGATGAATATCGAGATTCTCGAACGGCACTGCCACCATATGCGCGCGGTGGAGTGCGCTCAAAATCTCAGCATGCGCTTCCGTGGCGCCGGAGTAATGGATACGAGCAAGATACGCGGGAGTGTCGACCATGGCTTGTACCCTGATGCACCCCGATCACGGGTCGCATCAATTGGACAGACTCCAATGCGATTCGATCTTGGGCGGATGCAATAACGTTTGCATCACCACGCAATATTGCTCCGTCTTCTCCTGCAGTGCGCGAAGCTGATCTGGCGTGGCGTCTGGAGCATCGAGATCAAATTGTAGACGAATGGCCGCGAAGCCCACGGGTACATCCTTGGAGATCCCCAACGTCCCTTGCAAGTCCATATCACCGCTCACACTAACTTCAATGCTGCGGGTTGGCACGCCCATGGCTGTCGCCACCAGTTGACAGGTGAGTTGAGCGCAGGCCGCGAGCGCGCCAATGAGAAGATCGCCGGAGCACGCGGCGGTGCCCGTGCCACCGACTCCCTTGTGCGCCTCCGCCTGATAAATCGCTCGACCGATATCGACCGAGCACGACAGCGGCGTCGCCGTCTCGCTTCCCTTGGCGGTCAAAGTGATTCGAGAGCTTGACGGCTCGCGGCGATACTGTTCCTTCAACGGCTTCTGTAGTGATCTGATATCCACGATTCCTCCCACTTTCAATTGAATCTGTTCGATCCCCGATGGAATGCCTCTAGGCTCCAAATCTCTCCCGATACGCGCTGGGCGAAACGCCGGTGTGCCGCTGAAACAGCGAGCGGAAGAAAGCAACGTCCTGGTAGCCTACGGCGTCGCTGATCTCCTGCATCGTCCGATGGTTACTCTCCAGCAAGCGCTTGGCCGCTGCGATCCGCAACTTCTGCAGATAGTTCAAGGGGCTGTCGCCCGTCGCCTGTTTGAAGCGGCGGACAAAATTGCGCAGGCTCATGCCGGCGCGATGGGCCGGAGCTTCGAGCGGAAAAGGGCGATGAAAATTCTGATGCAGCCAATCCTGCGCGGTCGAAATGGCTTCATCGTTATGCTCGGTTTTCAAAGGGACTACGGCGAACCCCGCCTGCCAGGCTCGGGGCATGTCAATCAGCAATGCTTTGGCACTCTCCATCGCGATATCGTGCCCACAGAATTTTTCCACCAGGTAGAGACTCAGATCGAGCGCGGCGTGCACACCTCCGCCGCAATATAAATCCCCGTCCTCGGTCACCATCAACTCCGGCATCCACTTCACCGTCGGATACTTCTCTCGAAATCGATCGG
>QIAL01000785.1 GCA_003225535.1 Acidobacteriota bacterium | reverse complement strand
AGGCACCTATGTTGCGGAATCCGACTACGTGGTCTCCGGGTGCGAGCTGCGGAGACAACGCGACCGCCAGGCGCGCAAACCCCTCCAACATCCAGTGCGGCGCCGTCGCCGTGGCAGCAAAGATGGCCACCATGAGCCAGCGGTCGCTGGGCCTCCAAGAAGTGAATAGGGCCGCGAGCAACACACCCAGGGATAACACCGTGATGCCTAGCGCGCTGCCAGTGACAGCGCGTAGTAGTCGCAGGTGCTCGCCGTCTGCGGCAACCGGCCACGGGATTAGATGTGCCGCTGTCAGCACCACGCCGCAGTTCTTGCAGGCGGTGACGCCAATTTCCTCCACGCGTAGAATGCGCCAGCACCCGGCGTGCCAACGCACCGGTCCCCATGCGGCGCAGTATTCGCATTGAGCGTTATCTCTAATAACGCCGAGACATGTGTGGACTGTCATCGAGCAGCGATACGCGGCGGTTCCGTCTGCTTCCTGCCAGAACCCACACACCTTGCACGCTCGATACTTTCGCTCGGCACCGTCGGCTGGTGGAATACTGACCGGGTGATACCATTCCGTACGACCGCAGTTTAGACAAGCCAACGGCTCGTCCGGTTTGTCAGCGGCGCGCTCATTAGCCCAATCGGCCGGTCTGTACGGCGGAATGTCCCTGAGTTTCGTGCGCAGTCCTATAGGTCAGGAAAAGTGCTTGAGGAGGAGTTGCTCGACAAAGCCCAAGACACTGTGTACAGCTTCACGCGCGATCTTATCCCAATGGGCATGTAGCGCGTCGTTCCGAAACTTCAGATACGATATCGCGATGCCAAGTTGTGGCGCCTGCAATACACCCGCTCGCTTGAGGGCTTCGATCACATCCGCCAAGTCGTCCCCGCCCATGACGTCTGCCAACTCGCGCCCCATTCGGCGAATCGTGTCCTCAAAGGCTGCGGCTGCGAGTACGGCCGCGACATTCTTCGCGCCTTCGCTACTATCCTCAAGTACTGCCCGCGCGAGCCCCACGAAGTCCGACAATACGGCGCCAGCCAACCGCTGCCGCAGACTGCCGGTGAGACCAGCATCGAGCTCTGCCTTCAAATTCTCAAGTGCGCCGCGAACCGGGTCGAGCGCATAGTACATCTTGCTGTCAGCGCGTCCCGTAGAAGTGTCCCGCGCCTTTTTGAAAGACTCAATCATGCCCTCCACTTGTCTACTGCCCGTCCCGTACGCGGCCTCTAGCACCGTGACGGCTCCATGGAACACCTCATTGCCACGCGTCCCTACATCCACGCCCTCCTTTATGGTCGCGCGTTCGAGCAATGCAGCCACCCGTGCCTTGAGCGCACCCTCGTCCATCGCGTCGCAACTCGGTCGTTTGGAGTACTGCTACGATAGCGAACGCCGCTAAGAGATTCCAGGTCGGGCCAGAGCCAGAGCCAGTCCATCCACATCATGCCGTCCATAACGGGTACGAATCTCATGTGGCGGCGTCAACGAGCAGTCAACGCACGCTAACTTCCAGGGAACAGTCAGCTAGGCAGCGTGCTCGTGCCGAAGAAATCGTTACCGCCGCGCCTTTACAAGTATCAACCGTTTAATGCCCAGACGCTCACGAATCTTAAGCGGGGCTGGATCTGGTTCTCCGCACCAATCAACGTGAACGATCCGTACGACTGCAGCGCATGGTTCGTCGAGGACACGGTTAGTGAGTCCGATTTCCAAAGACTGTTGGCATACGCTCGCAAGCGCGATCCGGCGCTTGCAGCGAGATTGACCGCCGACCAACTGCGGGAGTCCTTCGTCAACAGTGTCCGCAAGGTCTACGAAGAGCGCCGGACGGTTCAGCGCGAGCAACGCGGCATCGCGTGCTTTAGTGCGACGGTCACCGATATCATGATGTGGTCACACTACGCCAATGGTCACCGAGGGTTTTGCCTTGAGTTCGACACATCAGTGCCGCCCTTCAGCCGGGCGCTGGAGGTCGTCTACTTCGAGAAGCCGCCGACGATCAATCCGGTCGATGTGCTGGTCCAGGAGCCCAGCGATGATGAAAGCAATGAGCTTCTGCGAGCGGTCGTCCGTACCAAAGCGCGCTGTTGGAGTTATGAGCAGGAGTGGCGTCTGCTGCATGCGGAGCCCAGCAAGCGGTATGGCTACGGCGACGGCCCGTTGACGGGCATCTATTTCGGCGCCGAGATGGACCCCGCCCACAAGGCGTGACATACACGCCGCCTCCTCGCCAGAGGCCAGAGCCGGAAAAGGAGAAATGACGCGATGCGGCGCCCGGCACCAGCGATGCCGAGTCCACGTTGACCGATTCTCTAGCCCTCGTAGCCCGCGTCTTCAGGCAGGTCTCGCCGCTCCGCGGCTTCCCTGGCCAGCCGGTCGCAACACTCGTTCTCTCTGTTCCCGGTGTGTCCGCGCACCTTAAAGAATCGAACCGCGTGCGGCTCACGCGCGGCCATCAGCTGCTCCCATAGGTCCCGGTTGAGGACCGCCTTCTTGTCGCTATTCCTCCAGCCGTTCCGCACCCACCGCTCGGGTATGCGTCCGCGCATCTGGTCGACCAGGTACGCCGAGTCGGACCATAGCGTGACGTCACATCTGGTCTTCAGGGCCCGGAGCCCGATGATCGCCGCCATTAGTTCCATGCGGTTGTTAGTCGTGCGCCGGTAGCCTCCGGATAGCTCCTTCCGGTGCTCACCGTGGATCAGCACGACCCCGTAGCCGCCACGACCGGGGTTTCGGATGCAACCGCCGTCGGTGTAGATCGTGACGTTCTTGAGTTCCGCGCTCATGTCGGCAAGATACGAGCGTCACCCGGGCGACAAGGAGTCTGGGGGGGCCCTCCCCCCTCCTCGTGATGATCCTTTGTGACGCGATCGGACGCGGGTAGGGCCTATGCGGGTAGGGCCTATGGATGAAGCGTCACTGAGCGATTCGGTGCGCCCAGGCAGGCCTCGGCACTCGGGAAGTCTCGGGGCTGGGCTCAGGAACGCCGCGATCCCCTCCGACCAGCCTGCGGATGCTCGCGGATTTCGAAACTAGTTTTACGAGTTGCGGGTCGAACTGACGTCCCGCAAATGTTTCTAGCTCCTCTATCGCGCGA
>QIAL01000784.1 GCA_003225535.1 Acidobacteriota bacterium | reverse complement strand
CGTAGTCTGTTCGTCCGCCAGTTGGCCTTTTGGCAGATTGGCGTTCTGCCGGCTTAGCATCATGCGGACGTCTTCGAGGCCAAGGCCGAAGCTGTTCAGTTGTGTCGGGTTCACATCGACGCGCACGGCTGGAAGTGAACTGCCGCCGACGTTCACCTGGCCGACGCCTTCAATTTGGAGCAAGCGCTGTTGAATGATGGTGGAGGCTGCGTCATAAAGCTGGCCGCGATCGTAAACGTCCGAGGTCAGAGCAAGGATCATGATCGGGGCGTCGGCCGGATTGGATTTTCGGTAAGTTGGTTTGCTGGGCAGATTCGCCGGAAGATCCGCGCGGGCGGCGTTGATCGCGGCCTGAACGTCGCGAGCCGCGCCGTCGATGTTTCGGTCCAGATCAAATTGAAGCGTGATACTGGTGCTGCCCAGATAACTCGACGAGGTCATTTCTGTAAGGCCGGCGATATGGCCAAGCTGCCGTTCCAAAGGAGCGGCAACCGATGAGGCCATGATTTCCGGACTGGCGCCGGGGAGCGAGGCCATCACGGTGATGGTCGGAAAATCGACCTGGGGCAGCGGCGAAACCGGCAGTTGCAGATAGGCAACGATTCCCGCCATTGCCACAGCGGCTGTGAGCAGCGCTGTCCCGACCGGTCGGCGGACAAATGGAGCGGCAATGTTCATCACGCCTCCAACGGAACAGCCGCCTGCCTAGCCGATGCTCGCCAACGCGCAAATCTCGCGGCGGTGCGGTCGAAGAAAATGTAAATGACTGGCGTAGTGTAAAGCGTCAGCAATTGGCTTAGGAGCAATCCGCCTACAATTGAAATACCCAGAGGATGGCGCAATTCCGATCCGACGCCTGTTCCCAACGCCAGAGGCAATCCGGCGAAGAGCGCAGCAAAGGTGGTCATCATGATGGGCCGGAAACGCAACAAGCAAGCCTGGTAGATCGCATCGACGGGACTTTTTCCATGCTCTCGCTGCGCCTCGAGGGCAAAGTCGATCATCATGATCGCGTTTTTTTTCACGATGCCGATGAGCAGGATTATGCCGATGAGCGCCACAACTCCGAGTTCCGTCCGGCAGATCAGCAGGCCAAGAATTGCTCCGACTCCCGCAGAGGGCAGGGTGGAGAGAATGGTGAGCGGATGGATGTAACTTTCGTAGAGAACACCGAGAACGATGTAGACAGTGACGATCGCCGCGAGGATCAACCACGGTTCATTTTTCAACGCAGCCTGGAAGGCCAGCGCTGTTCCCTGGAACGAAGTTTGAATACTCAACGGCATCCCAATCTCTCTTTGCGCTTGTTCGATTGTTTCTGTGGCTGTTCCGAGAGCGACGCCCGGCGCCAAATTGAACGAGATCGTCACTGACGGGAATTGTCCCTGATGGTTGATTGCGAGCGGGGCGACGCCGGACTCAAAGTGAGTAAACGTGCTCAATGGGACAGCGCCGCCAGTTGCCGAGCGCACGTAAATGTCCTGGAGCTTGGCCGGGTTTTTCTGAAATTCCGGCATGGTTTCGAGGATTACGTGGTACTGGTTCAACTGCGTGAACAGTGTGGCGATTTGCCGTTGGCCGAACGCGTCGTAGAGGGTGTCATCGATCGCTTGTGGCGTGATTCCCAGGCGCGATGCAGTAACGCGATCAATGACGAGGGAGGCTTGTGAACCTCGTGTTTGCTGGTCTGTTGCCAAATCCCGGAGTTCAGGAAGGTTCTGCAATTTGTCCATCAATCTCGCGGTCCATGTGTTCAGCTCGTCGGCGTTGGCATCTTCGAGGGTATATTGGTACTGCGTGCGGCTGACCCGGTCTTCAACGGTTAAGTCCTGGATCGGCTGCATGTAAAGGGTGATGCCGTCCACCTTTGCCAGCTCCGGTTGCAAACGGCGAATGATTTCCGATGCGGTGCCGTGGCGTTTCTCCAGCGGCTTAAGATTGATCAGGATGCGTCCACTGTTGAGGGTGGTGTTGATGCCGTCCACGCCAATAAATGAGGAAAGACTCTCCACGGCTGGATCTTGCAAAATCACTTCAGCCAAGGCCTGCTGCTTTTCAGCCATGGCTGGAAAGGAAATATTCTGAGCCGCCTCCGAAATTCCCTGAATCACCCCCGTGTCCTGTACGGGAAAGAATCCTTTTGGCACGAGGATGTAAAGCCAGATCGTCAGCACGAGCATCGCCGCGGCGACTATCAAGGTGGGTGTTTGTCGTTTGAGCACCCACTGAAGGGTGCGCCCATAAAAATTGATGACTCGATCGAAGACGCGTTCGGACGCCTCGTAAAATCGTCCGGGCTTCGCTTGCGATCTCGATCGCAGCAGCCGCGAACACATCATCGG
>QIAL01000783.1 GCA_003225535.1 Acidobacteriota bacterium | reverse complement strand
ACGACGCAGCCCGATTCGTCGACGCTCATTCTGTTCGACATGGTGAACACCGCGCCCCAGGACCAGTCCCGGGCGCGCGACGCATTGATCAGGTACATAAAGAGCAAGCCGGCAAACGAGAGTTTCGCCCTGTGCGTTCTGGACGGTCCCGTGCACCTCATCCGGGGTTTCACTGCCGATGAAAACGAACTGTTGCTCGCGATGAACGACCGCCGCGCGAAGCCGAGTGCTTCACTGATCTCACAGCTGGATAGCTCGAGCATCAAGTTCATTCGCTCAGTGACGCAGAAACTCGACTCTCCGGCTGACACGACACGCTCCTTCGCAATCGCCATGGCGGGCCTGGAGCGAGCCCTTGAGGACGAGCAACTCAGTCAAAACGATATGCGCACCTACATGACTATCGGTGCCTTTGAGGAATTAGCGCGCTACATGGCGGGCGTACCCGGAAGAAAGAAAATCCTGTGGCTGTCCGCGGCCTTCCCTTTGGGGCAGTTTGCCTCCGTGCAGGGACTCGATGCCGGTGCCTTTCATCAGCAGAGAAACTTCGTTCGTCTCGTCAGCAAGACGATGAGCCTACTCGCATCAGCGCATGTGTCGGTGTACCCAGTAGACATCCGCGGTGTGGGGACCAACTCAGTATCAGACATTGCCGAAGAGAGGCCGTTCACGCAGACCCTGCCCTCCTCGCCATTGACGAACCCCTCTGGTATGGGTCAGGAGATTCAGGCTGGCGGTGCGGGTATTGACACCGCCGCTGCAAGTGCAGCCCGCAATCTGGCCAACGATCATCCGGTACCGCCCGATGGATTCATCGGACGAGCCGTTGAAGACTCCTCTCGACGCAATTCCGAGCACTCCGCTATGGACTTGGTCGCCGAGCAAACCGGGGGCAAAGCTTTTTACGGGAGCAATGACGTTACCCAAGCCGTCCGCACGGTGGTTGAACAGGGAACGGATTACTACACTCTGTCCTATACTCCGACCAACGGTCGTTACGATGGGCGGTTCCGCAAGATTCGGGTCCGAGTGTCTGGGCATGGATACCGCATCGCACACCGGTCTGGGTACTACGCCGAAGACCCCAATCGCCCTGCGCAGAAAACGGACGTAGTGTTGCGCAGCTTAAGTGTGGCAGGAATGATGCACGGAGCCCCTGAGTCCCGCCAGATCCCTTTCCAGGCTCGTGTGGTGCCGATCGGAGAACCACGAACAGTCAATGCAACGGAATTCGGAATAAGACCCGAGGGAAAGAACGCGGCTACCACGATTCGCCTGCAACACTACAGCGTCGACTATGCCATCCCCGCGTCCTCGCTACGTTTCGAGCCTGAATCCGAGGGTAGTTTTCACGGCACCTTCCGTTTGCTGGCCAATTCCTACGACCCTGCCGGTCGAGGCTTGCTGCAAGCGGCCAGCACTACTGTTGCTGACCTCAAGCCGGAGCGTTACAAAGCAGTTCTCTCCGAGGGATTCCGCCTTCGCCAGGAACTAGATGTGCCTGTCGATGCGAGCTTCCTGCGGCTAGGGGTAGCGGACGTCTCCAGTTCGACGATCGGTACAGTCGAACTCCCGCTGCCGGTGCCGGTGCCGAAAGACAGCGCCATTGCGCGCAGGACGGGATCCCTGCCTCCTATTGAACCGGAATGAGCAACGGAAAGCGCGTCCATTTTTGCCCTGATGGTGGTTACTTCGGTAACTTCCTCCGGGGACACCTAATCCATTGGGAAAGCGGGCGAAAATCAGCTCCCTTTTGGCGACTCTAGTGCAAAAAAAATCGTTTTTCCTCTTGACAACACATAACAACCTGCCGCTTAATGTTTCGCAGGCGGGGCGTGAACGTTTCCGGTCCTAGGCAAATCGTTATTCCCCGCTGACGCCCGACATTCAGAGCAAGCAGGCGCGGCGCCACGCGTTTGTTGCGCCGCACTCCCCCGACTCTGAGGCGAAATCTTCGAAAAAAGTTCTTCCAGTCGTCGCAGATGACAGCCCAAGGAGGCGAAGTGACTACAGGACAACGTCGTTCTGACTGGTTGCAAATCACTCTCGTTTTGATCGCAATCCTCGCGGTCTTTCTCTTAGTTGCTGAACCCAGAACTTCCGCCCAGGTCCGGCGCGGATCTCTGTCGGGCACAGTTGTTGACCCGACGGGCGCTGTGATTCCCGGAGCACAAGTCGCTTTGAAGAGTGAGGCCACTGGCGTGGCAGCCACGACTGTCGCCAACGGCGCCGGCTACTTCTACTTCGCATCGGTCGAGCCTGGTTCCTACACAGTCACCGTGACCGCGCAGGGCTTTGCTGGATGGGAAGAGAAAGGCGTCAACTTCAACCAAGCTGAGAACC
>QIAL01000547.1:8595-12796 GCA_003225535.1 Acidobacteriota bacterium | reverse complement strand
CCGACGATGATGCTGTTCTTCTTGCTTAGCATCGGAAAAGCATACGCTCAACGTCGATTATCTGTGAGGAGCCCCTACTGGCACCGCAGCGCAATCATCGGATCAATTTGCAGCGCCCGTCTTGCCGGTATATAGCTAGCCAGCAGAGCCACCACAATCAGAAATACAGCAGCGCCTACGAAGGTCAGCGGATCGGTCGGGCTCACCCCAACCAGCATGCTGCGGAAGAATCGCAGTGCCACAACCGCCGCCACAATTCCCAGCATCAGCCCGGGAAGTGTCAGCAGCACGCTTTGCCGCGTCACCATTTGCAGAACTTTGAAATGGCTCGCGCCCAAGGCCATCCGCACTCCGATCTCCTGCGTGCGTTGACTGATGGCGTAACTCATCACGCTATACAGCCCAACTGCCGCCAGCAGCAGGCAGAGGATTGCTGTCGCCGTCAGCAGGGTGGCAGCCACTTTTTGCGGATAGAGCGAATAGCCCACCGCATCCTCCAGCCGAACGGAATGAAAAAAGGCGTCCTGATTCAGCGCCAGCGCTTCCCGGCGAAGATCGGCGATCACGGCCATGGGATCGCCGTTGACCCTGAGCAACATGGAAAAGTTCAGCCCGGGTGCGAACACTTGCTGGAATGGCACGTAGAAATAAGGAATGGGCTCCTGAATCGGCGTGTCGTATTTACTGTCCTTCACCTCGCCAATGACGGTCACGTTCGTCCTCGAGATGTGAATCGTCCGCCCAATCGGAGTTGCCTCGCCGAAAAAATGTTGAGCAAACGTCTCGTTCACGACCATGACGGCGGGCGCCCCGGCCTCGTCACGCTCGCTAAAATCGCGGCCTTCCGTCATACGAATGCCCATGAAGTCGAAGTATCCCGGCGGCACAGTGGCCCGATGGATCAACATTTGCTCGCTCGGCGCTGGCACATACCCATCGACCACAAGTTGATCTTGCGGACTCGAACCCGGCGAGGTCAGCGGGACAAAATCCGAATAGGTTACTCCTGTGACCCCGGGGACCGCCTCCATTCGCTCGCGCAGTCTGCGGCAAAAGCTTCGCTGCTCCTCCGCCGTGTAACCCGCATTCGATAGGTAGAACTGCGACGCGGAAACATTCCTGGTATTAAACCCCGGTTCAATGCGGCTGGCGTTGCCGAAGCTGCGCAGGAACAATCCGGCGCTGATCAGGGCAACCATTGCCAGGGCCACTTCAACTCCAACCAGAAGTCCTCTCAGCCGGTGCGTACGAGTCCCGCCAATCCCGCCGCGTCCGCCTTCGTTCAACGTCTGGCTCAAGTTTCCGCGAATCGAAATCAGCGCCGGAATCAGTCCCGCCGCAACCGTTACCGCCAGGACAATCAGAAGCGTGAAACCGAGAGTCGAGAGACTCAGACCTCCATGCAGATCGAAGGGAACATCCACTCTCGGCAGGAGCTGGTTTAGCGACCTTCCCATCCAGAGCACCAGCAGGACGCTCAGCACTGCTCCGCCCGTTACCAGCAGAAGCGTTTCGGTCATCAATTGCCGGATGATCCGGCCGCGCCCTGCTCCAAAAGCCAGCCTCAGGCCAAATTCCTTCTGACGAGTCACCGCGCGCGAAAGCAGAAGGTTAGCCACGTTGGCGCAAACAATAATCAACAGGAGCGCGCACACCGCCATAAGGATCTGCAGTGGTTTAAGCAAAATTCCTTGTGCGCCCAAGTGCCCGGCCCACACTGGCACCACAATCGCATCTACTCCCCGGTTGGTATTGGGATAATCCGCTGCCAGCCGCTTCGCCAGAGCACTGACTTCGTCCTTTGCTTGTTCCAGCGTAACGCCGGGTTTCAGCCGCACGATCGTCGAGGTAAGGTCGCGGCATCCCCGGTAGTTGAGCGTGCCGCCCCCTGTGCCCATATCGTCGGCCATCGAGATCGGCATCCATGCGTCATAAACCAGGCCCACGGAGCTGCCACGAAAATCGGGAGGAGCGACTCCGATGATGGTCAGCTGATGCCGGTTCAGCCGAATTTCTTTGCCCAATACATTGTGGTCGCCATGAAAGCGATTCTGCCACATTCGGTAGCTGATGACGGCCACCGGAAACGCGCCGGGCTTTTCCGCTCCTTCTTCCGGAAGAAAAGCGCGACCGAGAACGGGCTTCACTTTCAGCACGTCAAAGTAGTTCGCCGACACAAGTTCCGCCCATGCACGGTCTGCATTGCCCTCCAATCCGAGAGTGAGCGGCGTAAATCGTCCGATCGCGATATCGGAAACAAGCTTCAGGTTGTCGCGGTAGTCGCGATAGTCCACATAAGATGTCGCGACCAGATGTTCGCCGCTGAGAGTCATCGTTTCGATGAGAGCCAACCCGCGGGTATCGGTGACTCCGGGGTACGGATGCAGCAGCACGCTATCGATCCAACTGAACACCGTTGCGTTGACTGCGATGCCCAGTGCCAATGTGAACATTGCGACCAAAGCGAACTTTGGATTTGAAGTGAAGAATCTCACGCTGAACCGGATGTCCTGCGGGAGTGTCTGCAGGATCCGAGTCAAGATTGGCCGATCCGTTTTTGATGTTTTCATCAGAACTCGTCATCTCTTCCGAGTGTGGCACTCCGGACACTACCGATGCAGGCGCCGGTATGGCTCTCTCAGAGAACCTGTGAGCCCAATCGGCTCAGCTTAACGAGAGTACTTGCGCGGAATCGGCTTCGCTGTGACCTTCATCACTCTTCTTGTTTGCCGGCAAGCAGAACCTCGACGAGGAGCCGCATCAACATGCGACTTCAATTTGCAGGATTGTTAGAGAGGTACTCTCTTTCAGTGCTCTCAAAACCCAGGCTTGCTTACAAAACGGTGACAAACGCTTAACAAGGAATTTACAGGCTTTTTGCCGCCATCGCTCTTGCAGTGGGGTTAAATGCTTCTAGGCATACACTCCTCGCGGCCCTGTGATACGAGGCAGAGCTACTGTGGCAAGCGCATTTGTACTATCAAATGAAAAGGGGAGTGAAGATGTTAATTGTGATGGGATCGACGGGAAATCGCACGCTGCACAGCAAGACCGAAACTAGCTTTTCCTCATTGCACGACGATTGTGAGACTCCATCGGAGCGCAAACGCCTGGTCGACGCGCTTTCGGAGTTGCGCAATCTGCTGGAAGAGTATGCGCCGTCCTGGTACACCGAGAAGCACCACCGCAAAACCGAATCGGCCCTGCACCCCAAGAAGAAGCACTGACCGGCAGCACCCCTGCTTGCTGACCCTTCACACTTTGAGTTTGTAACCCATGCCCGGAACAGTAAGGATCAATTCCGGGTGCTTGGGATCTTTCTCCAGTTTCTGGCGCAGACTGGCAATGTGCACGTCCACCGTGCGCGTGAACGTACCGTCTTCATAGCCCCAGACTTCCTGCAGCAACTCGCTTCTCGAAAGTGTCGCACCCGGATGTTCCATGAAATGACGCAATAATTGGAACTCCCGCGCCGAAAGCGGAACCTCCTTGCCGTCCCGAGTCACCTCCGTGGCTCGAACATCCATCCGCAAGGGCCCCAACTGCAGAACGGTATGAGTTGCGCGCCCCGGGGAACGTCGCAGCAGAGCCTCGACACGGGCCATCAACTCCAATGTGTCAAATGGCTTGGTGACATAGTCGTCGGCGCCAAGTTTCAACCCAATCACTTTGTCGGCGGTCTGATCGCGTGCCGTCAGCAGCAGAATGGGCGTCGCCAGGCCTGCAACACGCACGTCGCGGCATACATCAAGCCCGCTGCGATTGGGTAGCATGATATCGAGAATGATCAGGTCAAACGGCAGGCTGGTCGCCTTGCTCAGCCCCTCGTCACCGTCGGCCGCGAAGTCCACCGCATACCCTTCACTGCGAAGCCGGTCGCTTAAGGTCATTCGCAGTCCTTCTTCGTCTTCCACTATCAGAATACATTCATTCATGATTGCGCTATTGTCCTTCCCAGGGCTTCACTGCGTACAGAGAGTTGTCCGGCGACCGGCAAATGCAGGGTAAAAATACTTCCGACTCCAACTTCGCTGGTCACAGAAATACGGCCGCCCATAGCTTCGGCCAGACTCTTGGCGATGGGCAATCCTAATCCAGTTCCGTGAATCTGCCCCGCCAGGGCCGCCTTGGCACGATAAAACGGCTCAAAAATCTGGTGCAGCTCCGTGCGCTCAATGCCCTTCCCACGGTCCTGCACGCT
>QIAL01000547.1:0-8473 GCA_003225535.1 Acidobacteriota bacterium | reverse complement strand
TGTGCTGCTCCAGGGTGAATCCCGCCTTGTGAATCAATTCCGCCGTGCCTGTCACCGCCGCGTCAACCACGTCCGCGACGGCTAGCGGTTTCAGTTCATAGCGCCCTTTGAGGTCCTGAGTCGAAACAAACAGGATGACCTGGTTGACTAATCCATTGATCTGGCGCGACTGGTTGCGGATCACCGACCCGTATTTTGCTAACTGCTCCTTGCCACTCACAACTCCGTCCGCAATATTGTCGACCGCCGAGCACAACACCGCCAGCGGCGTCCGCAGTTCGTGCGAGACCGAGGCTGCGAAATCCATCTGCATCCTTGCCATCCGCATGGTACTGGCCATCTTGTCCTTCTGCAGGACCCAAACGAAAACGCCCGCGATCAGAACTGTTACGACAAGGACGGTCAACAGTCGCGTAACCGTCCGGGTGGCCAGCGCCGCGACATTCGCCAGTCGCTGCGAGGCCTGGTCATCATAAAGACGCTGCGTCTCTTCCAGATCCCGCCGCACACCTTCAAATAAGGGAACGCCGTGGGTCATGTCGTAGGCCACGGCATCTTTGATGCTACCTTCTAGAATCGATCCCAGCACCTCGTTGCGCGCAGCCAGATACGCTTTCCAATCCTGCTGCAATCGATTTCCCAACTTGACCTCTTGTGGCAGTTGGGCCTGCTGCAGATACTCGGTGATTCCCTCCGTGACCCGGGCATCCGCTTCACGGGACTGGTCCGCATAGATGACCTGCAGGTTGCTGTCTTTGGTGGTGAGAGCGTACAGCGTGCTGCGCCGTGTTTCCTGTGCGTCGTATTGCAGGTTGCCAATACGGCGCAGGCCGAGTACCGACGATGCGTACATTCCTTGCACTTCGTTATTGGCCGAGCGAACGTCGCGAATCACGAAACGCACCACGCCTGCCTCCAGTCCGATCAACAGCACCAAGAACAGTGCGGAACTGTAGCGCGCCAGGAATGCAGGGCTCCTCCCCACTCGCGGAGAAAAGCTCGCCGCGTTTTCATGAGTCGCGTGTTGGGTGCGATCACTCATGCCATCTACTCCGCACGCTCCGCGATCTTCAACGGATACTCAGCGTCACCAGGAAGATGCCCGTCAATGCGAACGATTTTGACGGAGTCGTCCACATCCTCGGATCGCAAGTACCCGATGGCTCCCGGCACGTTGAACACAAACTTGCGCACGCCCACGGGGCTCGCCAGCGTTTTGGGTGAGACCAACACTTCCCCCGTCAGCAGTCCTTGCAGATATCGCCGACGCAGGTCCGACTCGCTCATGCGGCAAACGTCGCGCAGCAGCGTGTCCCGCTCGGGCTGTCCGGGCTCCATCATGACCAGCGTGATTCTGCGCCCGTTGGCCCAATGGCTGCGCCCACCCAGAAACACGGTGCGCAAATCCGCCATCGACAGGTTTTCAATGGGATTTTCCCGGTTCACGATAATGGCAAGGCTCTGCTTCGCACGCGCGGCTTGCACGCGCGACTGCGGCATCGGCTCGACCAGTACAGCCGTAGTCAGGATCACCAGAATGATGGCAGGGTAGCGGATCATCGTGTCGCCGTTAGAACGTGAATCCCACCTGCGCCTGAAGTCCCTGCACCGCTTTCTGGTTGCGCAAGGACTCGTAGTCATACTGCAGCTTCAGCGCCACCGATTCGCTGGCATCATAGCGCAACCCTACCGACGGCCCAGCATTCAATCCAATGTCGGGGAATATCGGTTCATTGGGACTGGCATTAATGTACTGGTAGCGGAAGTATGGCCGGTATGACCCGAACCGCCGCGAAATCTGGCTGTACCACCCCGGCGTGTCATAGGTGTGACCCCCTTCGGGCGTATGCCGCACCACCAAAGCTTCGTTGAGCCATTCGAATGTTGGCGTCGAGTAGACGGCGTGTGCGGCGAGGATCGTTTCGGCCACAGGCAGGTTGTTAGGCAGCAATTGATCCCGATACACCGAGAATCCGACTTGTAGTCCGGGCACCTTGGTGGGCCTCGCGAAGAGCTCGAAGTTCACCGCCTTGTGATTGCTTTCGGTGACGATGTTCTGGACCGGTTCCTGGTCGATCGGTGAGCGCGATTCCCTGCCGTTGCCTACCTCCGCCACGTAGTGCAATCCAAGGGATCCGGACGGGATGCTTCCGTACGCTTCTACTCCAACATTGTGGATCGGTAAAATGCCGCCCTGGTCTTCGAACGCGAACAGCAGCGGCCGTCCGGTTGTTGTTTGCAGCCACGTGCTGTGATGAAAAGCCGTGTTGTAGTAACCGATCGCCGTGTGATAGCGGCCCGCGGAGAGATTGAAATACTCATTCCTCGAGTAAGTGAGCAGATACCGCTCGACGTCCACGCCGAACGTATTGGCGGTTCCGCGTGGGGCTCCATAGATGTTGTCAGGTCCCGCCTCGAACACAATTTCACCGAGGAACTTGAACTTGTCGGAGATGTCGGAGGTCACGAAGAGGTTGAGCTGACCGAGCGTAAAGGCGGTCTTGTCTCCCGGCAGCCCTGCCGGGTGATAGTTGTCGCCATGGAAGCTAAAGTCGCCGAATCCGCGGATGCGCAACAGCGTCTTGCTCACGTCCATGCGCTCGGCCTCGGCGTGCTCAGTTGGCTCCGGCTCGTGCTCCTGCGCGGCCGCCTGAGATGGTCCGTGAGTCGAAGCCTCTGCTGGCAACGGCTGCCGCGCCTCGACATTTGCCGGCTGCGCCACGGCCGGATGCTGCGCCGCCTCCAACTGTTGCACCCTAGCCTCCAGTTGATCGATGCGCTTCAGCAGCGCCTGCATGGTCGCCTGGTCGACGGTAACCGTCTGACCCGATTGCGCCCGCATCAGATTCGGGTTGACCAGAACCACGGTGAGCGCTAGCCACGGCACACGCCCGCGCACACCACGAATGAGCGAACCTTTGGAGAACCCCATCACAGCCTCCTTCATCGAACCCACCCCAGATCAATTCACACCACCGCGGCAGGGCGCATCCCACGCATTTCGGCGGAGATCACGCCTGCAGCTGGCCCATGACTCTCGACTCTTTTCCGGCCATCAAAATCTTGGGACCATTGGACCGGCGACAGACAGACCCGTCTGCCCAAGGGGGAGGAGAAAATAGCTAAACGTACCTTATTTTTCAGCGTGTTGCAACTCAGGCGAACAAACTTCTAAAGCGACATCCGCTCTCGAACTGATTCTCCCGTTTCTTTTCACTTAGACTGAGCGGTAGGAAACCATCGCCTGATTCTGGCCCCAGAGGACTCTTGCCGAAACCATTGGGAACGACGCAACAGCAAATTTCAGTCACCACCAACGGCCATGGCGACATGCATGACATCACCGATCAAGTGGCGACAGCCGTAAGCCGGTCCGGCGTGACAACCGGAATCGTCAACGTATTCAACGTGGGAAGCACGGCCGCGATCGGCACGATTGAATTCGAACCCGGACTGCGCGCCGACATGCCAGCCATCTTGGATAAGCTGATGCCGCCCAGCCGCAATTATGGTCATGAGCAAGCCTGGCACGATGGCAACGGCCATTCCCATCTGCAGGCCACGCTCCTCGGACCTTCGCTGACTGTGCCTATTGCCGATGGAAAGCTCGTTCTCGGGACCTGGCAACAGATCTTTCATCTCGAGTGCGACGTCCGCGGCCGGCAGCGCACCGTTATCGTCACAGTGATCGGACAGTGAGAATTTATCTCATAAACCGTTTTGAAGGGGCGCGGCTTTCAGCCGCGCCGTCGAAGCCAAGAAACACGCGGGCTTTAGCCCCCGAGGGAAAGCCACAGTCACCGCAGATTCGGGATTTCAGAGCCAACTATTTCTGTTTCTTCTCCCACTCCTCCCGTGTCATCGCCTTAAGGGACTCCAGACTCTTCTCCTGGAGGCCGGAGTTGAGTGACTGCAATGCCGGGCCGGTGATGGACTGGAACTGGCTCGCTGCCTCGTCCATCTTCTTCTGAAAAAACGCTGTGCTATCGACCTGCGATTGCGTGGGACGTCCGCAGTAACCGTTCACTCCGCCATACAGCTCCCCAAGCTTTTCGCGGAGCTTCTTCTCGCCCGTGATCATCCCGCCTTCTTTTACAGATACGAGCGTCGAGCGAAAATCCTCCAGCTTCTGGGCCAAACCGTTGAGCTGATCCTTCAGGCCACTGTCGGTCGCGCTCGCCGCGCGCTGCCGTGCCTGGTCCCGCAGGTCGTTTGTGGAATCGACGATGAATGTCAGCCGCCCCAGCATGTCATAGAGTTGCATGACGGTTTTATGCTGCAACGCGCGGTCCGCAGCTGTGCTTTTGGTGCGCGCATCGGGCACCAGCTTGATGTCGGAGGAATAATTGTCGTTTCCCTTGGTCACTTTAACTGTGTAAGTTCCCTCCTGCACCTGCGGCCCGAGCATCGCGAACTCATTCTGCACCAGCCCGGCCGCCGGAGGCATCTTCGGAGGCTTCGCGCGCTCCGGCCAAGCCACGCGGTTCAAACCCTTTCGCTTATCTCCTTGGATGGAGGTCAGCAGATTTCCTTTTTCGTCGGAAACGTCAATCTTCAAGTCGCCGAAGATGTGGCGCTTCTTCTGGTAATAGACGATGCCGGCCGCTTCGGGCAGGGTGCGCCCCTCGAATTCCGAGTCGCCATCGAATCTCTGCTCGCTCGCTGCCAGCGTCAGCAATGACGGACGCGAGGGCAGCATCACAAAATCTTTGGCAAGGATCTCGGGCGTGAGCGCACGGATGGGCGTTAAATCGTCAAGGATATAAATCCCGCGGCCATGCGTCGCCACCAGCAAATCGGACTCGCGCGGGTGAATCGACAGATCCCTCACCGCCACATTCGGCAAGCTCCCCTTGAATTGCGCCCAATGCGCCCCGCTGTCGATGGAAATGAAAAGTCCGAACTCGGTCCCGACGAACAGAAGGTTCTTGTTCATCAGATCTTCCCGAATCACGTGGGCATAGCCGTTCAGTTCCGGCGTTGAAAGCGACGTCCAGGTCTTCCCGTAATCCGCGGTGCGGTAAACATAGGTCTTCATGTCGCCGCCCGCGTGGCCATCAAAGGTGGCGTACGCCGCCGCCGGGTCGAAATGGCTGGCTTCAATGGTCGACACCCAGGTATTCGCGGGCAGTCCCGGAATGTTCTTCACCAAATTCGTCCAGTGCTTGCCTCCGTCGCGCGTGATCTGCACATTGCCGTCGTCGGTCCCGACCCATATGACATTCGCGTCCTTGGGAGATTCCGCGATCGTATAGATGGTTTCGTACTTCTCTGCGTCGGAGTTGTCGATGGTCAGCCCGCCGGAAGTCTCCTGGTGCTGCCGGGCGGGATCATTGGTCGTCAGGTCTGGCGAGATGCGGTCCCACGATTCTCCGTGATCGCGCGAACGGAACAGGAATTGTCCGCCGAGATATACCGTCCCCAGCTGATTCGGGCTGAGGTGGATCGGAGAATTCCAGTTGAAGCGAAAATCCGGTTCCCCGGGACGTGGTAGTGGCTTGATGTCCTTCGCTTCTCCCGTCGACTTGCGGAAGCGGGAAATCATGGCGCCCTGATACTCGACGTAGGCGTAATCGGGGTCTGCGGGATCGGAGAACGCCCAGAACCCATCGCCCATCCCGATCACCCGCCAATGCCGGCTGGCGATGACACCTGGTGCGCGCGACGGGCCCATCCACGTGCCATTGTCCTGCAATCCTCCGTAGACGTTGTAGGGGTCGGCCATGTCGAAGCTCACGTGATAGAACTGCGACACCGGAAGGTTCGCAAGGAATCGCCAGTGTGTAGCTTGATCGAGCGACTGGTAGACGCCTCCGTCAGTGCCCACGAGCAACTGATCAGGATTCTCCGGATTGATCCACAGCGCATGCATGTCGCTATGCACGCCTGCACCCGTCTCACCCTCGCTCATGGAAAAGGCTGCGCTGAAACTCTTGCCCCCGTCTTCGCTCACGGTGAGAAAAAATCCTGGCTTGTACACGCGATCGGGATTCTTGGGATCGACCGCGAGCCGCGCAAAATAGAACGGCCGCCCGCTGACATTGAACGAACTGTTGACCTCGGTCCACCTATCGCCCGCATCATCGGAGCGGAACAGCGCCGTATGATTCTTGGACTCCACGACGGCGTAAACACGCGAAGTCTTGCTGGCCGCTATGCCGATTCCAATTCGCCCCAGATCGCCCTCGGGCAATCCTTTGCGCAGTTCATGCCAGGTCGCGCCGGCATCGGTGCTCTTGAATAATCCGCTTCCCGGACCGCCCGACCGGAAATTGTGCGGCTCGCGCCGCACGTCCCACATGGCAGCATAGAGCACGCCTGCATCCTGCGGGTCCATGGCCAGCTCCGCACAGCCGGTGCTGTCATTGCGGTAAAGGATTTTGTTCCACGTCTTCCCGCCGTCGGTTGTCTTGAAGACGCCACGCTCGGTGTTGGAGTTCCACAGATGTCCCAGAGTGCAAGCGTAAACCGTGTTGCTTTCCTTGGGATGCACGATCATGCGGCTGACGTGCTCGGAGTCCGGCAGACCCACGGCCTCCCAGTTCTCCCCACCATCGCGCGAGCGATATACTCCCGTCCCGACCGATACGCTGTTACGGACCCACGATTCGCCCGTGCCCACCCACACAGTTTTCGCATTCTGCGGATCAATTGCTATCGAGCCAATCGAAAGCGAAGGCTGCTTGTCGAAGACCGGCTTGAACGTCGTGCCGCCATCCACCGACTTCCAGACTCCGCCGCTCGCCGAGCCGACATAGATGGTCAGTCGTCCACCCTCGCGAACTGCGGCGATGTCGGCAATGCGGCCGCCCATCGCAGCCGGACCGATGGCGCGAATCGGCAGCCCGCTAACCATGTCTGAGTCGAGCGTGACGTCCTGCGCTGTCACCAACAGAGCGGTAAACAGCAGGCATAGAAACAGCGACACACGCGAACGATTGCTCATGATCACCTCGTAAGGAAACCGCAGGGCCCGGAACTTTTCTCACAAATGATTGAAAGGACTTGTGCAACGACAGCATTGAAAGGGCCCGGCTTCAGCCGCGCCGCGTAACGTCCCAAAAATCGCGGCCCTTAGCCCCTGAGGTCGAAATTCGATCCGCAACCCGCGTGCTAGTTCTTAGGTGGATCCGTCTTCGGCGCATCCGCTTTCGGAGCAGCGGCCGGCATCTTGAATAAGGAATCATCCGCCGGAACATTCAGCTCAACCTTGGTGATAGTAAGCTTCTGCTTCTGGTCGGTTCCCTTGATGCCGCTCTCCACCGCGAATGGAAACATGATCCCGTCGACCGGCTTGTAGTCGCCGATCGCCGATTCAATTTCCTGTTCCGTACCGCGCACCGTGCGCTTGGTCACTTCCTTGATATCGAGGAACGAATCGGAATCGATGTAGATCGTCTGCACGTCCCCGTTCTTCAGGGTAACTTTCAATTTATAGGCGTCTGTGCCTTCGATTTTTTCTTTGCCCTGCAACTCAACCTGGTGTCCCTTGCTCTTGTAGTCCACGAGCGGACCGTCAAGATCGGCATTCTCTTCGATCTCCTTCGCTTCATCCGCCGACATCAACTCCGGATCTTTCTTCCCCATGAAAGGCATAATCTGCCAGCCGTTCTTGCCATCGTAGGCCTGCACGGCGGTCAATCCCTGCACCGTAAACTCCAGGCGCGCCAGCGCGGGCCGTTTCTGAATCAGGACCCCGGGAGCTTCTATCCCCGGCCCCATCGACATCGTCGCGGTAGATTTGATGGACTTTACCCTCTTCAGCTTGTCTGCCCCGCCGCGAGCCTGCACGTTCTTCGCGATAATCTCGTCCACGCTCTGCGCCAACAGGCACGGAGCCAGCACCGCCAAGACAATCATCGACATACACACTTTTCGGATCATAAGTAATCTCCTAGGATTTCTGGGACCTTCCCTCTCTGAAGTCAGCTATTGTACCCTCGGCGCCCCTGCTCGCGGTGATGTTCATGGCTTCTACGTTCGATCACACCGGAATGTTCTTGTCCGACTACGTTTTCGGGGAAGAGTTCTTACTTGCCCAGGTGCAAGAGGAAGACTATGCGAAGATGGGAGGCGAGGAGCGCCTTGGTATCCGCGACTGACGATCTCCGCAAACGATGGGACGCCAGACTCTTTCGCGTCAAGGAATTAGCAGACCTACACAGGCCCATCGCATCGGCATTGCACTTCTATCATTTAGTATTGGAGTTCCAGGCAGAGATCTCATCTCGATCGAAGCAAGCAATCAATCCGGACATTCCCCTGCGCACGCAGATCGACGTGGCCGCTGTCGTTTCCGAGATGCCAACTCTTCTCTCCCTCAGCGCGCAACATGGGCCTGAATCTCTGCATGACGCCGCCCATCAGTGGAATTCGGATGGAGAGCAAGAGTGGATTCGGGCCGTGCAGTCGGCACTCGACCCCGCTCGTCCTCCGTTCGCGGGACCGAATGACTTCTTCACTCGTGCCTGTC
>QIAL01000546.1 GCA_003225535.1 Acidobacteriota bacterium | reverse complement strand
AATCACAGGGCTCGCGTTTTGCATATTGGCGGAAACCGCCGATAGAGCGTTGCGGTTCACCAGATAAATGAAAGGCGCCTGCTCGACGGCGATCTCCTGTACTCGGTCAAAGCTTTCCTTGCGCTTTTTCGGATCGGCCGCTGAACCTTGCGCCCGCATCAGGTTGTCGATCTCCGCTTCCCACGTAGTCTCAGGACTCTTTTCCGCTGGGTTCCACTGATGGTTCTCCGAAGAACTCAGCCACACATTCATCTGTTCGTTAGGATCGAGACCCACGTTGGTTAATCCCAGCAAGATCGCTTCGTAGTCGAAAGTCTGAGTCATGCGCTCGATCAGAGCAGGGAAGTCGAGCGTTACAACGTTTACGTGGATGCCGATTTTCTGGAGATCTTCCTGGATCATGGTTGCCATGCGTTCGCGGACCTTATTGCCTGAGTTCGTAATGATCGAGAAGATGACTTCATTTCCCTGCATGTCCTTCAGCGCGCCGTTCTCCAGGTGAAACCCTTCCTTTTGCAGCGCTTTGAGCGATGCATCGGGAGAGCATGCTTCGGGTTTCAGTTTGGAGTTGAACCAGAATTTGTTCGCTGGAGATACAGGTCCCACCGCCGGTTGCGCATGTCCACGAAACACGACCCTCGCCAGATCGCTGCGATTGATCGCTTGAGAAACGGCGCGCCGGAACGTTGCTGAGCGGAACCAGTTCTTCTTGTACCCGGGGATGGGCGCCTTAGCCACCTCGTTGAACCACATTTGCTCGCTGTCGAGAGATGGTCCTGCATCATGCGCCACGTTCTGCGAGGTGGACGCGAGCTTGTCGAAGTATTCGCTATCGAGAGCGTTGATCAAGTCAATTTCGTTGCGCTTGAAGCGGAGCATCTCCACGTCGCGGTTCGGCTGAATGTCCAACTGTATGGAGTCGAGGTAAGGTAGCTTGCGGCCTTGTTGGTCGGTTTTCCAGTAGTTCGGATTTCGTTTCAAAAGGACCGTCGCGCCCGGTTTGTAATCGGCGACCATGAAGGGGCCGAGAACCGCCATCTCTTTCTTGGGCGAATGCGCGGAGAGGATCGCAACCTGATCAAATTGACGGTCGAGCCCGGCTACAGGGGCCGGGAACGTGATGGAGATTTCGGTCGGAGATACAATCTTCGTTTCCACTTTGCCGGAGCCGGACCGAAACGCGTCTCCCGTGGCTGAGTGAAGTGCGGGATCCATCAACCGCTGGATCGTGTAGGCAACATCTTCACTGGAAAAAGGTGTGCCATCGGAAAATGAAACTCCGCTGTGCAGCTTGAAGGTGATCTGCTTGCTGTCTTTCGAGATCCTCCACGACGTCGCCAGCCCAGGCTCAACCGCTTGCGTCTGGCGGTTCAAACGGACGAGCACGCCGCCGGTCAGATACCGAATTGCCACTGAGGCGTCGTCTTCCACCTGGAGCGGGTCGAAGGTCTTTGGCTCCGAACGCAGACAGAAACGCAGTCGACCCTGCGCCAGTGCGCCGCCGGTTAGCGCCGCAAGGTAGATCGCTGCAACGGCGATCGCCTTTCCGAACCTCATCAACATGGACTGCGAACTTCTCTGACGGCTCACGCGGCTACCTCATCCTGCTTCGAAAGCACAAGTTGGAACGACGTCACAACTACAACCAGTAGAACGAGTGGGACGAATTTCCAGGGCTCTTCCCCTACCGATACAAGTCCTTCTAATTCCTTCAGCAAACTTCCCCAAGACGGCAACGGTTCCGCCACTCCCAAACCGAGGATCCCAAGATTCGCCTCGCTCAAAATGAACGCGGGTATGGAAATCCAGAACTGCGCATACAGCACAGGCTTCATGTTAGGCAGCACGTGAATCCAAAACAGTCGCGTGCCGCGGATTCCCGAAGCGCGTGCCTGTCGCACGAAATCGGAGTTTCGCAGCGATCCGCCGGTTGCGCACAAGACTCGCGCTGCCGCTGTCCAACCTAACAGGCCCAAAATCAGGAACGTCACGAGCACCGAGAACGCAGGGGACACGTTCAACGGCAATATGGCCCGCACCGTGATCAGCAAAAATAGCCACGGCAAGGACAAAAACAAATCTGTGACCGTCATGGCTGCCCGAGCCCAAGCGCCACCCAGATATCCCGCCAGGCCACCAACGAGCGCAGCCAGCAGCGTGGAAATCAGAGCTGCCGCCGGAGCAAGAAACAGCGAAATTCGCGTACCGTAGAGCACCCTCGCAAAACGGTCCCGGCCAATCTCATCGGTTCCCAGCCAGTGTGCGTGCGACGGAGGCTCCCCGACTGCCTCACGATCCTGCTTTGCATATCCGGCCGGTGCCAGCCAGTTCGCTGCCAGAGACACCGCCACTACGAGCAGCAGCACCCCACACGCTATCTTGCGCCAGAAGCTCATGCTTGCTGGCCTCGCCATACATGTCCGATTACATCTGCGCTGGAATTGGCGAGCAAGGTTACTAGCGTCACCAGGACCGTGATGTTCATCAACAGGGGAAGGTCGCGGGCCAGGGCTGCCTGCCATGCAAGCTGTCCGATGCCTGCCAGTCCACACAGCGCCTCAACTGGAATGGCCGCTCCGATGGCGAGGCTGACCGAGACCCCGGCGAGCGCCAGCAGTTGTGGCCCAGTCGAAGGAACAACATGCCAGAAGAGGATGCGCAATTCGCTTAGTCCCTTGGCTCGTGCAGTGACGATGTGCGGCAGGGAATAAGCTTTGTTGACGAGGTTGCGGGCGTAGCGATAGTCGCGGGGAAAAATGATCAGGGCGATCGCAAGAGCGCCCGGGATATTCCAGAGGACCGACAACAAAGCCAGCACCGCCGCGGGAACACAAATCAGGAGGCCTGTCAGGAAGATTGCGAATAGATCGTAGGCCGTTACCCGCAGCAAGGCAGTTGTGAAAACCAAGGCCATTACGGCCGCCCAGCCCATCAACAGGCCGAGGCTGACCAATCGCAATGTGAGCGGAAAACGATCCTGAAAAAGAGCGCCCACTGGTTGTTTTAAAGAGATGGAAGTTCCCAGGTCGCCGTGCAGGGCCAGTCGCAGGGAATGAAGATAAAAGCGGAAGATGTTGTGTTGTTCGGTTCGAGCCTGCCGCAGCGCTTGAATACTTTGAGAGTTCAGATGAGGATCGAGAGCGGCCTCATCGGTATCGAAACCAGGAGCCAGCCGGACCATTGCGGCGGAAAGGAATCCGCCTAACAATGCGGTGGCAACCAGAATCAGCCCATGTCGCGCAATTTTCCGCCTGAGCATGGTGTCATCCTCCTAGTTTGCCGTCGCGCCGATCTTCTTCTGTTCGCGGGCGACCGCCTCGGCGTGATGGACTTGCTTCATCGAGTACATGCGGCGGTCTGCTTCCGCGAGCAGGCGTTCCACGTCGTAGCCATCTTCAGGGCAGAAGGCCATGCCAACGCTCAGGGTAATCAAATCGCGCCCGCAGACGTGGCGGCCAGATTCAATGGCAGCCTGGTTCAGCCGCTCGGCTTTTTCCTTAGCCGCTTCCGGCGTTAAGCCGGGAGCAGTGATCACGAACTCGTCGCCGCCCATGCGGGCAACGTAGTCATATCCTCGACAGACATCCTTCAGCCGGGTCGTAAACTCGCGCAGGAGTTTGTCGCCCTCGAGGTGGCCGAAAGAATCGTTGATCTGCTTGAATCCGTCGATGTCGCACAACAGCACCGCCAGCGAACTCTTCATGCGGCGGCAGCGGGCAACTTCCTGCGCCAGATGTACAAATAACGAGCGCGCATTGGGGAGGCCGGTCAGGTAGTCGGTGGTGGCTGAGCTTTCTGCTTGCTGATACTTCAGCGCGTTTTCCACCGATAAAGCCACCTTGGATGCGACGGCGAGGAGAATTCGCAGGTGGTCGGGAGTGAACGCGTCCCGATTCGTCTGATACATCGCGAGGACTCCGACCACTCCGTTCAGACCCTCCAAAGGTACAACCAGGGCCGATTGCAGCAATGTTGTGTGTTTTACCGGATCGCTTGAATATCCGGCTTCGACCTGCGGATTTCCGTTTACGATCGGTCTTGAATTTTCTGCCACCCAGCCACACAATCCCTCGCCGACTCTGATCTTCAAGGAAGAGAGCGCCCGGAAATTCTCGCCGCTGACAAGTTCGGGCAGCAACCACCCGTTGCGGTTTACGAAGACGGCGATTGAGTCGAACGGAATCATCCTTCGCAGGCGCATCGACAACACGGAGAGCGTTTCACTGAGGCTTAGGGAGACGCCCAGATCCTGGCTCAGTTCGAACATGGTCTGAGCCTCCTGGCGCGCGGATGCGATGGAAGTCAAGAAGTCGGCATTATCGATCGGGCCATGCGTTGGTTCGGTGCGCTCGAATCCGGCAGCGGGAGCCTGACCCCGCTCCACTCGAACCGTTCTCGACAACCCTGCGACTGCCGTGTCTTCCGCCATCTGCGCCATTCGCTCCAGCTCAATGTACCGGCTCTCCAGAATCGTAACGATCTTGGGATCAAACCACGTGCCGGACTTTTCCTTCACCTTCGCCATGGCCTCGGACAGGGGCAAGGCCGGACGATACTGGCGATGGGAGGCGAGTGCGTCAAGGCAATCGACGGCGGCGAGGATTCGCGCTCCGATCGGAATACCTTCACCGGCGAGTCCCTCCGGATATCCGGTGCCGTCCCAACGTTCGTGGTGCGCGCGCACAATCGGCGCGACGGGATAGGGAAAGGCAACCCGGTCCAAAATTTCCGCTCCGACGAGCGGATGCACTTTCATTTTTTCGAATTCTTCTGGCGTTAACTTTCCCGGCTTATTGATGATCTGTTCCGGAACCGCGAGTTTGCCAATGTCGTGCAGCAGCGCTGCGGCGCGCAATGCCTCGATCTGCTCTTCAGCGAGGCTTAATTCCCTTGCCACTTCAACAGCGTAGGTTCTGACACGCTGCAGATGGGTATGGGTGGTGTGATCTTTTGCTTCGATGGCGAGCGCTAGCGCCTCAATGGTGCGCATGTTGAGCGATGCGATTTGCTCAACGTGGCGCTTCTCTACCTCTACTCGTTCCTTCTCCGCTTCCAGTCGACCGAGGTAGAGCCGGTAAGAGCGATATACCCAGTAAATCAGCGGCAGCACGAGGAGCGATGTTTGCCATCCCGCGCTGCGGTTTATGATTCCCACCAGTCCCACCGCGGCCGCGCCTACCAGGTAGTAGGGGAAGGACCAGAAGTAGCATTCGGACCAGACCCTGCGGCTCGATTTTCCTTCGGTCAGTGCGATCACGATCGAGATCGGCAAGGTGTTCGCGAAGAAGAACATCAAAGCAGAAACCATCAACAGAATGGGCTTGTTCGACCCGAATCGTCCCACCAGCGAGTAATAGGTCAAGTAGGTGAGGGCAGTGGCATTGGCCATCATCCCGCAGACGTTGAACAAGACCTTGACCGGGTCCAGTCGGCCCCGCAGTTGCCACACGCTCTGAGCCAAGCTGGCCGTGCAGCCAATCACAAGTGTTTCCGGAAGGCTCAGCTCAAGAACGCCCAGGAGGATGAACAGAAAGTTCACCGACATTGTGCCGTCAATGCCGGGCAGTTGCACCTTCAGGCCGGACGCAAGGATGGCGACAACGAGATAGCAAACGAACCGCGTGGGGTCCTGCGATTGCCAGTGCGAAAGGCTAAAGCCCAACACCACCGTGCCGACCAGCGCGGTGATGCCAACGAAGGCCTTTGTCTGGATCGATAGTCCGCTGGCTTCCGGTTTCATGCTTACGCTTTATCCGCTGGAGCCGTTGAAACGCCTGCCGCGACTTCGACTGTGCCGTGAAGCCGCAAAACAGACTCTATTCTCGAGAACCCTGTGAATCCGCACTTTGCCCGGAAGACGGTCCTCTCCCATTCGGGCATCGCACGAATCGTATTGCAAACGCTAGGCTTTCAGAAGCTTACTTTGGTAACTCACGGGGGTCATGAAGCGCTTGATGATGTGGAAAAGTTGGACGCTGGATTGGTCATCAATAGCAAACTGGGTTACCTTCGTTACGTCCTTTGGAATACCCTTCTGGGCGAAGCTGGATGCGTCGTGTCACCATCATCCCAAACGCACCATCATGCCCACTTCACGCCACAGCTCGCAGCCGGCCAGTCCACTCGCAACGACTCAAACAATTGATGTGGCTGGTTCCGAAACCGTCGGCCCGGCTGTATTTTGCGCTGATCTTCACGGACAATTCAGCGCTTGCAGTTCCAGTTTTACGCATCTGCTTCGCTATGCGGCGTGCGACGTGATCGGCCGGGACTTTGCGGCGCTGTTCACGCTGGGCGGCGAAATCACTGCCAAAGACAAGGACCAGCTCCGGAAGACGATCCTGAGCACGACACTATCTGAGGGAGATTATCGCTCTCAGCTATTTGCGCAGCCCAAGAGCGGCGCCAGTTTCGCGGTGGAATTCTCAGCCACCCTGCTTCGTGACGCTAGTTCGACGCCCGCTGCGATCGTGGTTGTGGTCGTACCTGCAAAGGCTGGAAGGAGCGAGGCAACATCGGCCCCGGTCACCAAGCCGGGCAGCATTATCTGGCGCAAGATTGATGGTACCGAATTCATTCTCGCCAGCCCGGCTATGCACGAGTTCATGGCTTTCGTCGATCGGGTCGCCGGCCACACAGAAACGGTTCTTGTCACGGGCGAGACGGGGACCGGCAAGGAACTCATCGCAAGAACAATCCATCAGTCATCCCACCGCCGCAGCCGTCCGTGGGTTGACATCAATTGCGCCGCACTTCCGGAAAACCTGGTGGAGAGCGAACTGTTCGGATACGAAAAAGGCGCGTTCAGCGGCGCCGACACATCGAAGCCGGGCCTGTTCGAGCTTGCCGATAGAGGCACGCTTTTCCTCGATGAGATCGGGGAATTGCAATTGCAGACACAAGTGAAGCTGCTGCGCGTGTTGGATGGACAACCGTTCTACCGTCTGGGTGGACATCGCAAGATCAAGGTTGACGTCCGTATTGTCGCTGCAACCAACCAGGACCTCGAGGCCGCAGTAAGCCAAGGCCGCTTCCGCCAGGATCTCTTTCACCGCCTCGGCCAGTTTCAATTGCGGGTTCCACCGCTGCGCGAGCGACCAGAAGATATCGTTGCTCTCGCCGAGCATTTCTTAAAGCTGAAGGCACCCGCGAAACACTTCTCCGAGCAGGCTATTTCGGCCCTCCTCTCCCATGCATGGCCGGGCAACATCCGAGAACTGCGCAACCTCGTCGCCAGAATGGCGATGGAATCATCTGGCTCACAGATTGATTTCCCGAAGCTGACAGCGGCGTTGACGGGAGAGCCTTCGGCGCTGCGGCAAACCGCCTCCATGCCGGTGAGCAATCTCGACAGCATGGAAGAGCAGATGATCATCAAGGCTTTAGAGCGCACCGGGGGACAGCGAACGCTGGCAGCGGAACAGTTGGGAATCTCACGTCGTACGCTCAGCCGAAAGCTGAAGGAATACAACATCAGCTTCGCTCCCGGGGACACGACCGCCTCTCTCGGTTTCATCAGCAACGAGCAGCAGAAATTCTTCCGCGCTCGTGTGGAGATTCCAGTCACTATCAAGAATTCCCAAGGCGAAATCACGCAGGTGCAGGGAAAAAATCTCAGCACGGGCGGCATGGGCCTGGACGGCCTGACGGAGCCGCTGCGTTTCGCAGGCATGGTGGATGTGAGCTTCACGCTGCCCGATAGCGACGTCCAGTTTCAAGCCAAGGCGCGGCTTATGTGGGTGGGAGATGAGGGACGCGTTGGCATTCGATTCGCCGTGATCGAGCCCGCCCTATTCGAACAGCTCCAGCACTGGACCAACCGCAAAATGAAAGATGAAGGCTGGGATTTCTCCTCGTAGTTGGCCGTTG
>QIAL01000545.1 GCA_003225535.1 Acidobacteriota bacterium | reverse complement strand
TGCATCAGTCCGTGGTCGAGGTCGGCACGAGTGTCTGCAAGAACATTAAAGAGGCGAGGGCTGAGTTATACACGCTGCGCCGAAATATTATCCGCCTGGCGGGGGAAAATGGCTTGAAGCTGGCGTCGGTGGCGACACATCCATTTTCCGATTGGCGCACGCAGGAGATTCATCCCGACGAGCGATACAAGAACATCATTGAGGATATGCAACTGGTGGCGCGCGCCAACCTGATCTTTGGCCTGCATGTTCACATCGGGATCGAAGATCGCGAGACCGCGATTCACATGATGAATCATGCGCGCTACTTCCTGCCGCACATTCTCGCGCTCTCGACCAATTCTCCCTTCTGGCTGGGCATGAACACGGGCCTGAAATCGTATCGCTGCAAAGTGTTCGACAAGTTTCCACGCACCAATATTCCCGACTACTTTCCGAGCTGGGGCGAGTACGAGAATTTCATCAAACTGTTGATCAAGACCAACTGCATCGATAACGCCAAAAAGATCTGGTGGGACATCCGGCCACATCCATTCTTCAACACAATCGAGTTCCGCGTCTGCGACATCCCGATGCGCGCGGACGAAACCATCGCCATTGCGGCCCTCATTCAGGCCACGGTAGCGAAACTTTACAAGCTTTATACGGCGAATCAGGGATTCCGTCTCTATCGGCGCGCCCTGATCATGGAAAACAAATGGCGCGCCGCTCGCTATGGACTCGACGGCAAGCTCATCGATTTCGGTAAGCAAAAAGAAGTGCCCGCTCGCGACCTGATACATGAATACCTGGAATTCGTCGACGATGTGGTGGATGAATTGGATTCGCGCGAGGAACTCGAATACATCCACAAAATTCTCGAGACCGGCAGCGGCGCCGACCGGCAATTGCGAATCTTCGAGCAAACCGGAGATCTGAAAAAAGTAGTCGATTACATCATTGGAGAGACGGAAGCCGGTCTGGCAGAAAGCGAAGAACCAGCAGCCGTGACGAAAGTAGGGTAATGAGCACTTCTGTACGTCCGAATCACATCAACCTGAATCAACTTCCCTTTGACCCCGAATTCACTCCCGGGGCCCGTAATGCGGTGAATGTCTGCCTGCGGATACAGCCCACCGAGCGCGTCTGCGTCATCACGGATGAGGCGACGCTGGAGATCGCGGCCTCGATCGTTGCAGAACTAGAAAAGCTTGGCGCACCGTATCACGCCTGGGTGATGGAGGAACTGGCAGACCGTCCGCTCAGGGACCTCCCCCGCGAGATTCTTGAAGACCTCGAACAAAGCCAGGTGTCGATCTTTGCCGTACAGGCGCAGCGCAATGAGTTGCGCTCGCGCATTCAGATGACTGACGTTGTGAACCGGCGCAAGATCCGTCACGCGCATATGGTCAACATCAACCGCCAGATCATGCTGGAAGGCATGCGTGCCGATTTTCAGCGTGTGGACCGCTTGAGCCAAAAAGTTGTCGAGATGGTGCGCAAGGCTTCGAAAATTCGCGCCACGACCGCCGCCGGCACCGATCTCACAGCCGATTTGAATCCTAACTATAAGTGGCTGAAGACCAGCGGCATTATCTCCCCGGAAAAGTGGGGGAACCTTCCTGGAGGCGAGATCTTCACGACCCCCGGAGAAGTGAACGGGACCTTCGTGATCGACGGAGTGGTCGGCGATTATCTGTGCGCGAAGTTCGGCAACCTGCGCGAGACTCCCCTCACGATCCGCATGAAAGGAAATCGGCTGACCGAAGCCCACTCCGAAAATCGAGAACTGCAGGACGACTTCTGGAAGTACACGCACACTGATGCCAACAGTGACCGCGTCGGTGAATTCGCCATCGGCACGAACATCGATTTGAAAGATGTGATCGGCCAGATCCTGCAGGATGAGAAGTATCCTGGCGTGCACATCGCGTTCGGAAATCCCTACGGCGCGCACACCGGCGCGGATTGGGATTCGACGACGCACATCGACGTAGTCGGCCGGAAGTTCGACATCTGGGTCGATGACCAGCAAATCATGCGTGAGGGAAAGTTTTTGGTGGAGGCATAAATCCTTGCCCGTTTCCGGTACCAAGGACAATTCTGCTTCGAAACTGCTGCAAAAAGCGTATGCCGCATTCAACGCCCGCGATATCGACGGCGCATTGGCGACGATGAATCCTGATGTTGTATGGCCCAACGGCATGGAAGGCGGCACCGTCCACGGTCATGAGGGCGTCCGCGCTTACTGGACTCGCCAATGGGGCATGATTGATCCTCACGTCGAACCGGTCGGCTTCCGTGAAGACGGAGATGGACGAATCGCTGTCAGCGTTCATCAGGTCGTCCGAGATCTGTCCGGCAATGTGCTTCTCGATCGTATGGTCGAGCACGTCTACACCCTGAGAGATGGACTCATCCGAAGCATGGACATTCGCGAGTAACCCGTTCCATACTGCCTCACTATGATTCCCGCGCTGCGCAGGCAGTTCAATCACAACTTTACCTCTGAGAAATACCAGACGTTTCTGCGGCGCATTGACCAGGAATGCGGGACTCATGTGCAGTTCCGACTTTCAGAGACCCCGTGCTTCTTCCCGAAAGAATTGATCGATCGCATGGCACAGGATGGCGAGGCCTTGATTCGGCAACTTGTCGACAACCCGGGGTACCGAGCGAAGTCAGACGAGGCCGTTCCCGCGGAGTTTAATGTTCCGAATGAAGCTCCCCATCCGATGTTCGTACAAGTTGATTTCGGATTGGTACGTGGCGCTAGCGGCGAACTAAGACCCAAACTGGTCGAACTACAAGCCTTCCCTTCTCTCTATGCCTATCAAGGACCATTGGCCCAAGCGTACATCGACATCTACGGCCTGAAGTCTGACTCCGGACGGTTGAAGTACTTGTTGAGCGGACTCGAAGCCGACTCCTACAGCCAACTTCTCCGGCGCGCCATCGTCGGCTCGCATGATCCCGAAAATGTGATTCTGATGGAAATCGATCCAGCCCACCGTCGATATCGTCGATATCAAGAAGGAGGGGTCGCACCTCTATTACCAACGCGACGGCAAGCGCATTCCGATCCATCGGATCTATAACCGTACCATCGTCGATGAACTGGAGCGCAAGAACGTGAAGCTGGCTTTCGACTGGCGCGACGATCTCGACGTCGATTGGGCGGGACACCCGAACTGGTATTTCCGCATCAGCAAGTTCTCCATCCCGTATCTGCAGCACGAGTCGGTGCCAAGAACCTGGTTCCTCGATCAACTCAAAGAAATCCCCTCCGACCTGGAGAATTACGCCCTGAAGCCGCTCTATTCCTTCGCAGGTCTAGGCGTTGTAATTGCGCCGAAGAAAGAAGACATTGCGGCAATTCCAGCCGACAAGCGCCCCTATTACATCCTGCAAGAGCGGCTAAATTTCGAACCAGTGATCGAAACACCGTTCGGCGGCACAAAAGCAGAGGTGCGGGTTATGTACATCTGGCTGGAAGAGCTTAAGCCGGTGATGACGATCATCCGCATGGGCCGCGGACTGATGATGGGCGTCGATCACAACAAAAACATGGAATGGGTCGGGGCTTCGGCTGGCTTGTACATCGACTAGCTCCACGATGCGCTAACTTTCAGCGCAGCCTCACTTCAGTTTCACAAACAGCAGCACGAAGATCGCCCAGATTCCCACGGTCATGGGAAACTGCACCACAGCGGTGTCCCGAATCAGGCCACCTCTCGGTAACGCGAATGTTAGCAACATCATGGCCAGAGCAGTCAGGACTCCAACAAGAAACTTGCCTTTGGCATTCATTTCTCTCGACCCTTGCCTTTCTTCCCGCCCCCGCGAAAGAGTAGCAGTTCAGATAGCTGGCGATTGTACACCTGTTTTCGTGTTGTCGATGCCCGCCGCTTCCAGACGTCGGCTCGCCAGAATCCCACCCGTAAGCAGAACCATCGCCAAAACCAGCGCGGCCGCGACCCATCCCCAATGCTGCGTCGGATGTCGTAACACCCGCAGAAAGTGGCGCCCGTAATGGCCGGCGACGAAGGCAATCGTGAAGTATCTTGCTCCCCGGCAAACCGTGACGATTGCCAAAAATCGTCCCTGCGGATAATCTCCCGCACCTGCAGCCGCGAAAAACAAGGAGGTCGGAGAGGGCAGAGGAATCGCCGTGGAAGCAATCAAAGTTCCCGTGCCCCAATGCTGAAACAACTTCAGAAACTTTGCGAGCTTGCCGTGCTTGAATTTCTTGTCCAGGTATGCCGAACCGGCCGTACGTGCCAGGCGGAAAGTCAGATATGCACCCACAACCGATCCAGCGGTAGCTGCAGCGGCATATTCCCACCACAAGGGGCGATGACTGGCCGCGAGTACAGCCGTGAGGATATCCGGACCACCAAATGTGGGAATCGGCGAACTATCGAGTATCGCCAGGAAGAAAAGACCTGCCGCTCCCAGATGGCGCAACGTCGTGAGTAGAGTCGGATGGCCACGCGGTTTACGGAGCGGGGCGAGCAGGCTCAGCATCCATGCAATATATCAATTCCCCTGGAACTCCCTGTGAAGTCTAACGGATCTTTTGCACGATCGTGGTCTCGAGTTCCCTGCCGTTGGGCCGCTTCACGTACATCTTGTCGCCTTTCAGCCGGACGGAGACCGAAGAACCGACGCCGATCTCTCCCGGGACGTAACCGTCCGCCGAGTCTGGGCAATACTCCCCCACATATTGCGATCCATTGACCCTGATCATAATGGCCGCGCGCCGGTTCCCCTTCTCAGCCTGCTCCCGGATCTCCCGCTCTGCTTGTGTCCAGTTCTCCACGTCACGGCCTGGCATCCGTCCGCTTTGAACGTAAATTTCTTCCGCACGGCGACGGGTCGCTTCATGTAAATCTGGCGCCAAAACAGAAGTCGGCGAGTCGCTTAAGAGGTCAGTTTCCACGGTGAGACTTCTCCTTGCTGGACCCTTTTTCGCTGAGGCTGGTGTCCAATCTCATGTTAGTCCCTCCAAACCATGCTAGCGTCTCCTTGCATCAAACCAAGGGACATAGCGGAAGCCAATTTCAGGAAAGTTCAACCGGCGTTCCAAACAGGGACCATTTGCCCGAAGCCCAACCGTTCTCATGTCTTGTAAGCGCGATCGAACATGGCGGTTGACCGGAATCGGCGAGCGGCCTAACATTACCGCGACCAACGCCGCGCAGCGTCCAGCGCTCATATGATCGGCCAGCAAGTATCCCACTACCGCATACTCGGCAAGCTCGGGGGAGGAGGTATGGGTGTGGTTTATGAGGCCGAGGACCTGAAACTCGGGCGGCACGTAGCCCTGAAGTTCATCCCCGAAAATCTCGCCGGCGACCCTAAGTCGCTGGAGCGATTCACTCGCGAGGCCCGTGCTGCCTCTCTGCTTAATCATCCCAACATTTGCACGATTCACGGGATCGAAGACAATAACGGCCACCCCTTCATCGTGATGGAAAGGCTCGAGGGCGAAAGCCTGAAGCAAACCATCGCTGGCCACCCCGTGCCGATCGACAAGGTGCTTGACGTGGGCGTCCAGGTAGCCGACGCCCTGATGGCATCGCACGCCAAGAACATCGTCCACCGCGACATCAAGCCGGCGAACATCTTTCTGACTCCGACTGGCCAAGTCAAAGTACTCGACTTCGGGCTAGCCAAACTTGTTCATAATCTCGGAACTGAAGATGATGCAGGCGCCGATAATTCACTGACTGCGATCGGCGTCATCCCGGGCACCGCCGTCTACATGTCGCCAGAGCAGGCCCGCAGCGAGACGGTGGACGCTCGCAGCGACTTGTTCTCCTTCGGCGTCGTCCTCTACGAGATGTGCACGGGGAAGAAACCTTTCACCGGCGCCAATTCGCTGGTCACCCTCGATGCCGTGTTGCACGCCAAGCCTACACCTCCGCGCGATTTGAATCCGAAGATTCCCATCGAACTGGAAGGCATCATCGGCAAGGCGATGGAGAAGAACCGCAACCATCGTTACCAGAGCGCCGCCGAGATGAAATCGGATTTGGCGTTGTTGAAGCGTGAATCCGAATCAGGCCAGGTAAAGAGTGGAACCAATACCGCAAGGTTGCGCGCCGCGACGAAGACCTTCGGCCGCGACACACGCCTGCAAACCTATCTGCTGATTGGAACCGCAGCCCTGCTCGTGACGGTGCTAACAGCGGTGGGCGCCTGGTGGTACAAACATCGGGAACTGGCCAACGCGGAGCAGCGAAATGCCATTGCAGTTCTGCCCTTGCAAAATATGAATGGCGATTTCAACGTCGATTATCTCCGATTTGCTCTGGCCGACGAACTGACTAGCGTGCTGACATATTCTCGGACACTCGAAGTTCGCCCCTCATCGGTGACTCGGAAGTACATCGCGATCGATCTCGATCCGAAGAAGGTCGGGCAGGAAATGCGGGTAGGGAGGATACTCACCGGGTCCTTCCGCAAGCAAGGCGACCAGCTTCTGGTCACCTTGGAGGCGATTGACGTTCCCACTGACCGACTGCTGTGGCAAACGACCGTTACCGAAAAAGCCGACAACCTGATTGGCTTACAGGAGCAATTGACGACCCAAGTCCAGCATGGTTTGTTGCCAATTTTGGGCGGCGCAGGAGGCGCTGTCGAAGCCGCTGCCTCTCGCCCCAAGAACCAGCAGGCCTATGACTTTTATCTGCGCAGCGTTGCTGTCCCCCACGACCCGGCTCCCAACAAAGAAGCGATCAAGATGCTGGAGTGGGCCGTGGGTATCGATCCAACCTATGCGCCCGCGTGGGAAGCCTTGGGCCAGCGGTACTATTTCGATTCAACCTACGGTGGCGGCGGCGAGGAGATGTTCCAGCGCTCGAATTCGGCCTACGAGCGCGCGACCTCTCTGGACCCGAACCGAGTCATGGCCGCCAGCAGCCTGATCACCAATCGCGTCGAGCGAGGTGAACTCGGGCGCGCATACGACGCCGCAACCGATCTCGTTGGGCGACGCCCGCAAAGCGCGGATGCTCATTTCGCTCTCGCGTATGTCCTGCGCTATGCCGGTATCCTCGACAAATCAACTCAGGAATGCAATGCCGCACGGCAACTCGATCCGGGCAACTTCTTTTTCCGCTCGTGCGCATGGTCATTCCTGGAAATGGGTAAAACCGATCGCGCCATGGATTTCGTCCATCTCGATGCCGGATCGGAGTGGGCCGCATGGGTCACGCCCTACATCTATTTGGCGGAGGGCAATGTGTCCGAAGCCCACAACGCCGCCAAGAACATGGGCAAAGCCGCCTCGTATCATCGTGAGTTGATGGAGGCTTGCACCGCGACTCCTCGTCCACCGGATTTCGCGAAAATTGTCCGCGACAACGAATCGTCGGTGATGATCGAGCCTGATGCCGAAAACTGGTACCACGTCGGCGCGCTGATGGCAGCCTGCGGTCAGAATGAACCGGCGATGCGTCTGCTGAAGGCCGCTGTGCAGCAGAACTACTGCGCCTATGGCGCCTTGCTAGACGATCCTCTGCTCAAAGACTTGCGCAAGGAAACCGCCTTCAACCAGGTGCTCACTCAGGCGAGCAATTGCCAGGCGATGTTGAAGGAAGGTCGCCAGTAAGCCTTTTCACATGGCAAACTTCACCCGACGGGCGCTTCTTCAGTCCTCAGTCATAGGCTTGGCCGCGTCCCGCATTCCGCTGGAAGCGGCCGTCGCATCCGGGTCCGCGCGCAAAGGGCGCATTCGCCAGTCGGTTTGCCAGTGGTGCTACCGGCAGATGTCGATCGACCAGCTGGCGCAGTCCGCGGCGAACATCGGCCTGCAAGGGGTCGATCTGTTGCAACCGGAAGACTATGAAGTCCCACGGCGCTACGGTCTCATCTGCACAATGGGATACGCGGGCGGCGGAGAGATAAACAAAGCTCTGAACCGCACTGAGAATCACGCGGCGATCGAGCAGGCTTTTCGCGCGAACATTCCGCGGGCAGCAAAGGCGGCCGTTCCCAACGTCATTACGTTCTCGGGTAACCGCGCCGGCCTTTCGGATGATGAGGGCGCACGCAGCACGATCGCCGGGCTGAACCGTGTCAAGAAGATCGCGGAAGATCATGGCGTGACTATCTGCCTGGAGTTGCTCAACAGCAAACGGGATCACCACGATTACATGTGCGATCACACCGCATGGGGAGTGCGGGTGGCGCAGGAAGTCAACTCGCCGAATGTGAAACTCCTTTACGACATCTATCACATGCAGATCATGGAAGGCGATCTGATCGAGACAATCCGCGACAACATTCAGTGGATTGGACACTTTCATACCGGTGGCGTCCCGGGCCGTCATGAATTGAACGGAACACAGGAAATCCAATGGGACGCCGTAATGCGGGCCATTGCCGACTCGGGCTTCCGCGGGTATGTCGCTCACGAATTCATCCCAACGGCGGACCCGCTGGCTTCGCTGAAAAGTGCCGCCGATTTGTGCGACGTCTGAGTCACCCGCTAACCGCTTCTTTCCCGGCGAGTCTAAGGAAATGTGACAATACAGCGGAAAGAATTTGCGTCGGAGCGGGGGTAGGCCCCATCCTTGTAACGTGAGACATTCCGGACCCGTCAGCTTGCTGCGGCGATCTCCCCGCAGCGTTCCTACCAATTTTGAGAGCCTGCACCTTTCCGGGTTCATGGTTTTTTGCCTGCTTGTCCTCTTCGTTCTGACCGCGCCTGCTCAGGCCCCATCCGCCGCGAGCAGCAAAGAGCGTGCACAACATGCGCCCTCTGCTCTTGCGATCGCTGACCGATTCGCGGAGCCTCCCGGTCTTCTGTATCAGGGTGTGCCCGAGGACATCCCCCAGGACGAAGGTGTTGCAGGCCTACGCCTCCAGCTTTTGCGCCTTGGCACTACCGCGCGACTGATGCAGGTGGTGGCCCATCCGGACGATGAGGACGGCGGCCTCCTCACCCTCCAAGCCCGCGGTCACGGCGTTACCACGCTGCTGATGACGTTGAATCGCGGCGAGGGCGGCCAAAACAAGGTTGGTAGTAATCTGTCCGACGTTCTTGGTGTTCTGCGAACCGAGGAACTTCTCGCGTCGGACCAGCATTACGGTGTGCAAGACCGATTCTCGCGCGTCGCCGATTTCGGATTCTCCAAGAACCCTGAAGAGACTTTCGCCAAATGGGGTGGCCACGACGTCGCACTTGCAGACATGGTTCGCGTCATTCGGACTTTTCGTCCCGACGTTCTCGTCGCACGTTTCTCCGGCACCGAACGCGATGGTCATGGAAACCACCAGGCGTCAGGCATTCTGACGAAAGAAGCGTTTCGCGCTGCGGCCGATCCCCAGCGTTTTCCCGAACAGATCGCGCAAGGTCTCCAGCCATGGCAGCCCAAGAAGCTCTACATCGGCAACGTCTGCCCGTGGGGTTCCGCGACATGCCCGGACCCAGACTGGACCGTTAAATTCAACACGGGCCAACGCAACGCAGAACTGGGGATGTCCTACGTTCAGTTCGCGATGAAGGGCCTGCGGCATCAGCTTTCACAAGGCGCAGCCAACTGGACCATCGACGACGGCGACCGGTTCACCTTCTACCGACGCGTGGACTCCGTCGTGGCCGAACAGAAAGCTGGACACGAACAGGACTTCTTCGACAGCATCGACACCTCCTGGCAAGCGCTCGCCTCGCGATTCGACATATCGGAAGCGAAACTCCCCGGGTTTCGATCTCAACTAGCAGAAATCGCCAGACTGGTTGCCGAGTCATCCAAAGCAGCGAGCGGTACCGATCCGTCACCCGCAGCTCAGCCTCTTACGAAACTTGTCGCCCAACTGACCCGTCTGAGCGGCGAAATCAATACCAGCAGCCTGCCCTCTGCTACGAAGCTCGATTTGCTGACCCGCATCGCCGAGAAGCAGCAACAGGCCGAGACCGCACTGAATCTCTCCCTCGGCGTGACACTCACCGCGAACGTCCCATCCAATGAAGGCCCCAAGGCAGGCATTCCAAAAGAAGACGACGCGCTGACCACCGTCTCTCCCGGACAGGAGTTCATGGTCGCAGTGACTCTGCACAACGGCTCGAAGCTACCCTTGACGATCGATCACATCAAGCTCGAAGTGCCTGCGGGCTGGAACACGATTGACGGTAAAACGCGCCCTGAGACCGTTGCTCCCGGCAAGGACCTTCACGCCGACTTCCGCCTGAGCGTGCCGAAAAACACCGCCTACACGCGCCCGTACTGGCATCGCGATGATCCCGACACCGACAGCATCCATCACGTCGACAATGAGGGATACGCGACGCTTCCCTTTCCGCCGCCTTCTCTACAGGCCCGAGTCGAATACTCCGTAGGGGACACGAAAGAAGGTCGCACAAGAAATGGCATCGCCGTTCCGGTGGTTACTCCGTTCGTAGACGAGGCCGGAAAACAGCGGTCGCGCCCATTGGCTGTAGTACCCGCATTTTCCGTGGCCCTTGAGCCCGGCACGCAGGTGATTTCCACGCACAATGGAAAGACCACTACTGTGATAGTTGGCGTAGCCAGCGATCTCACCCGTAGTGTTCGCGGCGATTTGCGCTTAGAAGTGCCAGCCGGTTGGCGCTCCGAGCCCGCCCAAGCGCCGGTGAGGCTGACGCATCGCGGAGAAAAGCAGGAAATCGAGTTCAAAGTCTTCCCCGCCGGGTTGCAGCAGCAAGGCCGCGCCACCATCCGCGCAGTGCTCGAATCGGAGGGCGAGAAGTACAACGAGGGCTACACCCTCGTCGCGCGCGAAGACCTCGGCAGCTTCTACTACTATCAGCCGGCACGCCAGCGGGTCAGCATCGTCGATGTGCGGGTTCCCCACGATCTGAACGTCGGATACATCATGGGCGCGGGCGACGACATTCCAACTACGCTTAAACAGGTGGGTATGAACGTCACCATGATTCCTGCCGAGCATCTGGCTACGGAAGACCTTGGCAAGTTTGGAACGATTGTCCTCGGCATCCGCGCCTACGACACGCAGAAAGATGTCATTACAAATAACAAGAAACTGCTGGACTTCGTCGAAGCCGGCGGGACACTCGTCGTGCAATACAACACCACTGCCGGAGACTTCAGCGGCAAATTCGCGCCGTATCCCGCGGACTTGAGCCGGGCTCGTGTGTCGGTCGAAGATGCTCCCGTCGACATCCTCGCGCCAGAGGACCCTATCTTTCATTACCCGAACACCGTCACCCAGGATGATTTCAACGGATGGGTGCAGGAGCGCGGCCTCTACTTCATGAGCAAGTGGGACGATCACTTCACGCCGCTGCTGGCCTGTCACGATCCCGGAGAAGAACCGCATTCCGCCAGCTTCCCGCAGGCGTTCCGGGAGCCATGCGCCTGTTTATCAACATTCTCAGCGCAGGCAAGCACCAGTAGAGACGTAGCTTGGAACGTCTTCGTTCGTCGTAGTGTGTACACGGTCAAAGAACGCCTGAGTGAATATGGATTCAACGGCGCCAACACAATCCACGTCTCCAACTCTCATCCGCGGCATGGGTCTGTGGAGCGCCACCGCGATGAATATGATCGACATGATCGGCGTGGGCCCGTTCATCACCATGCCCCTCGTCATCGCGGCCATGGGCGGCCCACAGGCGCTGCTGGGTTGGATCGCGGGCGCGTTGCTCGCCGTTTGTGACGGACTGTTAACTGCAGAATTAGGCGCGGCTCTGCCGATGTCCGGGGGATCGTACCGCTATCTCCGCGAAATATACGGTCCTCAGAAATGGGGACGCCTGATTTCCTTCCTGTTCATCTGGCAGGTGTCGTTCAGCGCTCCACTATCAATTGCCACCGGCTGCATCGGGCTGGCAGGCTACGCGGCCTACTACTGGCCGGAACTCGACACCGTGTACGCTCATCACGAAGCAGCGCTCCACTTGCCATGGGCGGGCACACTGCAAGTGAACTGGACCGTAACTCCGGGAACAGCGGTCGCAGTTGTCATCTGCTTCCTGACCGTATTCCTGCTGTACAGGCAGATCACGGTGATCGGGCGTATGTCGAAGGTGTTGTGGTTCGCCGTGATGGGAACGATCCTCTGGATCATCTTCGCCGGACTCACTCACTTCAACGCTTCGCGCGCCTTCGATTTTCCGCCAGGCGCATTCACGCTCTCGCACCATTTCTGGAACGGGCTCGGCCTGGCCCTGCTGGTTGCGGCCTACGATTATTGGGGGTACTACAACGTTAGTTTTCTCGGCGACGAGATCGAAGACCCTGGGAAGAATATTCCCCGGGCTCTGCTGCTTTCCATTCTCCTCGTGGCCTGTCTATATCTAATGATGAACCTGTGCATTCTGGCCGTCGTGCCTTGGCGCGAAATGTTGACCGCAGGACAGAACAACACTGGTTTGTATGTTGTGTCATTGTTCATGCAGAGGATTTACGGAAACTGGGCCGCCCGACTCGTTACAGGACTCGTAATCGCCACAGCTTTTGCCTCCGTTTTTTCGCTCATGTTGGGCTACTCTCGGGTTCCATACGCGGCGGCGAAAGACGGCAACTACTTCCGGGCCTTTGCCAAAGTCCACCCGGTGCATCGATTCCCGCACGTTTCCCTGCTGGCGCTAGGCGTCGTCGCCGCCGCCTTTTGTTTTCTGCGGCTCAAGGACGCCATCGCGGCGCTCGTCGTCATCCGCCTGATTCTGCAGTTCCTGGTGCAGGCCGTGGGTTCGATTGTGCTCAGGATCCGCCGGCCGGAACTTCCCCGGCCTTTTCGTATGTGGTTGTACCCATTGCCAGCGTTACTGGCGAGCGCTGGATTTCTTTTCATATTGTTCAAACGGGAAAACTGGCAAAAGGAAATGCGCTACGCGGTTGTGATCCTGTTGTCGGGTGTTCTCATTTACATGATTCGAGCCTGGAAAGATTCGGAGTGGCCGTTTCGCACGGCAAAGACCTGACGATCGAAGTTATGGACAGAAGTAACGAACGATTGCAACCGTGACAAGGTCAGCCGCAACCGTGGAAGAGCGGCCCTTTAGGGCCGCGTAAATCGCGGCCGATTTTTGGGCTTTAGCCCCAGTGAGATCTCTTAGATGAAGAGAGGAAGCGTAGTTGGCTGATCACATCACAATCCCTGGTGTAGGAATGCAGCGTCAGCGCCCCGACTCCCCTTGGGCGCCGCTCCGCGAGCCTTTATTTCGCTCACTGTGGATTGCAGCCGTTGTCTCCTACACGGGCACTTGGATGCAGAACGTGGGCGCCGGCTGGCTCATGACCCAACTTACTACTTCCCCATTGATGGTAGGCCTGGTGCAGGCCGCTGCCGCGATTCCAGTTTTTCTCGTCGTGCTTCCAGCTGGCGCACTGGCCGACATGGTCGACCGCCGCAGGATTCTTCTATTCACTCAGGGTTGGATGGTTCTTGCCGCCGCAGCTCTGGGCATCTTGACGCTGTCAGGTGCGGTGAATCCATGGGCACTGCTTCTATTCACATCTCTGATGGGCGTCGGCGCAGTAATGAACGATCCCGCCTGGCAGGCGATTACGCCTGAAGTTGTCTCGCCCCAGCACCATGCATCCGCGGTCGCACTGAACTCGGCGGGATTCAATGTGCTTCCTACTGAATGCAGCTTCCTTCTTCGGAGTAATCCTGTTCTTGTACACGTGGAAACGAACGCCCAGTGTGCAGCAGTCTTCTCAGCGGATCAGCGCGGCCATCGCAGAGGGTTTCCGCTACGTCCAGGGAACTCCTCAAGTAAAGTCGGTTCTCATACGTACCGGCGCCTTTAGCATTGGCGCGAGTTCTCTGCTGGCGTTGCTTCCGGTCGTCTGTCAGCCTCACGGTGCACAGGGGTACGGATTCCTGCTGACCTGCTTCGGCCTCGGAGCGCTTGCCGGAGCCGCGGTTCTTCCTCGCCTGCGTGTGCAATATTCGGTTGATGGCCTCGTCGCTGGCGCGACTATCGTGTTCGCGATGATGACCTTCGCCGCCGGACAAGTCCATATCTTTGAATGGCTGTGTCTGGTATTGTTTACGGCTGGAGCCGCGTGGATTGGCATTCTGGCTTGCTTTAATGTAGTGGCTCAGACCATGTGTCCGTCGTGGATGCGGGCACGGGCGCTCTCGATGTATCTGCTGGTTCTGCAGGGAGGCATGGCTATCGGCAGCGCATTATGGGGAGCAGTGGCCGCCCGTCAGGGTGTTCCAGAAGCGCTCGCATGGTCGGCACTGGCGATGGTGGTTGGGCTTTCTACCATCCGCCGGCATCGACTGACAGCCGCAGAGTTGGAGATGGCTCCGGCGGTTGTCAGAGACTAACAGGGGGAATTATGAAAGCAAAAGTGACAGGAATTGCTTTTCTGCTCATCGCATGTATGGCTGCCCAAGCCTCCAAGCCAAAGGAAGAGCATCGCACTGTCACGCAGGTTTTGGACCGCACTGTCTACAATATGGAGCAGGAGTTCATTCCCGCAGCCGAAGCCATGCCCGAGGATAAATTCGGATTCGCCCCGACCAACGGCGAATTCAAGGGCGTCCGCACTTTTGCTCAACAGATCAAGCACGTCGCCGCCGTGAACTACGAATTGGGCGCGGCCATTTTAGAAGAAAAGCCGCCCATGGACCTCAATGGCGAGGCCGGTCCCGCGTCGATCACTTCCAAAGCCGACATTATCAAGTATCTGAAAGACTCGTTTGCGTATGTCCACAAAGCCATCGCGACGATCAACGAAACAAACCTCGTGGAAACAGTGAGAAGCCCTTTTGGCGAAGGAAAGGTTTCGCGACTGGGCCTCGCCAGTTCTGTTTCCTGGCATGGATATGACCACTATGGCCAGATGGTCGAGTATCTCAGGATGAACGGAATCATCCCACCGGCCAGCAGGTAGTGCTGGAATCACTCAAGTCAATAAAGATCGCGAGGGTGCCCCCCTTCATCCTCATCGGCGTTAAACGCCTCATCCTTCTTTCGCGTTCTTTGCGAAAGAGGGTGGGGATATTGACTTTGTAAGGCAGCCTCAGAGACTCCCTGGTCGGGTAACGCCAGATTTCTCCAAACGTCTCACTTATTGCTATCATTCAGCGCATCGCATGGGCATCGACTGGCAGACTTTCCGCCTGACTCTGCAACTCGCGTTCACAGTCTCGCTCATTCTGCTGTTGCTCGGCCTCCCCATCGCCTATTGGATCGCCTTCTCCCGCTGGCGTTGGAAATTCCTGTTCGAAGCGGTGATAGCCTTGCCGATCGTGCTTCCCCCAACGGTATTGGGGTTCTATGTCCTGGTCGCTCTCGGCCCTCGCAGCCCGTTAGGGCGTTGGTGGATCGCTCTCACTGGACACACTCTTGCTTTCACCTTCGCTGGTCTGGTGATCGGCTCGATCCTCTACAGTCTTCCTTTCGCCGTGCAACCATTCGCAGCATCGTTTTCAGCCGTCGATACGAGGCTGATCTCAGCGTCTGCAACACTCGGTGCCTCCCGTCTGCGCACGTTCCTACGCGTGATCGCCCCGCTCTCTGCTCCCGGACTCATTACTGGTATAGCTCTCTCTTTCGCCCACACGATGGGGGAATTCGGAGTGGTACTAATGGTGGGCGGGAACATTCCCGGCGTCACGCGCACAGTTTCCATCGACATCTATGATCGTGTGCAGTCGTCCGATTACGCAGGCGCGAATCAAACAGCGTTGGCTCTTCTGGTCGTTTGTTTCGCTCTGCTGGCGCTGGTGTATGGGTTAAATCGTCGGGCATGGGTCATCCATCCCATAAAATAGAGGGCGATGAGCGACATCCGTACAATGGTTGACGTAGCCGCGCCCTCGCGTGACACCCCGATCCCGAGTACGGCTCCACTGCACGCGAAATTTCAAAAGCGCCTCCAATCGCGCGGCAACGAATTTCTTTTGGATGTCGCCATTGATGCAACGCCCGGCTTTACGATCCTCTTCGGCGCGTCGGGTGCTGGCAAAACGACTCTGCTCGACTGCCTCGCCGGAATCACCACGCCCGACTCAGGACGCATCTCGCTCGCCGACCGGCTCCTGTTCGACTTTTCCTGTGCGGTTAATGTGACAACAGCACAAAGGCGCGTGGGATACGTATTTCAGAGTCTGGCGTTGTTTCCACACATGACCGTGGAAGCGAACGTGGCTTACGGCTTGGCTCATCTGTCACCTGCAGAACGCACTCGCCGCACAACCTCTTTACTCGAAGCATTCCGCATCTCTCACCTCGCACGCCGCAAGGCTCGCGGCATATCCGGCGGAGAGAGCCAGCGCGTCGCCCTGGCGCGAACGTTAGTGACTGATCCCGATTTCCTGTTGCTGGACGAGCCTTTGGCAGCGCTCGATGCGCCCACAAAGGCAAGTATCATTGACGATCTCCGTGAGTGGAATCGCACGCACAACATTCCCATCTTGTACGTCACTCACAGCCGCGATGAAGCTTTCGCCCTGGGCGAGCGCCTGATCGTGTTGGACGCCGGACGCGTCGTCGCACACGGCACGCCGCACGAGGTACTGAGCGCGCCTCTGGTCGAAACTGTCGCGCAATTAGCTGGTTTTGAGAATATTTTTGATTCCGTCGTGGAGGCAGTCCGCCCAGAGCGAGGCACCATGACCTGCCGCATTGCCGGAGACGCAGGCGGCGTCGTCCTCGAAACGCCTTTGGTACGTGGCGGAGTGGGGTCAATGCTGCGCATCGGGATTCGCGCCGGAGATATTCTACTCGCGACTTCCCCGCCGACCGGGCTCAGCGCCCGCAACGTAATACCAGGACGCATTCAATCGCTTGAGCAGCGTGATGTGATCGTCTCCGCCCGGGTAAGGTGCCGTATCGAGATGGAAGTTCACCTCACTCTAGCCGCTCGCGATTCGCTGGAACTGACGCCGGGCAAGGAAGTATGGCTAGTGATCAAGACGCACTCATGTCACCTGATGCAGCGCTGATGCTGTGGCGTTTGCAGCCGATGGGTTCACCATTCTTGACAATTTCCAGGCAATCTGTTTTTTCTCTTCATAGAGTCTCCACACGACAGACGTTTCCTCAGGGTGAGACAAGTCGCAGGCAGCAATCCGGACGACGTGCATTTAGGATTTCTGTCTTGTCCATCTCGATCACTGCCACCCATTGC
>QIAL01000782.1 GCA_003225535.1 Acidobacteriota bacterium | reverse complement strand
TGGGATGTTCGCCTGCACCAATCTTCGCTCAGGAGACGAGACACCGTACATTTGCGTCCGCTGAAGATGCCAGTCGCGCCCTCTTTGAGGCCATGCAGTCACAGGACGAACAAGCTCCTTTGAGCATGCTCGGACCGGCTGGAAAGGAAGTCGTTTCGTCCGGCGACCCACAGGAAGATCTCGATGCTCGCACGGGCTTCGTCGTCAAATACCAGGAGATGCATCGGTTCGTTACCGAACCGAGCGGAACCGTCACGCTGGTTGTGGGAGCCGAAAACTGGCCCTTTCCGATTCCCTTGGTGAAGAAAAACGGTTCGTGGTATTTCGACACGGACGCGGGCAAAGACGAGATCATATTCCGGCGCATCGGCAAAAATGAACTATCAGCCATGGATGCGTGCCGCGATTTGGTCGATGCGCAAAAACAGTATTTTGCCCGCCCGCCGGCTGGCCTACCCAGCCAATTCGCTCAGAAACTGGTCAGCGAAGAAGGCCAGCACAATGGTCTGTACTGGCACGGTGCTGACGATGAGTTCGACAGTCCGATCAACCCTCTCATCGCTTACGCGCGCCAAAATCTCCCAACGGACCAGGTTGGCGAGCATGTTCCGTTCAATGGGTACATGTTCCGGATCCTTACCGGCCAAGGACCACATGCGCCGGGCGGTGCGAAAAACTACATTGTCGATGGCAAGATGAGCGCAGGATTCGCCTTCGTCGCTTACCCTGTGGAGTACCGCTCCTCGGGTGTGATGACTTTCGTCGTCGACGCGTCCGGAACCATTTACGAAAAGGACCTCGGTCCTGACACGACAAAGCTGGCGCGGGCGATGGCCGCCTATGAGCCGGATTCTACATGGCACAGGGTGGATTGAGGTATGGCTCGGAAGTTGTCAACGCGACGCTCTGCATCCGTTCCCCGAATTGCCGCGGCCGCTATTGCTGTTATGGTGGCCGTGGCTTTCTTCTCGCTTCAACTGAAGGGGAAGCCGCCAGGTCTGCCTTCGAACCCGCTGGAACTTCACGCCAAGGACCATACACTTTCCTTAACCTTGCACGCAGCCATCACAAGTGACGGAAGGAACTCCTTCTACTTCAATGGTAAACCCGACGCTCCAACGCTGCGGCTGTCACCGGGAGACCAACTAAAGATCACCTACGTCAATGATCTCCCGGCTAAGGCGACGGAGACATGCGCGATTACTCCGTGCATGGACATGACAAATCTACATTTTCACGGCCTGGCGGTCTCTCCCGGCGCTCCCCAGGACGATGTCTTGGGCATGATGGCCATGCCCGGGCAGTCACTCCGCTATACGGTGCAGATTCCGGTAGACCATCCGCCGGGCTTGTATTGGTTCCACACGCATCCTCATGGAGAGAGCCACCGACAAGTGCTTGACGGCATGTCTGGCGCGATCGTGATCGAGGGAATTGAATCTTATTTTCCTCCCCTGGTCGGTCTGCCCGAACGCGTCCTGGTTGTGCGTGGCCGCTCCGTTGTGAACGACCCTCAGTCTGCTGATTTGAAGCGCAGAGTTGAACTCAGTTCGGATATTTGCGGTGCGGAATCGGAGCCGCCTGAAGAGGTCTTCACGGTAAACGGAGCCGTGCGGCCTCAAATTGAAATCGCTCCTGGTGAACGCCAGTTTTGGCGCGTCGTGAACGCTTCGGCCGATCGCTACGTGGACCTGCAACTTGATGAGCAAACATTTGAAATCGTTGCCATGGACGGAATGCCCATCGCCCTGCACGATCCAAATCACCCAACGCGCATCACTGATCACGTCCTTCTGCCACCGGCAGGCAGGCTTGAAGCCATTGTCACCGGTCCAGCAGCCGGCACGGCCAGACGTCTGATTTCACGTTGCGTAGATACCGGACCGGATGGTGATACGAATCCAGCGATGGTATTGGCGGATCTAGTTCCCTGGTCTGGGGCAAATTCACTGGCCAAGGCTACAAAGAGTTCGCTCACACGGTGACGTTCACGGAAGACAAGAACGGCTTCTACATCAATGGCAAAAAGTTCACGCCTGACGACGCTCCGATGGTGCGGGCAAAAGTGGGGTCGTTTCAGCATTGGCAGGTCGTAAATGCTACTGGTGAATTGCATCCCATGCATATACATCAAGTCCATTTCCTGGCCTACGCCGAAAACGATAAGCCGATTGCCAACCCCGTGTGGCTAGACACCGTGAATGTTCCGTACGGCGGTTCGGTCGACGTCATCATGGACTTCACCGAGCCTGTGATCAGGGGCATGTCCGTGTTTCACTGCCATCTCCTCAATCACGAAGACAAGGGAATGATGGCAAAGATTCTCTTCGAATGAGCGACCTCGTGCAAAGCCCGCTTCAACCTTCTTCATCTGCCGGCTTGCGCGAATTCCGCCGGCAAATTCGGATGCTCCCTCTGCTGCGCAAAGATGTGGCGTCCTACGGAGAGGCATGGCTGCCGCTCGTGATGGTATTAGGGGCGATCGGCGCGGTCGCTTATGCAGACCATAGCGTCGTTTCGGTTTCGCTTGTCTACCTTTACATACTGCCCCTTGTCGTCGGGGCAATTTTCCTGCGCCGGGAAATGAGTTACAGCCTGAT
>QIAL01000544.1 GCA_003225535.1 Acidobacteriota bacterium | reverse complement strand
CGATTGCAGATGATGTCCTCGGCGCTCACAACGTCAACGGCCATGGCTGCGCGTCGTGCCACGCTCCCCACAGCGGGGCGCAAGGTAATGGTGGCACCGACGCCAGCACTGGCCAGGTGATTTTGTGGGGCCGCGACTTCATCAATCAAACCTACACAACCGAAGCCGGCAATACATTCACAACACCACCAAACAATGCCGGATTCACGAACCGGACCGGCGCTAACGCCGAGTCCGACAAGTTGTATCGCACCGCAGTTTGTCTCTCATGCCATGACGGAGCCGTAACCGTGCAAGGCATGACCGGACACACTGTCGAAACCATTGACGGGGTGAACACTGCACCAACGTGGCTGAACCAGGGGTTCAGTCTCACCAACAGCCATCCCGTTGATATTCCCTACGTCCCAGATTCTGCAACCATCGGAGGCACGACCATCGCCAGTCACTGGCCTGGTACGGTCACCGCCGGCAAAGTTACCTGGGACACAACCAACGCCCTGGCGAATAACTTCAACAACGTCTATGGGCATCCTGCGTCTCTGGTAGCTGCCACTGACGGTCAGCCTTACATCGAGTGCACGACCTGTCACGAGCAGCATTCAATGACTAGAGCACGGGTGAGAATCCCCTCCACCTCGACGACGCGCCGACTCCTCCCCACGCGCTTCTTCGTGAAGGGCTGGTATGACTCGTTGAACCCGGCGAGCAATTCGGCGACGCAGTTCTGCCGTTCTTGCCACGCTGACAAGTCCAATGAGGCCTGGGGCGTCAACAGCGCGACCTTCTAGGTCGTGCAAAAAGGATTTGGGGGAGGGATGGGCCCTTCCCCCCCGGTCCTTTATAGAACTTTGGGCCTGGTCGGTGATGAGTCTGTGAGAGTGCTTGTGAGGAACGCATGGATCGCTACGTCTTAGTCGTCGCATTTGTAATGCTCGTGGTATCAACTACCGCCGCACAATTGGCCGCCAGTTCCCACCCTCGTCTGGTTGGGGCAGCCCACGAGAGTGTGGCCAAAGCCGTGGCGCGGGTGAATGGTGCTGTGCTCACCGAAGCCGACTTGCAACGTGAGATGTCGGCCATGTTTCCCTACGCCCAACAGCATGGCGGCAAAGTTCCGAAAACCATGGAGGCAGATATTCGTCATGGAGCGCTGCAGATGATTGAGTTCGAGGAACTGGTGTATCAGGAGGCCCAACGCCGGAAGATGCAGATCAGCGCTGTTCGACTGGACCGGGCGATGACCGACCTGCGCGCGCAGTTTGATTCCGAGAGCACATTCCAGCAGTTTCTCAAGGCAGAGTATCAGGGGTCGAAAGTAATTCTCCGGCGGAAGGTTGAAAGGTCGTTACTGATTGACGCGTTTCTCGACCGCGAGGTCACCAAACAATCTGAGATCAGTGACGCCGAAGTGCGCGCAGCCTATGATCGCGATCCCTCCAGATACTCGATTCCGCGGAAAGTCTCAATCCAGACCATCTCCGTTGTCATGCCCGACGACGCGACCCAGGAGCAGGAACTGACTGCCCGCCATCGCGCGGAAGAAATTTTAAGAAAAGCGAAGGCAGCCAAAAACTCGGAAGAATTTGGTGTTCTGGCGGAAAAACTGTCCGACGATGAGTGGCGCGTCATGATGGGCGATCACGGACTGATCGAAGAAGAGAAGATGCCGCCTCCAGTGGCACAGATCGCCTTCCGCATGAAACCTGGCGAAGTCAGCGAACTGGTCCGGGCTGAGAACTCGTTTTGCATGATCCGGCTTAATGCCACTGAGCCGGCCCGGCAACTGCCCTTTGAGAAAGTGCAAGGCCAGCTTCGAAAGAACATGCAGGCACAGCGCGTTGAGCAACTGCGTGGCGCTCTCAATCGGCGGCTGCGTAAGAGTGCAAAGGTCGAGGAATTTTCCTGAGGTGAAGCGTTGCGACAGCCGCTAACAAAACTCGGAGTCATCGGTTCACTGTGCCTGGTTGCGCTGCTCGCCGGCGTTTCAGCCCAGACTTCATCGCCCCAATCCAACAATGGCGAAAACCTGAACTTCACGATGGAGGGCGACGTGTCGTTCGGGTACAACGACTCCTTCGGCAATCAGTCAACCTCGATGACGGATCTGAACATCGGCGGCACCGCCAACCTGAAAGGCTATTATTACGACCCGAAATTTCTCAGTTTTAGTGCCTCTCCTTATTACAGCCAGTCACGTCTGAACTCAAATTTCAATTCGATCTTCGACTCAAGCGGAGTTACCGCCTCCGCACAATTTTTCAGTGGCTCACACATGCCGGGTTCGTTCAGCTATAGCCGCAGCTACAACCGCGAAGGTCAATTCGGACTCCCCGACACCGGAACCTACCGGACCCGTGGCGCGGGGCAGAGTTTTGGTTTCGGCTGGGGAATCGCTTTTCCAAAGTTGCCATCGTTCGATGTCGGATACAACTTCGGCGACGGCAGTTCCCACGTGCTCGGTACTGACGTTGTCGGAACTAACAGCTACCGAACTCTCACTTTGGGCTCCGCGTACGAAATCAAGGGCTTTCTCCTGAGTGGGACGTTTCTCAATAATCGTCTCTCTGAGAGATTACCGGAAGCAGTCGACTTTTCTAAGTTGCTCAATGCGGATACCCGTCAAGACACGGCGCAGTTGAACGTTTCCCATCGATTGATGTTTGATGGAAATGTCCATGGGAGCGTCAATCGAACTGAGTACACGTCCGACTTCGGCAACCGTCCAGCTCACGAAACGTTTGACAACGTCGATGCAAGCGTGAATCTCTCGCCATTACATCGGCTAACGGTTGGGACAAATGTCGCCTACACTCAGAACCTGGCGGCCTCGCTCCTGCAATCCGTGCTGACAACCTCGCCGGCGGGAATTGCCAGTACGGCCGGCCTTTCCTCGAACTCGCTGGACGTCAGCGAGGTTGCACGCTATGCCGTCACTCAGCACTTCAATCTACAGGGATGGCTTGACCAGCGCCGCCAAGAAGTCTTCGGCTTCAACTTGACGTCGAAACTGTACAGCGGGAGTGCGAACTATTCGCGTGACCTGTTTGGCGGGACTCTCGGACTGTACGCCGGCATCTCCCGTTACAACACCAGCGCTGCGGCTGCAACGCAGACAGGTACCACGGATTCGATCACATATACCCGTCGCGTCGAAGCGTGGACCACCAGTGCGTCGTTTCATTACTCCCGCAATGTGGAGAGCGCCCTGGCCGCCTTTACTCAATCAGGATACGGCTATTCTGCGGCAGTAAATCGAATGCTACATGCCTGGCGCTGGAACTTCTCCACCAGCGGCAGTCGTAATGCGCTCAACGCTTTGAACGATTCTGCAACCTTCGCCCAGAACTACAGCAGCTCAATGAGTGGCGCCAAACTTTCTTTCTTTGGCAGTTACGCGCGTTCCAGTGGAAATGCTGTTCAAACCGGGACAGGCCTGGTGAACTCTCCCACGCCCGTGCCAATCGTTCCCTCCAGTCTATTAATCCTTTATGGAGGCAATTCCTATTCCTTCGGCACTTCCGTCCATACGACAGAGCGCCTGAACATTTCCGCGGATTACCTGCATAACTCCTATACGACTCAAAACGATCAACTGGCTTTCGAGAACCGGGTAAAGCAGGCGCAGGTCGTCGGAGATTATTTCTATCGTCAAATGCATTTCGTGGTTGGTTACGGCTACTTGTATCAGGCGATTGGCTCAGGAGGTGTGCCCGCCAATTTTCAGTCCGTGTTTGCTGGCGTGACGCGGCACTTCGATTTCTTCTAATGCTTAAACGAATTCCATGGCGTCAGCTTGTGATCGGTGGAGTAATGGTATTCCTTTGCCTGAATGCCCTGCTGGCCTCGGCTCGGGATCGCGGAAAACAGACTGCAGGGTCGAATGTTTCGGCCCCGCAACTTGACCTCCCAGGCGGAAGAAAGCTTCTCTATGAGCGCAGCTTCGCCTCAGAGCGCGAGGTAAAGCTGAAGAGGGGTTTCTGGACGAAGGTGCTCGATCTTGTCGCAGGTGCTCCTGAGTTGCATAGCCTGGTCCGTCCTTACGGCGTCGTTGCAGATTCGCGCGGGCGTGTAATCGTTACTGATCCTGGTATTCCAGCCGTTCACATCTTCGATTTTGATCGGCAGAAATACAAGTTACTTCGCCGGGCAGGGAAACAGGAGCTTCGTTCGCCTCAGTGTGTGGCCCTCGATGCACAGGACAACTTCTACGTAACCGATTCCGATGCCGGCAAGATCTTCGTTTTTGACAGCGATGGAAACTTCCGCCGCACGATCGGAGCGTTGAAGGGCGGCGAGGGAATGTTCAAACGACCCACGGGCATTGCTGTCGATTCAGCGGCCCGGCGTATTTATGTTTCCGACACATGGCGGCAGCAGATCTTCGTCCTCGACATGGATGGTTCTGTGCTGCAAAAAATTGGAAAAGGCGGCGCGGCACTCGGTGAGTTCAACTTCCCCACTGAATTGAGGCTTGAGGACAATGAATTGTTGGTCGTCGATGCAATGAACTTCCGCGTGCAACGCTTGCAGCCATCCGGTGAAGCAAGCTTTCTGACGGGTGGAGTTGGAGATAGCGGCACCAGCATGTTTCGTCCCAAGGGGATTGCTCTGGATAGCGAACACAACATCTACGTCGTGGATGGATTCAAGGATCTCGTGCACGTGTTTAACCACCAAGGCCAGTTGCTCTACTACTTCGGAGGCAGCGGCACCGGCCCGGAAGAGTTTCAATTGCCCGCCGGGCTCTTCATCAACCACGACGATCGCATCTACATTGTGGACTCCTATAATCGCCGCGTTCAGGTTCTCCGCTACCTAGGTTCTAGGCCACAAGCTCAAGGGGGAAGTCTGTGACCCGGACCGTAGTTTCTCTTTTAATCTTGGCTTTAAACATCGGCACTGCCCTGGCGCAGATTCCGGGCGACCAGTTAGGAGTGCACGATCTGACGCCGTCAGGCGTTTCGCCAGTGAAAGGAGGAGTCGCCTCTTCGTGCCTCTACTGCCATGCGCCCCATTCGTCTCTTTCGGGGCCGCCTCTATGGAACCAGACGCTTTCAAGCCAGGCCTATAACAACTATGCCAGTTCGACGTACCACCAGACGAATGCGGCGCCGACGGTTGGCACTTCCAGCAAGCTCTGCTTGAGTTGTCACGATGGCACGGTGGCGCCGGGTCAGACAGTCGCTTTCGGCAAAATGCTTGTCGGTGGCACGATGGCTCCGACGGCAAGATTTGGCAGCGATTTGCGCGGTTCCCATCCCACCAGCATGAAAACTCCTATGGTCAATTCACCCGAAATCGCGCCCCAGCTTTTCAATTCCCCTCCGGGCACGAAAGATTCGGCTGTGAAACTGGTTAAGGGCACTGTAGAGTGCACGACCTGCCACGATCCCCACTCTCAGGGCAAAGATCACACGGTGCCGATGTTTCTAGTCCGCGATAATACGAGAGGCCAGCTTTGCCTCGCATGCCATGATCCCAGCCGCGCCGTCAACGGACAGATCAACTATCTGTCGAACTGGGCAATCAGCGTTCACGCGACTGCGACAACTCAGACTTCGAATCAACCTTATGTAGGCGGTTACAGCACGGTAGCCGACAACGCGTGCGGCGCTTGTCATATGTCGCATAACGCGTCAGGTCAGGCGCGACTCCTGCGCGCTGCCGATGACCTTGCCTGCATTTCCTGCCACAACGGAGGAACCGGGGTCACCCCACCTGCCCCCAATGTATTTGCGGAAATTGCGAAAGGCGGGCACCCGTTCCCCTCAGTAAACAACGCGCATGACCGAGCCGAGTCCGCAGTGCTAAACAACAATCGCCATGCCACCTGTGTCGACTGCCACAATCCGCACGGTTCCATGCAGGCATCACTGCTTGCTGCAGCGCCCCTGTTACGGGCTTCACAGAATGGTGTTGTGGGCATCAGCGCTGCCGACGGCGTCACGGTCCTCAACCCCGCGGTCAACCAGTATGAGAACTGCTTGCGTTGTCATGGTACGAGTTCTGGCAAGGTCGCAAATACGGCTCGATACGGCTATGTTCCCGTCAGGGCTGTCAGTAACGGCGATCCGCTGAACCTGATTCCCGACTTTAACGGGACTGCCAGTTCCAGTCATCCTGTCATGCATGATCGAAAGAGTACCCTGGCTCAACCGAGCCTGCGCGCTCAAATGTTGAATCTGGATGGAACAAATTCCTCTCGGGCTATCGGTACACGCATCTTGTGCACGGATTGTCACAACAGCGACGACAATCGTGAATTCGGCGGGACAGGCCCCAACGGCCCACACGGTTCGAAGTTTAACCACATTCTCGAGCGTCGTTACGAGTTCGGTGTCGCAACGGTCCCTGGGGGACTGCTGAATAGCCTCTTTCCGAATCCTGATCTTACCGTCAATGGACCATATGCGCTGTGCAGCAAGTGTCACGATCTGCAGCAGGTGCTCTTGGATACGAGCTTCAAGGAGCACGCGCGTCACATCAACGACGGCTTTTCCTGCTCCGTCTGTCATACGGCCCATGGTATGGAAAGCCAGAGCGGAAACATTTCAGGAGAACGGATGGTGAGTTTTGATGTAAATGTTGTGGCGCCGAATGGAGTAATGCCAGTCTCGTACAACCGGGCACTAAACTCCTGCACATTGACCTGCCACAATCATTCGCACGGAACAGTTGCGGCAGTGGCCACTTCGTTGCTCAATAACAAACCACAGTAGCTGATTGCAAGATATAACCAGACCACCAGATTAATGCTATCTGTATGTATCAACTAACGGGAGACAAAGAGTTATGAAGAGAGTGGTCCTACTGCACCTGCTGATCATGCCATTGTTGCTGTGCCTTGCCAAGGCGGAAGATCTCGTCAACGATCCGAACTATAAGGCTCGTTGCAAGGTATGCCATGGTGCGAACGCCGAGGGCAAGCCACAAATGAAGATACCGGCCTTAAAGACACGCGCTGACAGAAACGAAGCAGAGCTAACCAAGGCCATCGAGGATGGAAATCCCACCTCTACACCGAAAATGCCAACCTTTAAAGATAAACTCACAGCAGAAGACATCAAAACACTAGTAGCAGAAATAAAGGCACTAAAGTAGGAAAGTGTGCGTTCATACTGAAGTAACACCTTGTACTGCTAAATGGAATTGCAATCGTTTTGTGGTTTATGCGTCCGGGTCGCGCCAGTTTCTCAGACAGGGCAAGCTAAAATTGTGGCACCGCCATTCGGGCGTATTCTTATTAACCGCTGCATGGTCCGCATCTTCGGGTTCCTGAACTACATACTCTCTAAGTTAACTCTAAAGTAGTCACTCCGTTTTGATGCTACCGTCCCACTTACAGTGGGCGAACGAACCGTCAACAACCAGGAAGACCGGAGTCTAGCAGACGCCTTTTTTACGATCCGGGGCAGGAACTTCTGTGTTCGCGGGGGACTACAACCTTCGGCCTCCTTCCACATCTTGTCCCGATGTATACGTTATAGAACGCTCGTTATTCCGCTAGTTGCCGTTACGGCTGAGTGGAGTAATTTGTACAGCCGCTTCTGTTTTAAATCCGCGCCGCATTGACGAGAAAGACCTGCCAATCGGATGGCAGGACTTACACGAAAAACCCAGGCAACAGCCCGTTTAGTGGGACTAGACCATTGACCCGGAGCACGTTCTGACCGTCAGTGGCGTAACTTCGGGCTAAGCTCTTGAACTCGATACTCGAGTTGGACTGCGAATTGCGGAAGCCGATATTCAATTTGTCTTTGGCTACGTTTTTCTAAATTCTTGACTTTAGAGAACGCAAGCAGGGGGCAGGTCATGCGCGCTGGGGTCACGCCCAAACTGAAAACAGTTTTCGCTTTGGTATTTGCGTTTTCCGGACTCCTGGGAACTGCGCGCGCGCAGGTCGCTGAAAAGCACAGTCCGCACGGCAGCCTGGCTATCCCGTGCCAGAACTGCCACACCGCGAATGGCTGGAGGCCGATCCGCGCCCTTCCCGAGTTCGACCATAACCAGACGCGCTATCCTCTGCGCGGCATGCACGCCGCCGTCGCCTGCACCCAGTGTCACGTCAAAATGGTCTTCTCAAGCGTCGGTCAGCGCTGCCAGGACTGCCACGCTGATATTCACAAGCGCCAGCTGGGCGCGAATTGCGAGCAATGCCACACGGTCCGCGGATGGACGGTCGCGATTAAAGATGTGCAGCAGCACAACAATCGTTTCCCGCTGACTGGTGCCCATGCAGCCGTCGCTTGCGATGCCTGCCACAAGGGCGGCGCCAACAGCAAGTTCCAGATCATGTCCACGGCGTGCGTCTCCTGCCACCAGTCTGACTTTCAGAACACTTCCAACCCGAACCACGTTACGGCCAAGTTCTCCACTACGTGCGAGGGCTGTCACACCACAGACAACTGGCTGAACGCCAAGTTTGACCACAGCATG
>QIAL01000781.1 GCA_003225535.1 Acidobacteriota bacterium | reverse complement strand
CACTTCGATCGTGCCCAATGCCAATATCACCTTCAGCGGCAGCGGCAGTAATCGCTTTGTCTTCGTCCAGCCCGCCACCAATCAGACTGGCTCGGTCCTGATCACGGTAGTGGTCCATGACTCCGATGGCGGCTCTTCCAGCAACAGTTTCACTCTGAATATCACACCCGTAAACGATCTGCCGGTCATTAGCTCTATCTCCAGCCAGGTCACTGACGAAGATCTGGTCAAGGTTGTCAATTTCACAGTCGGCGATGTGGAAACCCCGGCAGGCAGTCTCACTGTGAGCGGCTCTTCCAGCGATACCGGTCTGGTGCCCAACACCAACCTGAGCTTGGGCGGCACTGGCGCCAATCGCACTGTCTCTATCACTCCCGCGGCCAATCAGTCCGGCAGCAGCACCATCACGCTCACCGTTGCCGATACCGATGGCGGCACGGTCAGCACCAGTTTTCTATTGGTAGTCAATCCCGTGAATGATCCCCCTACCCTGGATGCCATTGCCAATGTGGTCATCGATGAGGATTCAGGCTCCCGCACCGTTAACCTCGCTGGCATCGGTTCCGGTGCGCCCAATGAATCGCAAGTCTTGACTGTAAGCGCGACCTCCAGTGATCCGACCATCATTCCCAATCCAACAGTCAGCTATTTCAGTCCTGAAACTACCGGCACTCTGAGCTTCACTCCTGCCACCAATGCCAATGGGGTGGTGACGATCACCGTCACGGTCAATGATGGTGGAGCCAGCAACAATGTCGTTAGCCGCACTTTCCAGGTGACGGTCAATCCAGTCAATGATCCGCCTACTATTTCCAGCATCGCCGATCAGGGGATGGATGAAGACACGGTCCTGGGTCCGATCAGTTTCACGGTGGCGGATGTGGAAAGTGTGAGCAATCTGGTGGTGACTGGCAGTTCGTCCAACACCGGGCTGGTGGCCAATGCCGGGATTGCAATCAGCGGAACCGGCACTAGCCGCACGGTCACAGTCAGCCCGCGCAGCAATCAATCCGGGAGCACCATCATCACCCTGACGGTGAGTGATCCTCAGAGCGCCAGCGCCAGCAGCAGTTTCAAGCTCACGGTTAATCCGGTCAATGATCCGCCCACCATCTCAACCATCGCCAATCAAACCATCGCTGAGGACAGCAGCACTGCGGCGCTGGGCTTTGTGGTGGGGGATGCTGAATCGGCGGCTACAACTCTGGTGGTCAGCGCCCGTTCCTCCAATCAGCAACTGTTGCCGGACAGCAATCTGCTTTTAAGCGGAACCGATTCCAATCGCACCATTCGGCTCACTCCCGCCACCAATCAATCCGGCAGCGCCACGGTGGTATTGACCGTGCGCGATCCCGAAGGGTTGAGCACCAACAGTTCGTTTGTGCTGACGGTGACGCCGGTCAACGATGCACCCATTATTGGTTCTATCGCCAATCAGACCATTAACGAGGACACCGTGCTCTCATTGCCGTTGACTTTGGCTGATATCGACAGCGCGCCAGCGAGCCTTGTGCTTTCAGCTACTTCCTCCAATCCGCAACTGGTCTCCAACACCAACATCCTCTTTAGCGGCAGCGGACTCTCGCGCAGTTTGCAGATCACTCCGGCTGCCGACCAGAACGGGACCAGCACCATCACCGTCACTGTCAGCGATGGGGTCAGCAATGCCAGCACGGCTTTTCTCCTCACGGTCACGGCAGTGAATGATCCGCCCACGCTCAATGCGATCAGCAATCTCACTATCAACGAAGATGCCGCCCAACAAACGGTGCCGCTGGCGGGGATCGGTGC
>QIAL01000780.1 GCA_003225535.1 Acidobacteriota bacterium | reverse complement strand
ACGGAGCGTAGCGGAGTCCGGCCCAAGTTCGGCGGCGAATTCGGCCGGCGTCTTGTACCCGATCCCGCTGTGAAGCCTCTCCTGATTCCAGTAACGCTTGTATTCCGCTCCCAAAACCTTCGCCTCCATTAGCGAACCGAAAACTTCCCGGTCCGCAAACTCCGCTTTCATCCGGCTGTTGAACGATTCACTATACCCGTTCTCCCACGGACTGCCGGGTGCAATATACAACGGCCCAACCTTTCGCGCTGTCAGCCATTTTCCGACCGCGCGTGCGACGAACTCCGGACCGTTGTCGGAACGAATCGCTCCCGGCGCTCCGCGTTTTGCTTCCAGCCACGTCAGAATCGCCACCACGTCTCGCGCTGTCATCCTCCGTTCCACCTCCAACGCCAGACATTCCCGCGTAAATTCATCCATCACCGAGAACCACTTGAGTCTTCTTCCCTCCGAAGTCTCGTCCATCGTGAAATCCCAGCACCACACATGGTTCTTGTACTCCGCCCTTTTCATCGCGCAACTGTTCCCGCTGTGGCCTCGTACACGTTTTCGCCGCTTCCGGGGCGGGTTCCGCAAGCCTTCCTCCCGCCACAGCCGCTGCACTCGCTTCTTGTTAATCTTCATTCCTTCTCTCCGCAACAGCCTGGTCATCCGCCTGTAGCCTGAGCCTGGATGCTTCTTCGCCAACTCGTGCAATCGCTTCCGGATCCGCCGTTCCTCGTAGTCGATGCGCGCTTCGTATCGCTGCGTCGAGCGTGACTGCTTCACCAATCGGCAGGCGTTGCGTTCCGCGTAGCGCCACTCACCGCGCAAATGCTCCACCGCCCGTCGCCTGCCCGCCGGGCTTACCAGTTTTTTCGGCTGAGGTCCTTCAACGCGTCGATGTCCATGGCCTGCTGCGCCACGATTTTCTTCAGCCGCGCATTTTCTTTTTCCAGCTCTCTCATCCGCGCCATCTCCGGCCCTTTCATCCCACCGTAGAGATGCCGCCAGCGATGAAACGTCTGTTCACTGATCTCCAGCTTCCGGCAAACCGCTTCAATCGTCGCGCCCTGGTTGAGGTCCACCTCCGCCTCGCGTAGCTTCGCTATGATCTCCTGCGGTGTGTGTCGCTTCCTTTTCATCGAGTCCTCCCGCCCTCTCGGGCGTTAGACTCTCATATCAGCTGGTACAACTGGAGGGGGTCAGGACAGGAAGGTTACTGAAGTTTGCAAAGGAAGAAAGCCCCAGGACCACTCGCCACCTGGGGCTTTGTCAATCGAACGAGACTCTACACTGAGTGGTTTTCCCGTTCGGACATCTTACTCTACGCTTATATTAATTTCGCAAACCTAGACGTGTCGTTGCCCCAGGGCAATTACAAGATTGTTGTAAAGCAATCCTGCGCGGGTAGCCAGAGTATGGTGTACCCACACAAATGCGATCACCTATAACTTGGGTACCAGGACCCACTTGTCCGGTTAGCCGGGCGGGCTCAGACGGTCGACGAAAACTCAGGTCGAATCCGACTTGCATTGAAAACAAAGGCTAAAGCGCTCCCCAGGTTTGATCCGCCGGAGCACATCCCTGGCTAGGTATTGACCGGGTACAGCCAGAAAGTTCGCTTCTGCAGGGGAAGCATTGTTGAATCCACGAATTGGATGGTGTTTCGACGACCGTCTGAACCGGCTCGAATAACCAGGCAAGTGAAAGTGAATCGGTAAACAGAAACGCGTTTATCGACACTAACCCAACAGGCGAGCTGTCAATCGTGCGAATTCGGGACCGAAGTGCACAGGACTCCAGCAGCTTTGCCGTACCCATTACCCCTCACACCATTTTAATAAGGAGCGTCGGCAAGAAGTCGGATTACAGACATTTCTTCAGTTAATAGATGCTTAAGTTTTGCTTAATAAATCTTTAGGAAAAACTTCCGCTCTCAATAATTTTGTATGCTCGAAATGTTCGTGCCGCGGATTGAATCTCCGAGAGTAATTAATGGCAGATTTATGTTGAAGAGCGCAATATGTCGCCGATCTTCGCCGTACAGTCGGGTTTGACGGCATGAGTGATCCGTTCCCTTCGCACCACAGGGGCGTGGAAGTGATTCGAAGTGGTAACCACACATGTCGGTCTTGCACGTGATGCGAATTGTTCGGCTAACGCAATGTTCGGTGTTAGACGGCCGTAGATTTGCATGTCCGATCGTTCGATGCTGCAAGCCAGCGAACGAGGAAGGTCCAGGACGCTTGTGGCATTCAAGCTAAGGAGAATGGTAAATGCAATTAATGAATAGAAAAATGAACATCCACGCTGCGGTCATGTTCACTCTGTTCGTAATCTTGATGTCGAACGCTTCCG
>QIAL01000779.1 GCA_003225535.1 Acidobacteriota bacterium | reverse complement strand
TCCATCGCGTCGATGTTAAGGTCTCAGTACCAGCCTCGAAAGATGACGGAAGTTTCCGATGAGAAGTTCCTTCTTCCGATGCCTCATTCGAAATTTGTGATTCGAGTCACTGACTGCACTGTGATCCGAATCACAGTTCGCTAGAGCGGAATGCCGTGTACCGAGGCAACTTCATAGTGCGATGCTTTCGAGTCATACCGCGCCAGATATTTTCGGCGCTCCTCAGGGATGATTGCCGTCTCGTAATCGTCGTGTCCGGCCGCGGCGCGAAGCGCATCGATCGAGTCCCAAAGCAAGATCGTGATGAACTCCACCTCTGCTCCGAGATTTCTGCGAAGCAAATAACTCCCCTTGTATCCTTTGGCTTTGCCGATGCCCGGCAGAAGTTCGGGCTTCAACATCGCCTCATAGGAATCCGCGTGCTCCGGCTTCGTGTACCCGTGCCACACTCTCGCAATCATCTTGCTAATCCTCTGGCGGCCAAGCTACCACGACATCCGCTTGCGCAGCTCTGTAACGTGGGCCACGTGATGCGGGCCGTGCCATGCGTAAAGCGCGAGCGTCTTCTCCAGGGTCATCGGCCCCATCTCAGGATGGCGGAAGGTACGCTTCCATTGGTCGGGAGTCAAAGACTTCAGGAGGCGAACCCAGCGGTCGTGCAGGGAATCAAGCAGAGTCAACGACACGTCGATCGGGGTCCCGGGAGTGTCGGCGAGTTGCGCCCAGCGATCCTCGGCGTAAGGCTTGATCGTGGGATCGTCTTCCGTGAGAGCCAATTTGAAGCGCACATACGCGTTCAGGTGGCTGTCAGGAACGTGATGCACGACTTGTCTGACGGTCCATCCCTCCGGTCGATAGGGAGTGTCGAGTTGCGAATCCGATAGCCCCCGGACCGCGGTCCGCAAATTTGCCGGTGTCCTTACGATCGCATCGAGGAACGCCTGCTGTTGTTGAGGGCTCAAAGGGCCGTCGTAGTGGAATTTGCCAAGCGGATATCGAGGATCGGACATTTTTTTTCCAATGTGAGGATTTAATCCACAGATGAGAGATAGACGCGAGAAGCTTCAAAGAAGTGAGGATGCCAGGGGTGTGAGATTTCGGTGGATTCCCTCGACTGTCTTTCGCGTCAGGCAATAATCATATAAACTAATAGTAGGATATATGCTTATATGATTAAAGGTGCCGCATCCGACCAGCAAAACACTCGACTGACCATTACCTGGTCCAAAGAAGCGGATCATGCTCTGCGTACGTTTCTCGGCGCCCAGGGGATGAAGAAAGGTGACCTGTCGAAGTTCATCGAGGAGGCTGTGCGATGGCGCATTTTTCAGCAGACTGTGCGTGAT
>QIAL01000542.1 GCA_003225535.1 Acidobacteriota bacterium | reverse complement strand
TTCATCCTCGCGGTGCGCGCACTGTGGAGCCTGCGACGGGGAGCAGCCCCTCAGCAGAGATGAAAGTCAAAATCACATAGGGTTGGGAGTGGGGAATCCCACCCTTTCGCAAAAGGCGCGAAAGGATGGGCCACCCAGGATTTCAGAAGAGTTTCAAGCCTCCGCGAGGAAGAACGATGGCACGCAACGAAGGAAACGCAAAAAAACGAAGTGTAACTTTGCACGTGGTTTCCAGTCTCGATGGTTTCATCGCGAAGAAGGACAACAGCGTCTCCTGGATGGATAGCCCTGGTAGCGTCTACGAAGCCGGGGTTTCCATTTCGGAGGAAGAAATTGCGACCTTCATCAAAGCGATCGACTGTTATGTGCTCGGTTCCCGCACGTATGAACACGCGCTGGAACTGGGCTGGCCCTATGGCGATACTCCGGTTGTAGTAGTGAGCGGCAGAGAATGGCCGCCTGCGAGCTCGAGGAAGACCGTCGAGTTCTATTCTGGCGATCTCAAGACATTAGTCGACGTGAAACTTGCACCTCGATATCGAAACATATGGCTCGTGGGCGGGGCCATGTTGTGCCAGCGTTTCCTCGAACTCGGACTGGTCGACGAAATCCGGTTGACGATAGCGCCAGTCCTGTTGGGGGAAGGACTCCGGTTGTTCGGTGGCTTGCTGAAGGAGGAGAGGTGGAATTTGAAGAACGTGGTCGCTTACAGGAACGGCTTTGTTGAGCTATCGTACTCCGCCTTTAGTACTTCAACTTGTTAATTGAAAGGAACTCCGATTTCTGCTTGAATGACCCGACACGGGGAAGGGTCCATCGTGAAAATATACAATCTCACGGGCTATTTGATTATTGTTTTATACATGCTGGCTTGTGTGTATTTCGCCCCAGCGCACTTGGGGCCTTGGACTGGACTATTGATCGGCGGAGTTTATTTTATCTTTTGCTGGTTTTCTGGCGGCTTGTACCTGGCCGATGTTCTTCATTTGGGCATTGCTCATCGTTCTCTCGACTATAAGGAATGGTTCATAAAAGCCGTTACTGTTGTGAATAACGTCTTCGGGCTTTATGTAGACCCCATCGCCTGGGTAAATCGCCATCGATTGCATCACAAGAATGCGGACCATCCCGGGGATCCCAATAAACTTGCAGGCGATGGTTTTTGGCGAACCTTCTACCTGTGCGTAATGCCGTACCGCTGCATTGACAATATGGCTGGCGATGAGATTTTAAGGTCTCGGACGTTTCGGGTGGTTGCGCACCCGGTTTTTGCAATCCTTGCACAAGCCTTCAGTTTCTATCTGTTCTGGAAGTTAGTTGGAGACCTGAAATTTGTGCTGGCGATGTGGATTGGAATTCGAATTTTTGCGCAGTGGGTCAATATGGTCCAAAACTATTGGACCCACACGCGACAATTTGGATACCGGCGGTATCACGATGACGACCACAACGCCATGAACGTTGGCGAGTGGCTACCGGTAACGGCAACCTTTAGCGCTTGTTTTCAGAACAATCATCACCACTATCCGCGTCTGTTGCGACTAAGCCACGACGAATCTGAATATGACTTTGGATTTATAACCGTCAAAGTGATGAAATATCTGGGCTTGGTGAAGGCAACGAGAACGGGCGAAGAAGTGCCCAAGGACGTTCCATTAGGAGCACTGGATTTCTAAGACGTTCGTTTTCTTTTGGTAAATGGTGCAATCGTTTGCCCGACGAAGCCACGCGCAATTTCCTCGCCGTCTAGACCGTAACGTTGCGGCCACTCATCCGGATAGTAGTAAGTTCCAAAAAGCTTATCAATCCATGGAAAGTGAATAGCAAAGTTCTTATCGATGCCCTCTTTTTGCGAAGTATGGTGCCAATGATGGTATCTGGGCATCACCAAGAATTGTTCGAGCCATTTGGCATTGGGACCGAAATTGCAATGAGTCCAGGTAGCGTGAAGGGTAACAAAGATCAGATACGCAAAGATGATCGATTGCGAAAATCCAAGCATGAGAGGAACGAGGATAAATCCGCGTACCAGCGTGTCATCGACAAAGTGGGAGCGGGAGCCTGCGATCCAGTCCAGCGCTTTCGAAGAATGGTGAACGGCATGAAAACGCCACAGGAATGGCACTTTATGCAAAGCCAAATGAATGAAGTATTCGGCGACGTCAGCAACCACAATCGCCAGCAAAAACTGGAAAAGCCAGGGTATGTGAGCGATCAAATGTTGAAGAACCGGAACGCCTAAATACTTCACGGCTTGGGTTGCGGGCAGTAAGACCAGAAAAGACAAAACCTGTATCGGGAAATGAGTGGACATGAAGTAGACCACATCCAAAGTCCATTCATTCCTGAATGTTCCTTGTTCCGGATACTGGGGCCAGAGTCTTTCGAGAGGCACGTAGATGATCGCCATCAAGAGCATATCAAGCAAAAACCAGTCCATGCCGATGGCAGGTCCATTCCCCAGGTTCGGGTTGATCCGTACGCTCGAACCTCCCAACGCCGTTGCAGCTATGGCAAACAACGTTCCAGTCAATGCCAAAATCTTTTTCTTGCGCAGAATCGAAGCAATGATTCCGAATAAGATCGCCCCCACGATGAGGCATTGGATTAAAACGCGCATGATGTGCATCGGATAATGTGGGCGCAATTCAGGGGAGGTTAGTAGCTGCGGAAAATGCAGGCACAGAACTGCTCCGAATGAAAGAAAGCCAAAAAAGGCCGACAATATCCCGCTCCACCAACCGGTTCCAAAGCCAGTGGACTCGGCATCGCCAAAGAATTCATTAATTTTTTGCTCGATCACGATGGCTCCTAGTTTACTTTCCTCGATTCATGCAAGCTATTACAAAGATACCGACACGACGCTTTCGCTGAAAAGAACTCAGGCGGGTTACTGACGTTCAGCGGGTCAGCGGACCTTTAGTTTGCGGGCGTCGTTCCAATTGTCCCTGTGGAACCCAGATGGTTCCTACCGCAGGAACTGCTATCGAGCCAGAGAGGCTTCCCTTTGCGGAGGTTGCAGGTTACGGCTGAGCGAAGCTAAATTAGGTGCGAGAGTTGGAGCTGTACATGAAAGCACGCGTTCCGATGGAACCAGCCTCTGCATTCATCGATGAGAAGGTTAAGGAACTTGGGGACTGGCGCGGGAAGACGCTCGCGAAAGTGCGCACGATCATACACGAGGCTGATCCTGAGATCGTCGAAGAGTGGAAGTGGGCCAAGGCGAAATCGCCGGGGACTCCGGTCTTTTCCCACGGCGGCATCGTCTGCACGGGAGAGACCTACAAAAACGTCGTCAAGATGACATTTGCCAAGGGAGCGGCATTGAAGGATCCTTCCCGTCTATTCAACTCAAGCCTCGAGGGAAATGTGAGGCGCGCCATCGACATCCACGAAGGCGAGAAGATCAATGAGGCGGCCTTGAAGGATCTCATCCGCGCTGCTGTGGCGCTCAATCTCAAGGGTACGAGCAAACCGAAGACGAAGGCTTGAGAAAGTTCCCACTCTAAATTTCGCCAAGAACGCGAAATTTAGAATGGGGCACCCTCACCGGGCCACGTTTGCCTCTGCCGTTGTTACGGTTTTAGCCCGGGTGTGAGGATGTTGTTATAATTCTCTGGTTGGGCAGCAGTCCATGTTGCTAATGGAAAATCACCTGCGGAAGCGTGTGCTTCGGCGCTGGGAAGTGGCCGTCGTTGTGCTCGCGATCTGCGGGTTAACGGTGAGTCTGGCGACGCGGACCTCCCGGACGAGGACCTCCACCGGGACGATCGTTAAATCGGTCACTGGGCAGCCGGTCCGGCAGCACATGGATAGTGACGCGGCGAAATGGGTTCCACCCGTTTCTACGTTGACGGTGATGGACGCGCCGGTTTTTTATCCGCGGTTCGCACCTGCTGGGCCGCCGCTGCCACGTCTCTACTACGAAGAAAGCCTCTCTAATCGTCCTCCGCCGTTTCATTCCTGAATTCATCCTTACTAGGGTTCAACATTAGGTTTGATTTTTTCGGTTGGTGTACTTCAAGTGCGTGCGTGTACCCATTTAAGAATCGCACGTTTTGAGTCACAAGCCTGATTGGAACTCCGAATCGTATCTTCACTTTTGAAAACTGGAGCCGGCACAACTGCCGGACAGGGGAACGAATGAATTCAAAGCAGAGAATTGCGGCGATTACCGCAGTGGTGATCGTGGGACTCATCACGTTGCGCCTACTTACCAGGCCGACGGCGAAGGCGGACGCGTCCGACGAGACGCTTCCGTCCGCGGCGGTGGCGCTGGTGAAGCGCGCTCCGATTGAGGATGCCGTGACGCTATCTGGCGCATTTCACGCGTATCAGCAGGTCGATGTGCATGCCAAGGTGGCTGGATACATTCGCAAGATTTATGTGGATGTGGGCGATCACGTGAAAACCGGGCAGACACTCGCGGTTCTGGAAGTGCCGGAACTGAGTGCCGAGGTGACGGGAGCGCAGGCTGGCTTACGACGCGCGAAAGATTCGGTGACGCGGGCGCAAAGCAATGTGCACAGCGCGGAATCGATTCATGCGGCGTATCACACGGGCTACGCGCGTTTGAAGCAGGCATCGGAGGCGAGGCCTGGGTTGATCGCGGAGCAGGAGTTGGATGACTCGATGGCGAAGGACAAGGACACCGAAGCCAAGATTGAGAGCGACAAGGCGGCATTGGCGGAAGCGGAGAGCCAACTGGCAGTGGCCCAGGCGGAACTTGAGCGGGTCAATGCGCTCGAGGACTACACGCACGTCACAGCGCCGTTTGCGGGAGTGGTGACGAAGCGATACGCCGACACGGGGACGATGATTCAGGCCGGGACATCTTCCGATACGCAGTCGATGCCGGTCGTGCAACTGGCGGAGTACACCAAGCTGCGGCTGGTGGTGCCGGTGCCGGAGTCGGCGGTGCCGGGATTACAGTTGGGCAGCGTGGTGCAGGTTCATGTGACTGCGATGAATCAGGATTTCGAAGGGAAGGTTGCGCGCTTTGCGGATGCGCTGAACGACGAGACCCGGACTATGCACACAGAAATCGACGTGAAAAATGCAGACGGGACTTTGAAGGAAGGAATGTACGCGGAGGCGAAGCTGATTTTGAAGCAGCACAAAGACGTGCTCACGGTGCCGATTCAGGCGCTGGACAGGAATAGTTCGGGAGCTACCGTGCTGATTGTCGATGCACAGGGGCGTGTGGCGAAGCGGCAAGTCAGTTTGGGAGTGGAGTCGAGCGATCGGGTGGAAATTGTAGCTGGGCTGGCGGACAACGACCGGGTGATCGTGGGGAACCGCGGTGAGTTCCGCGAAGGAGAAAAGGTGCAGCCCAAGGTGGTGAATGAGATGGCGCAGGGATCGAAGGGCGGAATCTAATGTCAGGATTCGCTATACGGTATCCCTTCTTCATTATTGTTCTTTGTCTGATGGTGGCGATTGTGGGCACGGTGACCCTGGTGCGAATGCCGGTGGACCTGTTCCCGCCGATCAACATTCCAGTAGTCGTCGTAGCGACCTTCTATTCGGGAATGCCGCCGCAACAGATCGAGACCAGCATCACGAATCCATTCGAAAGATTTTTTACGCTGGGGAGCGGGATCGATCACATCGAGTCGCGATCTCTGCCGGGCGTGAGCTTGATCAAGATCTACTTCCAGCCTGGAACGAACGCGGATTCGGATCTTAGTGTGATTTCGAATCTCGCGATGGCGGATCTGCGGAGGCTGCCTCCGGGAACTCTGCCTCCCGTGGTGCTCAAGTTCGATGCGTCGAGTTTGCCGGTGTGCCTGATCACGTTGAAAGGGCAAGGGCTCAATGAGACGCAATTGCGTGATCTCGGGCAGTACACGGTGCGCAACCAGATTGCGAGCGTGCAGGGAGCATCGGTGCCGCAGCCGTTTGGCGGGCGGTACCGGCAGATTATGGTGTATGTCGATCCGCTGAAGCTGGATGCGCACGAGTTGTCGGTGATGGATGTGGTGCGCACGGTGAACGAGAGCAACCTCATTCTTCCCGCGGGCGACGTGAAGATCGGTCCGATCGATTACAACCTGTACACCAACAGCCAGGTTCCGAACGCGAACGAGATTAATGAGATGCCGATCAAGACGGTGGGGCAGGCATCTGTGCTGGTCGGCGATATCGGGCATGCGAAGGATGCGCAGCAGATTCAGACGAACGTTGTGCGCGTGGATGGGCAGCGGTCGGTGTATCTGCCGATTCTGAAGCAGGGTGGAGACAGCAACACGATTGCCGTGGTCAACGGAATCCGGGACGCGTTGGCGAAGCTGGTCGATGTGCCCAAACAATTGGTGGCGAAGGTGGTGTTCGATCAGTCGGCATTCGTGAAGATGGCGATCGAGAACCTGCTGCATGAGGGCGCGATTGGATTGGTGCTGACGGGGCTGATGGTGCTTCTGTTTCTGGGAAGCATGCGGGCAACGGCGGCGGTGTTTCTGTCGATTCCGTTGTCAGCGCTGGCGGCATTTATGGCGATCAGCGCCGGTGGCGGGACGGTCAACACCATGGTGCTGGGCGGGCTGGCACTCGCTTTTTCCCGATTGATCGACAACTCGGTCGTGGTGTTGGAGAACATCTTTCGACATCTGGAAGAGGGCGAGGCACCAGAGGTTGCGGCCATCTTTTTATACGGTGTGAGCCGGTTCCTATTTGTGGCACTGGCCGTGGCGGTAGTGCTTTCGCTGCTGGCTTCGTATCTAGTGGCGATGACGGTGGTGCCGCTGTTTTGCGCCAAGCTAATCAAGAAGCATCAAGCGGATGAGGAATGCGGAGAAGGTGCGATCGGAGCGCGGTTCGGAGCCATCGCAACCAAGTTCAACCATTACTTTGAGAAGGTAGTGGGGAAGTACGACCGCACACTCAGTACCGCGCTGCTCAAGCCGGTCGCGACTACGGTTGGGCTGGCGGGCGTTTCGATCATGTGCCTGGCGATGTATCCGCTGATGGGCGTCGCATTTTTCCCGCGCACCGATCCTGGACAGTTTGTGATCAATTACAAAGCTCCGTCCGGGACCCGGATTGAACTTTCGGAGCAATATGCCCGCAAGATCGAAGACGTGGTTCGGCAGGTGGTGCCGGACGACGAACTGGGAATGACGGTTTCTAATATCGGCATCACCAGCGACTTCTCGGCGATTTACACCCCGAACTCCGCGCCGCATACGGGATTCGTACAGGTGAGCCTGAAAGAGGGGCACAAGGTTGGCAGCTACGACTACATGCGGCAGGTGCGCAGAAAACTTCGGGAGGAGGTGCCCGAGGTCAGCGCATATTTCCAATCGGGTGGACTGGTGGATTCGGTATTGAACATGGGCATGCCGGCGCCGATCGATATACAGATCAGCGGCAGCAGCCTGCGGCAGGGCTACGCGACAGCGGCGCAGATTGCGTCGCAGGTGCGGGCGTTGCCAGGCGTGAGCGATGTGCTTATTCCGCAGGACATCGATTATCCGGCACTGCAACTGAATATCGATCGAGAGAAGGCGAGTCTGGTCGGGCTGTCGCAGAAGGAAGTAGTCGACAACGTGATCACGGCGCTGACATCGAACGGCATGATCGCGCCGAATTACTGGATCGATCCGAAGAGTGGGAATCCGTACATGCTGACGGTGCAGTATCCGGAGGATGCGGTGAAGACCCTCGAGGACTTGAAGCAGATTCCAATGCGGGGGGCGAAGGCCAAAGAGCCGACTACGCTCGATACGGTGGTCAGTATGAAGACCATTCCAACGCCCACTGAAGTGGACCATTACCAGCTGTTTCGAGTGATCGATGTGTATGTCTCTCCGAAAACAGAGGACCTGGGAAAAGTCACTGGACAGATCGACAAGATTCTGGCGAACACGAAGCTGCCGGAGGGTGTGCGTGTGGATCTGCGAGGATCGGTGCAGAACATGCGGTCGTCGTTCAAGAGCTTTGGGATCGGGCTGCTGCTGGCGATTGTGTTGGTGTATCTGATCCTGGTGGCGCAGTTCGCTTCATTCCTGGATCCACTCATCATTCTTTTGGCGGTGCCGCCGGGGCTTGCGGGCGTGCTGCTGTTCCTGCTGATCACGGGAACCACGTTGAACGTGATGTCGCTGATGGGTGTAGTGATGATGGTGGGAATCGTGGTGTCGAACAGCATTCTGATCGTGGAATTCACGCGGCAGATGCGGTATCAGGGGAAGCCGTTGAGAGAAGCGGCGGCGGTGGCGTCGCGGCAACGGCTGCGTCCGGTGCTGATGACATCGCTGGCTACGCTGCTGGGATTGATCCCGATGGCGTTGAAGCTGGGCACAGGCAGCGAGGCTTACGCTCCACTAGCGCGCGCGATCATCGGAGGTTTACTGGTGTCAGTCGTCGTGACGATCTATCTGGTCCCGGCGGCGTATTTGTGGTTCCACCGAAACGAAGAGTCCACGGCACAGGAGGTGCAGGCGTGAGGTCGGGAATTTTTATCGGTCTGTTTTGCGTGATTATCTGGAGTTCTCTGTTGCATGCACAATCGACTCCGGTGGTCCAGAATCCAGCCCCTACGCCGCCCGTCGCCCCGTCTCCGAGTCAGGAGACTACTGTGGGCAAGACGATTCAGCCAAAGCCGCCGATCGTGGTTCGTCTTGCGGTGAAGGATGCGGAGGCGATCGCGCTGAAGAACAATCCGGCGATTTCTGTGGCTCGCTTGGACGCGCTCGCTTCGCAACAGGTGGTACGCGAAGTGAGGTCGAACTTCTGGCCACAGGCCTATGCGAACGTCACAGCGGTCGATGCGCGGAACAATAGCCGCATCACCGCGGGAGCACTGAACAATCCCATCATTTACACGAGGGCTGCCGGAGGCGCCACCGTCAGCCAACTCATTACAGACTTCGGCCACACCAGCAATTTACTGGCGAGCGCGCGGCTGCAGGCCAGGGCGGACGAGCAGAGCGCGGTTGCGACCAAGGAGGATGTGCTCGCGGCTGTGGACCAGGCGTTCTACAACGCGCAGCAGACACATGCCGTTCTGCGAGTGGCGGAGCAGACTGTAGCGTCGCGGCAATTGCTCGCGGATCAGGTGTCGGCACTTACGAAGAGTAAGCTGAAGTCCGAGCTTGATTTGAGTTTTGCCAACGTCAATCTGGCCCAAGCCAAGCTGTTGTACCTGGATGCGTTGAATAACGACAAGGCGGCGATCGCAAGCCTGTCGGCGATTCTGGGCTATCCGACGGTGGGGAGCTTCGAACTGGTGAGTGATACCGAGGCGTTGGCGCCGCCGCCGGCCGATGTGGACCCTCTGATCGCCGATGCGTTCGCCAAGCGGCCGGAGATTCTGGCGCTCGAGTTCGAATCGGAGTCGGCGGAAAAGGTACATTTGGCGGACCGCGATCAAATGTTTCCCACGATCAGCGCGCTTGCGGCGTACGGCGATAGCCCGGTGCGGGATGATCGTGTGTACGGGCCGTATGGCGCGGTGGGAGTGAACCTGCAGATTCCGATATTCACCGGATTTCGGTACTCGGCTCAATCGCGGGAAGCGGAGCTACGGGCACAGGCCATGCGCCAGCGACTGGCGGATCTGCGGAATCGCATTTCACGGGATGTCCGGACGGCGTGGCTGACGGCGAGTACGGCGTTTGATCGCGTTAATGTGAGCCAGCAACTTCTGGGGCAAGCCAATCTCGCGCTTGATTTGGCACAGACACGCTATAAGCTGGGGCTCAGTTCGATTGTGGAGTTGAGTCAGGCGCAGCTGCAGCAGACGCAGGCCGAGATTGGGAGCGCGCAGGCGGAGGATGAATATCGGTTGGCGCTGGCGCTGCTGAGGTATCAGACGGCGGGGTTGTAACGGAGAATTTCTTTCGCCGCTCTGCGGCTTGGGCGTCTTTCTTTTTTTTCACCCACGGCTTGCGCCGTGGGCTGTATTCTGACGCCGCTTCGCGGCTTGGTTTTGGGAAAACCGGATTCACAAAGTTCAAGGGCTTTAGGGCGAGGTCAAAATCCCCACCCTCTCGCATAAGGCGCGACAAGGGTGGGGCACCCTTTTCATGGTGGGGCTCACTTTTCATAGGTTGAGAAAAGCACGCTTCCCTTTTCGCTCAGGCATAATCTAAAGCAATAAACCTTACCGCGAGGATACCTATGCGTCGTAGCGTCACCCAGTGGTGCCTGGCAGTTATTGTTTCCGTTCTTCCGTTTGTGATTTTGGAGGCCGCCGACAATCCATTTCATGGAGCGCCGGCTTCCGCGAAAACTACCAAGAATCCACTTGCAGGTCAGCAGGCCGCGATTGATGCGGGCAAGACCGTGTACGCACGAAATTGTCTCTCGTGCCACGGGAAGACTTTGAAAGGGACCGGGAATGTGCCCTCGCTTATCGACGGGAAGCTGAAAGGCGTGACGGAGGGCGAGATTTTCTGGTTCGTCACCAAGGGCGATAAGGACAATGGAATGCCTTCGTGGGCATTCATGCCGGAAGAGAAGCGCTGGCAGGTAGTGAGTTATTTGGAGGCGGTGCTGTCGGGCAAAGCAACGGTCGCGGGATCGAGTGCGGCTCCGGCAGCGGCATCCAGCAAAAGTGAATTGAAGGATGCGTCGCCGAACGCGCCGTTCACCGATTACCGATATGAGAAGCCGGGGACCGTCCGCAAGATCAGCGTGAGCGATTTGCCGAAGCCCTTCACAACGCAGTCGGCCGAGAACGGCGCCGATGTTGTGTCGCGGCCGGAGAATGCTTGGCCGGTCGCGCCAGCGGGATTCAAAGTCGAACTGTTTGCCACGGGCCTGGAGAATCCGAGACTGTTGCGCACCGCTCCGAATGGCGATGTTTTTCTGGCGGAGAGCGAGGCTGGGCGGATTCGCGTGTTCCGCGGGGTGACCTCGGATGGGAAGGCGGAGCAGTCAGCGATTTTTGCGAGCGGATTGAAACGGCCTTACGGCATCGCGTTCTATCCTGTGGGACCCGATCCGCAGTGGGTCTATATCGGCAATACCAACGAGGTGGTTCGGTTCGCCTATCACAATGGCGATTTGAAGGCGAGTGGAGGGCCGGAGCACGTGGCCGATCTTCCAAATGGCGGAGGGCACTGGACGCGCGCGCTGGATTTTTCCAAGGACGGCAAGAAGCTTTTCGTAGCCGTTGGTTCGGCGTCGAACGTGGATGATCCGGACACGCATCCGGGAGAGAAGGATCGTGCTGACATTTTGGTTTGCGATCCGGCGAACTGCGCGCTGAGCGTGTATGCCTACGGGATCCGCAACGCGGGCGGGGGAATCCGGGTCAGCCCGCAGACTGGGGAATTGTGGTGCTCGGTGAATGAACGCGACGCACTGGGCGACAACCTGGTGCCCGACTACATCACGCACGTGGTGGAGGGGGGATTCTATGGATGGCCGTGGTGGTACATGGGGGCGCACCAGGATCCGAGGCACGAGGGGAAGCATCCGGAGTTGAAAGATAAGGCGATTGTTCCCGACGTGCTGCTGCAGCCGCACAATGCTTCACTGGAGTTCGCATTTTACGAGGCGGATAAGTTTCCGGCGGAATATAAAGGCGACATTTTCGCATCGGAACATGGATCGTGGAACAAGGCCACCCGCGTGGGATATGAGGTGATTCGAGTTCCGCTGCATCAGACGGGGCATGCCAGCGGGGAATATGAGGATTTCCTGACTGGATTTGTCCTGCCGAGTGGGCAGGTGTGGGGGCGTCCGGTGGGGATCACGCTGGCGCCGGATGGATCGCTGCTGGTGAGCGATGATGGATCGAATTCGATTTGGAGAGTGAGTTACACCGGCAAGTAAATTGCCAAATCAAACGCCTTTCGAACAAACCGGTTAACAACCACGGGTAAAGGCTCCACATCCAAGGTGGGTGCCTGAACCGCTCAATCCGGAAGCAGTGCCGAAGACTTCTTCTTTGCCGGCCGATGCGCCGGAAGAGCAAGTCGGATTGTTTCGCGATGTTCTGGAAGCGCTGGAACGTCGCCGCGTGCCCTACGCGGTGTCGGGCGCTTTTGCGCTTCGTCAGCATACCGGGATATGCCGTCAGACCAAAGACCTGGATCTGTTCGTAACCGCCGCGAACTGTGGTGCCGCGCTGGAGTGCCTGCGGGAAGAAGGCATGGAATGCGAGGTGACCGATCCCGTATGGCTCGCAAAGGCGAGGCGGGGCGAGTACTTCGTGGATCTCATTACCGGCATGAGCAATGGGTTGATCTTGGTGGAGGACTCGTGGATTGAGCGCGCACAGCCTGCCGTGGTGTATGGGGTGACGACTCGCGTGCTTGCTCCGGAGGAGTTGGTGGCGTCAAAAATCTTTGTGGCGCGGCGCGAGCGCTTTGATGGAGCCGACATCGCGCATGTCATCTACGGGACCCACGGCAGCTTCGATTGGCGGCGCGAGATGGAACTGGTGGGAGAGCATTGGGAGATGCTGTGCGGCGGTTTGAAGGAGAGCTTCGAAATCCCAGTTCGGAAGCGAGGTTTCGCGGCAGCCTGGTAGACGACAACATGTTCGCCATCGATGTCAATGAATGGAGGTTGCCGAACCTGCTGGCGGAGCGTCGGGTGCAGCGGCTCGCTGAGGTGGATGGAACTCAGGCCTCGCGCAATGTGCCAGTTCCTGATTGGAGGAAGAAGAGTGCATGAGAATCGCAGCCAGTGCCGATCTGCATTTCACGCCGCAGAGCTACGCGAAGCTGAAGGATCAGTTCGAGCGAGTGCGTGACGACGCAGACGTGCTGGTACTGGCTGGAGACCTGACCAACTACGGGCAGCCCGATGAGATGGAGCCGCTGCTAAATGTGCTGGTGCGGCTGCGATTGCCGACGGTTGTCGTGCTGGGAAACCATGACTACGAAAGCGGGAAGGAAGAGGAACTGCGCAGGATGTTGATCGCAGGGGGCGTGAAGGTTCTGGATGGCAGCGGGTATGAACGCGATGGCGTGGGTTTTGCCGGGGCTAAAGGTTTCATTGGTGGTTTTGGGCGAGGCGTGCTGACTGCATTCGGGGAACGCGAGGTCAAGGAGTTTGTCCGCGCGTCGATCGACGAGACGATGAAGCTGGAACGTGGAATTTCGCAGCTGCGCGCGCCGAAGCGGGTGGTCGTGGTGCATTACTCGCCGATTGTGGAGACGGTGGAGGGAGAGGCTCCGGAGATTTTTCCATTTCTCGGGACGTCGCGGTTGGCAGAGGTGATCGACCGGCACGGAGCCGATTTGGTGTTGCACGGGCATGCGCACCACGGAAAACTGGACGGCCATACGCGGGGTGGAGTGCCGGTGCACAACGTGGCGATCTCGCTGCTGCAGGCGCAGAATCCGTCGAGGGTGTACCGGGTGTTTGAGTTGTGAATCAGTGGAAATCGTGCGAAACGGTTTCGGCTTTTGTGACGAAGAGTGGTTGCACACGTTCGGCGCGGACGGAGATCACGTTGTCCTGATTCTGCAGGATGCCTTCGATGGCGAGGAAGCGCTCGCTGGTCAGCAGCAGGCGATTTTCGTGAAACAGATCGGGGCGCACGATGGCGTTGGCGACTCCGGTCTCGTCTTCCAGACTTAAAAATACAAATCCTTTGGCGGTGCCGGGACGCTGACGGGTGATGACGCAGCCTCCGATACGGAGGCGTTTTCCTGTGGGCAGGTCTCGCAATTCGCTGGCGCGGCGGATGCCCATGGCGTTCAGCCAGTCACGCTTGTAGGCCATGGGATGCGGGCCGACGGTCAGGCCTGTGCCGTGGAAGTCGGCAACCAGGCGCTCTTCCTGATTCATGGGGGCGAGTGGAGAGCGTTCATCGGGCTCGGCGTGCTGTTCGAGGAGTGGGCCGGATGGGCGGACGGCCCGTTCGACTTGCCAGAGGGGGAAAAAATTTCAGATTTTAGATATTTTAGATTGCAGATTTCAGATTGATTTGGTTTAGAAATCTGCAATCTGAAATCTGCAATCTGAGATCTGATTGCGTTTAACGCGCCGATTTCGGCGAGGGTGGTGAGTTCGTCCCGGCGGAGTTCGGGGACGCGGCGGGTGAGGTCGTGGATGGAGGTGAAGGGGGCGCGGATGCGTTCGAGGAGGAGGGAGCGGGCAGCATCCTCGCGTAGGCCGCGGACATAGCGCAGGCCCATGCGTAGCGCCGGCGGCCCGCCGGTTGTCGAGTTGGCGTCCCGCCCACACCTCGCGGGCAAGAGTGCCCGCGCCACACAATCTGGATCCAACTCGCTTTGGTTTATTTTGCTGGTGACTCTTTCCAAACTGCAGTTCCATTCTGAGCACGTCACATCCACTGGCAGGAGTTTCAGGCCGTGGCGCTGGGCGTCTTTCACGATAGTTGCGGGAGAATAGAA